>CBFGQI010000152.1:0-12011 GCA_965650885.1 uncultured Oxalobacteraceae bacterium
CGGCCTGCGCGCCGCCCAGCAGCGCGTCTTCCATTTCCTGCAGCAGGTCGCGGCTCTCGTGGATAAAGGTTTGCAGTGCGCCGTCAAGCTCCATGTCCGCGCTCCCGCATGGCGCTGGCCGGGGCGCACAGGCCCGCCAGGCCGACCAGGTCCAGCACCTCCACCACGGCCGCACTGGGCGCGTCCAGGCGCAGCGCCTGACGGCGCGTGCGCGCCGTTTCCCGCGCCAACAGCAGCACTTGCAGGCCGGCCGTGTCCAGCTCCGTCACTTGCCCCAGGTCCAGCGCCAGCACGGAACCGGGGGCCGCGCCATCCAGCGCGGCCAGCAAATCCTGCTTGAGCTGCGCCGCCTGATAGATGGTGACTTCGCCGGCCAGGCGCAGCACAGTGCCTTCCGCATCGTGCGCCCCGGTGCTCATGGCAGGATCAGTTTCTGCACGGCGCCCAGCAACTGGTCGGGCTTGAAGGGCTTGACCATCCAGGCCCTGGCGCCCGCCGCCTGGCCCTGGCGCTTCATATCGTCGCGCCCTTCGGTGGTCAGCATCATGATCGGGGTGAAGCGGTAGGCGGCCAGTTTCTTGACCTCGGTCACGAAACTGATGCCATCCATATTCGGCATGTTGACGTCGCTGATGACCAGGTGGACTTTCTGTCCCTTGAGTTTGCCCAGCGCGTCCTTGCCGTCGCTGCCTTCGATGACATCGTAGCCGGCGCCCTTCAGCGCAATGGCGATGACCTGGCGCATGGAGGCCGAGTCGTCAACGATCATGATGGTTTTTGCCATGGTTCTCTGTTGTCCAGTCTAGAAAAAGGTGATTGCATCGCCGCCGCCCGCGGCAGGGAGGGCGCCACCCTGGTGACTGTGGCGCTCGTCGTCCATCGTGTAGTGCGATTCCAGTTGCCGCAGCCAGGCGTCCAGCGCCGGCAGCGTACCGCCGTCCTGCACGCCCTGTTCAAGGCGCCCGATATCGGCTTCCACCACTTCCAGGATCTGGCGGATGCGGTCCTGGAATTGGAGCGCTATCAAGAGGTTCTCGACGTCGCGGCGGATATGGTTGCCCTGTGTCCGCATGTCGTCGGCCGAGCGGGCCAATTCCCGCACATGGCCCAGCACATCGTCCACCACGCTGTTCGACGAACTGATCGCATCGCGGTCGTGGTCGGCGGCCCGCGCCGCCGCTTCCAGCGTGGCGCCCATGGCGCCGGAAATCTCGCCCATGCGCCGGGTGATGCGCGCCCCGATCTCGGCCGACTGCATCGACAATTGGCGCACTTCGCCCGCAATCACGGCAAAGCCGCGCCCCGCCATGCCGGCGCGCGCCGCCTCGATCGAGGCATTGATCGCCAGCAGGTTGGTCTGGGCCGCGATCTTGCGGACTTCTTCCGACAGCTCGGCCAGTTCATCGGTCGCCGCCGACAGCGTGCGCACGTTGTCCAGCAATTCGACCTTGCTGCCCACCACGTTCTCCAGGCAGCGGATCACCGGCCCGAGTTCGCGTTCGCATAGGGTCAGGAGGCTGATCGTGACCTGGTTGCTGCCGCCCTCGTCCGCCGTGCGGCCGGTGAAACCGGCGCTTTCGAATTGCTGCAGCAGGGAGGAAAAACTGGCCAGGAGTTGCGTCACCGCGTCGTCGGATTGCTGGCGCACCGATTGCACGTGGCGTGCCCAGACCGGCAACACGCCGCCCAGCAAGCCTTGCACGTTTTCCAGCTGATACTGGGCCGGCAGCACCAGATTGGCTTGTGCCTGCGCGGCGGCGGCCGAGCGCGCGTGGCGCCAGGCGGACCAGCCGCTGCACGCCGCCACGCCAGCCAGCGCGGCCGCCGCCGGCCAGCTCACGGCAAAGAACAGGGGCAGCCCGGCAAACAGGACAGCCAGCCCAGCCGGCAGCAAATGCATTCGTCGTGCGGAAGGCGGTTCGAAGTCGCCCGGATTCGCCATCATTGCCGCTGCTCCAGGATTGGTAAATGCTTCGCCACCAGTTCCGCCAGCGCGCGCTTCTGGATCGGCTTGGCCAGGATGCCGAGCACGTTCAAATGGTGGAAGCGCGCCATCAGCATGGCGGAATTGCGGAAACGGTCGGCCAGGCCGGTGACCAGGATCACGCCGCAACCGCCATGGCCGTTGGCCAGCAGCTCCATCATCTGGAAGCCATCCGTGTCCGGCATATTGATATCGCAAATGACGAGGTCGGGCGCTTGCACGGCGGCCTGGAATGCGGCAAAGCCTTGCCTGCCATCCGCAGCGGTGGTGATGTGCTGCACGCCCAGCGAGCGCAACATGCCATCCAATAATTCGCGCATGTATTCGTCATCATCCACCAGCAGCACATGCGCAGGTTGCTGGGGAATCGGAATGCTGTCTCGCTGCATCGCGGGTCCGTTTATTAATTAATATTAGTAATTACCCTTATGAAAATGCATTGTGCCAACAGGAAATCTTGATTTCTATAGGGCGCGCCCTATTTCCGCGTAGGTGATCCCCTACAAAATTTAAGGAATTCCCTCCGCTGCCGCGAAGGCAGCATTCAGCGCCGCTTCGATCTCGTCCAGGCGCGGCTGCAGTTGCGGGACGATGGCGCGCGCCAGCGACAAGCCCTCTTGCTGGTGCAATTCTTCGAGCTGCTGGCATAGCCCGGCAAACGCGTGGCCGCCCACGGTGCGGGCGGAGGATTTGCAGCGGTGGCCGAGGGCGGCCAGCGCCGCCAGGTCGCCCTGCTCCAGGGCGGCCTCCATCTCGGCAAGCTGGGAGCGCGCAATCGCCACGAATTTGAAGGCGAAGCGGCGCACCATGTCCGGGTCGCCATCGAAGTTTTCCACCAGGGTGCCCAGGTCGACCACCCCGTTCCCGGCCGGCAGCGTGGCCGGTGCAGGAGGTGCGCCGGGCGCCGCGGTCTGGCCTGCCGATGCCGGCGCCTCGGCCGCCGGCGGCAACGGGCGCAATGGCCGGTAGCGCGCCACCGCCGCAGCGACCATGTCGAACAGGCGTGCCGGCGCAATCGGCTTCGCCAGGAAGTCGTCCATGCCGGCGGCGATGCAGCGGCTGCGGTCCTCCTTGCTGGCATTGGCCGTCAGCGCCACCAGGGGCAGGCTGGCCAGGGCCGGCTGGGCGCGCACGCGGCGCGCCGCCTCCACCCCGTCCATGACGGGCATTTGCACGTCCATCAGCACGCAATCGAAGTCGTGCACCGCCAGCAAATCAAGCGCCTGCTGGCCATGGGCGGCGATATGCACCGTGGCCCCCTTCATTTGCAGCAGTTCGGCCGCCACCTGCTGGTTGAAGGGATTGTCGTCCACCACCAGCACCGTCGCAGCGCCAAGGTGCGACCAGTCGGCCGGCGCCGCCGCCAGCGGCGCCGGTTCCGCGCTCCAGCCAACCGGCAACTCCTTTTCCAGCTGCACGGTGAACCAGAACACGCTGCCGCGGCCGGGCGCGCTATCCAACCCGATTTCGCCCCCCATCTGCTCCACCAGCCGCTTGCTGATCGCCAGGCCCAGGCCGGTGCCGCCAAAGGCGCGGGTGGCCGAGGTGTCGGCCTGGTGGAAGGCCTGGAACAGGCCGGCGATTTCGTGGGCTGACATGCCGATACCGCTGTCGCGCACCTCGATGCGCAGCATGGCCGAGCTGTCGCTCTCCACCCACATCAGCAGGTGCACGGCAACGCCGCCGCTGGCGGTGAATTTGACGGCATTCCCGGCCAGGTTCAGCAACACCTGGCGCAGGCGCAGCGGATCGCCATACATGCGGCGCGGGATACCGTCATCGATGTGCGCCGCCAGCGACAAGCCCTTGGCCTGTGCCTGCCCGCTAAGCTGCGCCAGCACATTGGCCACCACCGTGTGCGGGTCGAAGGCGCTCACCTGCAATTCCAGCTTGCCCGCCTCGATCTTGGAAAAGTCCAGGATGTCGTTGATCAGTTGCAGCAAGTGCTCGCCCGACAGCAGGATCTTGGACAGGTAATCGTGCTGGCGCGGCGTCAGTGGTGTCTGCAGCGCCAGGTGGGCCATGCCGATCACGCTATTCATCGGCGTGCGGATTTCATGGCTCATATTGGCCAGGAAGCCGCTCTTGGCCAGGCTGGCTTGCTCAGCCTGCTCCTTGGCCTGCGCCAGTTCGCGGGTACGTTCGCGCACGCGCCCTTCCAGGCGCTCATTCAATTCGCGCAATTCGACCTCGATCAGCTTGCGCTCCGTGATGTCGCGGCTGAAGCCCAGCACGCCGGCGACCTGGCCCTGCGCCCCCAACAGCGGCAGTTTGGTGGTTTCCAGCATGGCGCGGTGGCCGTCGCCGGCGAAGCTGACCCAGTCGTCAGCCATGTGCAGCACGCCGGCGGCAATCGCGTCCAGGTCGGACTGGCGATAGAACGCCGCCCGTTCCGGGTTGACGAAATCGGCATCGGCCTTGCCGACGATCTGCGCCTCGCTGGCGCCGAAAAAACGCTCGAAGGCGGCATTGCACAGCAGGTAGCGGCCTTCCGTATCCTTCAGCCAGATCGGGTCGGGCAGCGCCTGGATCAGGGTCTTCAACAGCAGGCGCTCGCCGGCCAGGGCGAGTTCGGCTTGCTTGCGCTCCATGATGTCGTTCAGGAAGCCATGCCAGAAAATGCTGCCATCCGCCAGCCGTTCGGGGCGCGCCACGACTTCGCGCCAGCGCACGCCGGACTGCGGCAGCCGGATGCGGAATTCCAGGTGAACGGCACTGAGCGTGGCCGCCGACCGCTGCATCGCCTGCTGCAGGCCCGGCAAGTCGTCCGGGTGGGCCAGGCTGAATAAGGCGGTGGCATCTTCCCGCAATTGGGCCGGCGTGATGCCGATCTCGCCATCCAGGCTGGAACTGATATAGGGGAAGCAGTGGCGCCCATCGGGATAACGGCGGTACTGGAACATGACGCCGGGGATTTGCCGGGCCAGTTCGGCCAGCATGATGTCATGCTCTTCCAGGCGGCGCCGCTGCGCCAGCAGCATATAGCCAAGCGGCGGCACCATGCTCAAGCCGCTGACCGTCAGCGCCAGCATCCAGGCCGGGTGGCCGGCCCGCAATTCGGCCCACAGCGCCCAGGCCCCGGCGCCGGCCCCGATGGCAATCCACACTGCCAGGGTGCGCCAATGCACACGTTCGGCTGGCGGGAGGGAGCGGGAGGTCGGCATGAGCGACATCCTGATCAGCGGCGCGCCAGCCGGCAATCGGGAAATCTTGATTTCCCCGTCAGGCCATCCCTACAAGCGAAAATAATCACGGCGGCCGTAGGAAATTTGCCGGCCGTTCGTCTTATAGTTCAGGCATACCGTGAAAGTGCAAAGATGGATGACGACGTCGTCGAATGGGTCACCTCGAATTTCCTGCCTTTCGAAGCCGAGCTTCGGAAGATGCTGCGCCGCGTCTGCAGCGGCCCGGCCGAAGTTGACGACGTGATCCAGGAGACCTATTACAAGATACTGCAAGCGCCCAACCTCGGCCACGTGCGGGAAGCCAGGGGCTTCCTGGTGCGCACGGCGCGCAATATCGTGATCGACCGCATGCGGCGCGACGCCATCGTCAGCATCGAATCCATGGCCAATCTGGAAGAACTCGATCTTGCCGATGCCGCCCCGTCGCCAGAGCGGGTGGCGCTGGCGCGGGCCGAATTGCGCTGGGTGATCGGCTTGATCGCCAACCTGCCCGACCGCTGCAAGCAAGTGTTCATGGCGCGGCGGATCTATGGGCTGTCGCAGCTGGAAACGGCGGCCGCCCTGCATATCAGCGAGGGGATCGTCGAGAAGGAAACGCTGCGCGGCATGCGCCTCATTTCGGAAATGATCGCCCGCTTCGGCGTACACGAGGTCCCCAAAGCCAAACCAAACCGCAGCAAGCACGCAGTCAAGAAGATCCATGTCAACGATTGATCAGGAAGCCCTCGGATGGGTGGTGCGCCAGTCCGGCCGCGAACTGCAGGCCGGGGAGCGGGCTGCCCTCGATGCCTGGCTGGCGGCCGACATCCGCCACCAGGGTGCCTATTTGCGGGCACGCGCCATCAACCGCGCGCTCGACCAGGCGATGGTCCAGGAAACCCTGCGCCCAGCCCGCGAACGGCTTGAAGTCGAGTGGACCGGGGCGGAGTGGCGGCAGCGGCCTTCGCGGCGCGCCTTCCTGGCGCGCGGCGGGATCGCTGCCGGCATCGCGGCCCTGGCGGTGGCCGGCGTGCTGCCGGCACTGGCGGACAAGACCGTGCTGACCACGGCCAAGGGCGAATTCCGCAAGGTGCCGCTGCCAGACAAATCGGTGGCGGACATCAACAGCGGCAGCCAGCTCGAAGTGCGCATGACGCGGCAAAAGCGCCAGCTGAACCTAAAGATGGGCGAAGTGTGGCTGGAAGTGGCCAAGGACAAGAGCAAGCCATTCATCGTCGAAGCGGGCGATATCCGGGTGCAGGCGGTCGGCACGGCATTCGGCGTGCGCCGCTATGGCAATGGGGCCGAAGTGCTGGTGACCGAGGGTGTCGTCGAAGTCTGGAGCAATGACGGCAGCGCGCAGAAGCGGATGGTGGCGGCGGGCGAACAATCCTTCATCCCCGACCTGGCGGCGACTATCCCGGTCACGCGGCAACCGAAGGAAATCGCGAGGAAGCTCGCATGGAGAGAAGGCAAATTGGTATTCAATAACCAAACCCTGAACGAAGCCGTGGCGGACTTCAACCGTTACAGCAGCAAGAAAATCATCATCGTCGATCCGCGCCTGAAGGCCCGCAAGCTGGTCGGCCAATATCAGATCGATGCCCCCGAACGCTTCGCCGAGGATATCGGCAGCTTCCTCGAGGTGCCGATCGCCATCACCGCCGAGAAAATCATGATCGGCGACGCCAGCCGCGGCTGAAACAAATCGTGCGGCCAAGGCGTAGGAAAATGCCGCGCCATTCGTCGTTATCGATAACAGGACAAGATAGTCCTGAAGAATCGAGACTTATCCAGGAGGAGATACGCATGATGCACCACCATCAATGCGGCAGTACGGCAGCGGTGGTCCTGGGGGTGAGCATCGCCGCCCTGTCACAGGCCGCCAATGTCCAGGAGACACGCAGGCAGTTCGATATTGCCGCCGGTCCCGCCGTGAATTCGATCACAGAGTTCGCACGGCAGGCCGGCATCAATGTCCTGGCCTCCGGGGAAAACCTGGAAGGCATCCAGACCCCGGCAGTCCGGGGCAACCTGACCGTGTCCGAAGCACTGGAAAAGCTGTTGTCCGGGACCAGTCTCACCAGCCGCGTGAACGCAAGCGGCGCCGTTTTCATCATGACGGCCGCGCGCAAGCTTCACGGAGAAAAAGTGAACGACTCGACACGGGAAACCCATATGAATGACTCAGTACCATTGCCTCGGCGCGCCACCTGCTGCGCCGTGATGCTCGCACTTGGCAGCGCAGGAGCGGCTTATGCGCAAGCCTCCAACGAAACACCTGACAGCGCCGCCGCCAAGCAGGAGGAACCGGCCGTCGTGGTCGTGTCAGGGATGCGCGCCAGCCTCCAAAGTGCGCGCAACAAGAAGCGCGACAACGATGCGATCTCGGACTCCATCGTGGCCGAAGACATCGGCAAGCTGCCGGACCAGAACATCGCCGAAGCGGCCCAGCGCATCTCCGGCGTGCAGTTGCAGCGCTATAAGGAGGAAGGCGCCAGCATCGCCATCCGCGGGCTGTCCCAGACCAAGACGGTGCTGAACGGACTGGAAGTGTTCGGCGCCGGCGGCGAATACAATGGCCGCAATTTCGGGCTGGAAGACTTGCCGGCCGAAGTGCTGGGCGGGATCGACGTGGCCAAGAGTTCATCGGCCAATGAGATCGAGGGCGGCCTGGGCGGCTACGTCAATGTCCGCACCCGCCTGCCCTTCGATTTCAAGGGCGGCACCGCAACCGTCTCCGCCAAGGCCACCGAATTCCGCATGGCTCCGGGATTCGGCAGCAAGGTCAAAGGCCAGTTCTCCGCGCTGGGCAGCACAAGGTGGCAAACCGGCCTGGGTGAAATGGGCTTGCTGCTGAACGTGGCGCACACCGAAAGCGCCTTCGGCATCGCCGAGGGCGAAGTGCAGCGCACCCAGTCGGTCGGCAATTATGCGCTGTCGGGCAAGGGCGTGACCTACCCTATCGGCATGTTCACCGGCAATGGCCACCACGGCGACCGCGAGCGCGACGTGGTGATCGGTGCCTTCCAATGGCGCCCGGGCCGCAACCTCATGGTGACCGCCAACCACGTCGGCATCGACTATCTGGAACGCGACAACTTCCAGACGGCGCGCTTCTACACCGGCACGCCGACTTCGTCCTATTCCCTGTGGGGCGACCGCAATGGCGACGGCAGCGACAACCTGAAGGCCGGCACCTTTAGCGGCAACTCGATGACGGATACCTCGGTCATCGGCGACGAGCACCGCAAGTCCCGCCTGAGCGACGTGGGCCTCAGGTGGAGCGACGGCGGCCCGCTGACGCTCAAGGCGCGGTTTGCGCGCAACGACACCAGTGTCGTCAACACCTTGTACGAGTGGGGTTTGAACGCCAGCGTGCCGTCCATGACGCTGACCATGAACGACGGCTCGGCTTCGCGCGTGGCCATTGCCGGCGTCGACCTGGGCAACAAGGCGGTGTACCACCCGAATTACCTGCTGGCGATCCACCTGGACGGCACCCAGCGCAACACCGCCACCACGGTCGATGCCAACTACAAGTTCGAGAACAGCATCCTCAGCTCGCTCGACTTCGGCCTGCGCGCCAACGATTACACGCGCCACTCCTTCGGCTTCGTCAACTTCTATTGCATCGACAGCTGCAACAGCGGCAAGACACTGGCCAGCGTCGATCCGGGCCTGCTGCACCAGGTACCTGGGAGCGAGTCGCGCGACGTCGGCCCGTACTGGACCTTCTCCAGCGCCGCGGTGCGCCAGCAATCGGCGCTGCGCATGTTGTATGGTCTCCCGGCCAGCGAGGCCAATGCGCTGGACCAGGAACAGGTCAACAACGAGAAAACGCTGGCCGGCTATATGAAGCTCAATTACGAGCTGGCCATCGCCGGCTTGCCGCTGACGGGCAACCTGGGCCTGCGCTATATCGAAACCAGGCTGCACGGCGAATCCTATGGCGCGAATGCGGCGGCCGAACAAGTCTTGCAGGCGCGCGATTCGAAACGGCATGACGCCCTGCCCTCCTTCAATGCCAACCTGGCCCTGCGCGAAGACGTGGCCTTGCGCCTGGCGGCGTCGCGCACGCTGGGCCAGGTGAATTTCGGCTACCTGTCGGCGGCAGTCAACATCACCAACCAGGTACAGCGCGATGCCCGCGCCGGCAATCCCGAGCTGCAGCCCTACAAGTCAAGCAACTTCGACCTGGCGCTGGAACACTATTTCGGCAACAACGGCCTGGCCTACTTCGGCGCGTTCCGGAAGACGGTCGATGGCTTCGTACAGACCGTGGCCGAACAGCGCGTGATCAATGGCGAGACCTACAATGTCTCGACATTCAAGTCGGCCGGCACGTCGAAAATCAAGGGCGCTGAAATCGGTTACCAGCAATTCTTCGACCGCCTGCCGGCTCCTTTCAACGGCCTGGGCTTCCAGGCCAATTACACCTACGTCGATTCGGAAGCGCCGACAGCGGTGGCTGGGCAGACGGTACCGCTGCAGGGATTGTCCAAAAACAGCTACAACCTGGTCGGCATGTACGAGATGGGCAAGGTGAAAGCGCGCCTGGCCTACAACTACCGCAGCGGCTACGTGGTCACCACCAGTTCCTCCGGCGCACAAGGCGTACCGATCTTTGCCAAGGCACTCGGCACGCTCGACTTCTCGCTCGGCTACGAATTCAGCAAACAGCTTTCGGTGGTGCTGGATGGCGTGAATATCCTGGGCGCGCATAACGAGCAGTATTACGGTAGCTCGCACAACCAGCAGAACTACCTGCCGCTGAACAAGCGTTTTGGCGTGCAAGCCCGTTACACCTTCTGAGTACGTCTCCTCCACTCGGAATTTGACACTCTCCGCTTGCGGGCGGAGAGTGTGTTTTTTTGAAGCGATCTACCCATGAACCGACGTCATTTCCTGTATTTCGGCACCGCTTGCCTGGCGGCCATGGACGTGCGCAGCGCGGGTCCCCGCGCGCCCGCCACTACCCCAGACTTTTCCTGGCTCGATGCGCGCCTGCGCGAGCGCGTTGAGCGCGGCTATTTCGACGGCATGGCGCTCATCGTAGGGCGGCGCGAACGGGTGCTGCACTCCGCCTGCTTCGGCAATGGCGCGCTGGATGCGCCACTGCACGTCGCTTCCACCGGCAAATGGACGGCGGCAGCCACCATCGCCGTCCTGGTGGACGAGGCCTGCCTGGCATGGGATGATCCGGTGCACAAGTACCTGCCCGGGTGGCGCGATGCCAAAGGCGGTGCGACCTTGCGCCAACTGCTGTCGCATACGGCCGGCTACCCAGATTACCAGCCCGACGGACGCCGCCGCGACGATTACCAGTCGCTGCAAGAAGCGGTGGCCCACATCCAAGATTTGCCGTCCACCGCCGCGCCGGGTGCGGAGTTCCGCTACGGCGGCCTGGCGATGCAGGTCGCAGGCCGCATGGCGGAAATCGCGTCCGGCCAACGCTTCGAAGAGCTGTTCCAGTCCCGCATCGCCCGGCCGCTGCACATGGTACACAGCGGCTATGCGCCCGTGTCGACAGAGCCCGGCTTCAGTCCCATGCTGGGCGGCAGCCTGTTCACCACGGCGCGGGATTTCGCCCACTTCCTGATGATGGTGGCGCAGGGCGGCGTGTACCGCGGCAAGCGTGTGCTGAGCCAAGCCGCCCTCGATGCCTTGCAGGCCGACCAGGTGCGGGGCGCCGTGGTGCGGCCCGGCGAGTACGTGGCACTGGCCCGCCAGGACTTGCGCAAGGATGTATATGGGCTCGGGCTGTGGCGGGAGGAAGTGGACGCCAGCGGCAATCCGGCCTTGATTTCTTCGCCCGGCTGGGCCGGTGCCTACAGTTGGCTCGACAAAGCCGCCGACGTGTGGGGCGTGGTGATTGCCAAGGCCAATGTCGACCAAGCCGTGCAGGATGGCTACAGCACCTTCCTGGGGTCGACCATCTATGCGCCAATGGTCCGCACAGCCATGGCCGAAGCGGCCGAGCCGGCCCGGCGCCGCCCGCGCCGCATGCAGGTGGCGGTCGCTGACGCCAAGCTCTATTGCGAAATCAGCGGCAGCGGCACGCCGATCATCTTCCTGCATGGCCACAGCTTTGATCGGCGCCAGTGGGAGCCGCAAGTCAGGCAATTCGAGCGCAGCTATCGCGTGCTCCGCTACGACTTGCGCGGGTATGGGCGCTCGACGCTCCCCCGCGAAGGCGAGCAATTCACGCATGCCGACGACTTGCGCCGATTGATGGACGCACTCGGCATCCAGCGCGCCCATCTGGTCGGGCTATCCCTGGGCGGCTTCGTCGTAACGGATTTCATCGCCCTGCATCCCGAGCGTGCCCTGAGCGCCACCATGGCGGGCGGCGACTTGTTCGACGTGCCTGGCCCCGACGAGCCCTGGACCGCCGCGGCGCTCGCGCGGCGCCGTTCCGAGATCGCCAGCCTGCGCAAGAGCGGCATTGCGCCCTTCAAACGGGATTGGCTCGAAAGACTCGTCGGGAACAGCGGCTCGGGCCGCGAAGCGCTGCGCCAGCCACTGTGGCGCATGATCGACGAATGGCAGGCGTGGCAAGCGCTGAACGTGGAACCGCGCCTGCTGCTTGGACGCTCCGCCGAACATAAACTTGCATCTAGCAAGCCATCAATGCCCGTACTGCTCATTCGCGGCGACCGCGAAACAGCCGGTTTCCGCATCCGCGAGCTGCTGCCGCAGGCGCAAACCGTCATCCTCCCCGACTGCGGCCACGTCTCAAACCTGGAGCACCCCGAACACTTTTCCAGCGCCCTCGCCCGCCACCTCGCCAGCAGTGACGGATGGCTCCCTCCACCTTAATCTTCGTGAAAGTCGGGGTCAGCTCTGGCAACCGGACATTT
>CBFGQI010000153.1:0-11984 GCA_965650885.1 uncultured Oxalobacteraceae bacterium
AAAAGGAGCCCCAGCTCATGTCAAAACCAGCCTTCAAGCGCGTCCTCCTGAAATTGTCCGGCGAAGCCCTGATGGGTGACGATCCGTACGGCATCAATCGCGGCACCATCGAACGCATGGTGGCGGACGTGGCCGAAGTCGCAAAGCTGGGCGTTGAACTGGCGGTCGTCATTGGCGGCGGCAACATCTTCCGTGGCGTGGCGCCTGGCGCGCAAGGTATGGACCGTGCCACCGCCGACTACATGGGCATGCTGGCCACCGTGATGAATGCACTGGCCCTGGCCGATGCCATGAAGCACGTCGGCGTCACTGCGCGCGTGATGTCGGCGATCGGCATCGAGCAAGTGGTCGAGCCTTATGTGCGCCCGAAGGCGCTGCAATACCTGGAAGAGGGCAAGGTCGTCATCTTCGCGGCCGGCACCGGCAACCCGTTCTTCACCACCGACACCGCAGCGGCATTGCGCGGTTCGGAAATGAGCGCGGAAATCGTGCTGAAGGCCACCAAGGTCGATGGCGTCTACACCGCCGACCCGAAAAAGGACCCGAACGCCACCTTGTACCAGAAGATCAGCTTCGACGAAGCCATCGCCAAACACCTGCAAGTCATGGACGCCACCGCCTTTGCGCTGTGCCGCGACCAGAAGCTGCCGATCAAAGTGTTCTCCATTACCAAGCCTGGCGCGTTGATGAACGTGATTATGGGCGAGGAAGAGGGTACACTGGTTCACGTTTAAAATAATTCAAGTAATTGCAACAGGAGAGCAAGAATGTCTATCGCTGACATTAAGAAAAATACTCAGGACCGCATGGTCAAATCGTTGGACACGCTCAAGGCCGACCTGGCCAAGGTGCGCACCGGCCGTGCCCACGTCGGCATCCTGGACCATGTGACGGTCGATTACTACGGCAACCCGACTCCGCTCAACCAGGTGGCCAACCTGACCCTGGTCGATGCCCGCACTATCGGCGTGACCCCGTTTGAAAAGAAGATGGGCGCCGCCATCGAGAAGGCGATCCGCGACGCCGACCTGGGCCTGAACCCGGCCTCGCAGGGCGACACCATCCGCGTGCCGACCCCGCCGCTGAACGAAGAGCGCCGCAAGGAGATGGTCAAGCTGTGCAAAGGCGAGGGTGAAGACGCCAAGGTCGCCGTGCGCAATATCCGCCGCGACGCCAACGAGAGCTTGAAGAAGCTGGTGAAAGACAAGGCCATTTCGGAAGACGAAGAGCGCCGCGCCGCCGACGAAGTCCAGAAGCTGACCGACAAGTTCATCGCCGACATCGACAAGACCGTCGCCGAAAAAGAGAAAGAAGTCCTGACCGTTTAATGGCCGGACGAAAACCTAAGCAACGGCAGGGGTCTGACCCTCAGGGTCAGACCCCGGTTTTTTGGTTTTTCAGTAAACAGATATGAAATATTCGAGTTCGACAACCGCGGTCCCCGATGCGCCCAAGGTGCCCCGCCACCTGGCTATCATCATGGACGGCAACGGGCGCTGGGCCACCAAGCGTTTCCTGCCGCGCGTGGCGGGCCACGTCAAAGGCGTGGAAGCGGTGCGCACCGTGGTTGAAGCCTGCGCCCTGCGCGGCATCGAGTACCTGACGGTCTTCGCGTTCAGCTCCGAGAACTGGCGCCGGCCGGAGGAAGAGGTTTCGCTGCTGATGAAGCTCTTCGTGACCGCCCTGGAGCGCGAGGTGTCGAAGATGCATGCGAACAATATTCGCCTGAAAGTGGTGGGCGACCTGGCGCGCTTCGACCCCAAGCTGCAGGACATGATCGCCAATGCCGAGCGCAAGACCGCCAACAATACCCGCATGACGGTCACCGTGTGCGCCAACTATGGCGGCCGCTGGGATATCATGCAAGCGATCGGCAAAATGGTGGCCGAGCATCCCGGCACGACCGACTTCTCCGAAGAGCAGCTGGCGCCCTACCTGTCGATGGCATACGCACCGGAGCCGGACTTGTTCATCCGCACGGGCGGCGAAGAGCGCATCTCCAATTTCCTGCTGTGGCAATTGGCCTATACGGAGCTGTACTTCACCGATACCTACTGGCCCGACTTCAATGCCGACCGCCTGGACGAGGCCATCGCCTCCTACCAGGGCCGTGAACGCCGCTTTGGCCGCACCGGCGACCAGGTGGCCCAGAAGAGCTAAGAACCATGCTGAAAACCCGCGTGATCACCGCCGTCCTGCTGTTGGCGGTCCTGCTGCCCGTCCTGTTTTCCGGCTACCAGCCGGCGGTGGACGTGGTGGTAGCCATCTTCTTCGCCGCCGCGGCCTGGGAAGCGTTCCGCCTGTTCAAGAATCCGGCGCCCGTCATCACGGCTGCCGTCTGGACGGCGATGTTCGTCTTCGCCTTCTACTTCAGCGGCGGCGCGACCGAAAAGTCGACCACCTTCTGGCTGGCGATCGGCACCGCCATCTGGCTGATCCGCTTCGCACCTTCGCTCAAGCTGGGCTTGCCGCCCTTCGAAGGCATGGGCAATACCTTGCTGAGCATGGTGTACGTGGTGACCCTGGTGTCCTGCTTCGTCGCCATCCTGCTGCTGTTTGCGCGCGGCCCGGTCTACCTGCTGTCGGTGATGGCGGTGGTGTGGGCGGCCGACATTTTCGCCTATTTCTCGGGCAAGGCGTTCGGCAAGCACAAGCTGGCGCCCAGCATTTCGCCGGGCAAGTCCTGGGAAGGCGCGGTGGGCGGCATGCTGTCGGTGCTGCTGCTGGCCGGGGCCACCGTGCTGCTGGCGCCATCGGTGCCGCTGCTGCAGGACACCTTCGCGGTGCGCCTGGCCGGGCGCATGGGCTGGGGCGTCATGCTGGCCGTGCTGGTCCTGATCGTGGTCGCCTCGATCGTCGGCGACCTGTTCGAATCCATGCTCAAACGCCGCGCCGGCATGAAGGACAGCAGCAACCTGCTGCCTGGCCACGGCGGCGTGCTTGACCGTATCGACGCGCTGGTGCCGGTGCTGCCCATCGCCGCCTTGATCACCCCGAGGCTGTTTTAAGGAATTCCATGCAACGCATTACCATCCTCGGCGCCACCGGTTCCATCGGCGTCTCCACCCTGGACGTCATCGCGCGCCATCCCGGCCGCTACGCCGTCCATGCGCTGACCGCCCATAGCCGGGTCGAAGAACTGGCGGCGCAGTGCATCCAGTTCCGCCCGGCGCGCGCCGTGGTGGGCAGCGCCGCCGCGGCCGACCAGCTGGGCGCCTTGCTGCGCGCCGCCGGCTGCAAGACGGAAGTGGAGTGGGGCGAGGCTGCCCTGTGTGCGGTCGCCGCCGCCCCCGAGACCGATGCCGTGATGGCTGCCATCGTCGGCGCCGCCGGCCTGGCGCCGACCCTGGCGGCCGCCCGCGCCGGCAAGAAAGTCATGCTGGCCAATAAGGAAGCGCTGGTCATGTCCGGCCAGCTGTTCATGGATGCCGTGGCCGGCAGCGGCGCCGTGCTGCTGCCGATCGACTCCGAACACAATGCGATCTTCCAGTGCCTGCCGCAAGGCTATGGCCGGGTCCCGGCTGCAGCCGGCGTCACCAAGATCCTGTTGACCGCTTCCGGCGGCCCTTTCCTCAAGCGCGACGTCGCCACGCTGGAAAACGTGACGCCGGACGAAGCCTGCAAGCATCCCAAGTGGGTCATGGGCCGCAAGATCTCGGTCGATTCCGCGACCATGATGAACAAGGGCCTGGAAGTGATCGAGGCCCATTGGCTGTTCGGCGCAGCGGCCGCACAGATCGAAGTGGTGATCCACCCGCAATCGGTGATCCACTCCATGGTGTCCTACAACGACGGTTCGGTGCTGGCGGAACTGGGCAACCCCGACATGCGCACCCCGATCGCGCACGCGCTGGCCTATCCCGAGCGCATCGCTTCCGGCGTGGCCCAGCTGGACCTGACCCAGGTGGGCACCCTGCAGTTCGAAAAGCCGGACTTCAACCGCTTCCCCTGCCTGGCCCTGGCCTATGAAGCCTTGCGCGCCGGTGGCACCGCGCCGGCCCTGCTGAACGCTGCCAACGAAGTGGCGGTGCAAGCCTTCCTCGACGAGCGGATCGGTTTCCGCTGCATCGACCGCGTGATCGCACAAGTGATGGACGAGTTGCCGCACGGTGCGGCCAGCAGCATCGAAGCCGTGATGGCGCAGGATGCGCTGGCGCGGGCCGCTGCGGAACGCATCATCGCCGGCTGACAACCATGGACGCCTTCCGCACCATCCTCGCCACGGTCGTCTGCCTCGGCTCCCTGATCGTCATCCACGAGCTGGGGCACTACCTGGTGGCGCGCTGGTGCGGCGTGAAGGTGTTGCGCTTCTCGGTCGGCATGGGCCGCATCGTCTGGATGCGCAAGTTCGGCCCCGACCAGACCGAATGGGCCGTCTCCGCCATCCCGCTGGGCGGCTACGTCAAGATGCTCGACGCCCGCGAGGCCGACATCAGCGGCCTGCCGCCGCACGACCTGGCGCGCGAATTCACCCGCCAGAACGTCTGGAAGCGCATCGCCATCGTGGCCGCCGGCCCCTTGGCCAACTTCCTGCTTGCCATCGCCCTGTATGCGGGCCTGTACATGTCCGGCGTGCGCGAGCCCACCGCCCGCATCGCCGAGCCGGCGCCGGCCACGGCCGCCGCCACGGCCGGCCTGCACCGGGGCGACCTGGTGAAGAGCGTCAACGGCGAGCCGGTGCAAGGCTGGTCCGAGCTGCGCTGGGCCGTCATCCAGTCCGCCATCCACAAGGAAGGCTTGAAACTGGTCGCCGAGCGGCCCGGCTACGGCGACGTGCACGCCACCCTGCCGGCCGACGCTGCCGCGCGCGTCAGCCTGGAAGACGATGTCCCGGCCGCCCTCGGCCTGGAGCTGATGCGTCCGCCCCCGGTGATCGGCCGCATGGAGGAGGGCGGCGCCGCCCGCCGCGCCGGCATGATGAAGGGCGATGTGATCGTGGCCGTGGACGGCCAGGCGGTCGACGATGCGCGCTCCTTCCGCGACGAGATCCTGCGTTCCCCGGGCCGCAAGCTGGTGGTGACCGTGCAGCGCGACGGCCGCCGCCTGGAGCTGGACCTGGTGCCCGACGCGGTGGAAGACCGCCAGGCAAACAGCAAAGGTCTTGTAACAGTCGGTAAGATGAAAGCCGAACTGGTGGGTGCCATTGATACGATGGTGGTGCATTATGGCCCGCTGGACGCCACCGCCAAGGCCGTGCGCCAGGTGAAGGAAATCTGTTCGATGACCTTCAAGATCCTGGGACGCATGATCGTGGGCGAAGTCTCGCTGAAGAATATTACCGGCCCCCTGACCATCGCCGAATATGCCGGGGAGACGGCGAAAATGGGCGCCGAGCCTTTTATCGCCTTCGTCGCCTTTATCAGCGTGAGCCTGGGCCTTATGAATTTGCTGCCAATTCCTGTTCTGGATGGGGGGCATTTGCTGTATTATTCGCTGGAAGTTTTGACCGGGCGCCCCGTTTCCGCGCGCTTTGGCGAAATGGCGCAGCGTATTGGACTGGGTTTGCTGGTGTCTTTAATGGCGCTGGCGATATTCAATGACCTGGCCCGGCTGCTTTAATTTTTTTCGATTTGCCGATGAAATTACACACTGATCGTATCGTCCCTCAATTCCGCCGCACCCTGGTAGGCGCAGCCGTCCTGGCAATCTGCTCCGGCAGCGCAATGGCCGCCGAGTCGTTCGTCGTCAAGGATATCCGCGTCGAAGGCATCCAGCGTACCGAAGCCGGTACCGTGTTCAGCTACCTGCCGGTGCGCGTGGGCGAAACCTTCAGTGAAGACAAATCCGTAGCCACCATCAAGGCCCTGTACGCGACCGGCATCTTCAAGGATGTGAAACTGGAGCGCGACGGCAACGTGCTGGTGGTAATCGTGGAAGAACGCCCGGCCATCGCCAAGGTGGACTTCAAGGGCACCCACGAATTCGAGAAGGACATGCTGGTCAAGGCGCTGAAGGATATCGGCGTGGGCGAAGCCAAGACCTTCGACAAGGCGTCGGTAGACCGCGCCGAGCAGGAATTGAAGCGCCAGTACCTGTCGCGCGGCCTGTATGGCGTGAAGATCACCACCACCGTGACGCCGATGGAGCGCAACCGCGTCAGCATCGACTTCGACGTCGACGAAGGCGACGTGGCGCGCATCAAGCAGATCAACATCGTCGGCAACAAGGCTTTCAGCGACAAGGAGCTGAAAGAGCAGATCGCGCTGAATACCGGCGGCTGGTTCAGCTGGTATACCAAGTCCGACCAGTATTCCAAGACCAAGCTGAATGGCGATATCGAGGCCCTGAAATCCTTCTACCTGGACCAGGGCTATATCGAGATGAACGTGGATTCCACCCAGGTGTCGATCACCCCGGACAAGAAGGACATCTACATCACCATCAATATCACCGAAGGCGAGAAATACACCGTCTCCGACATCAAGTTCGAAGGCGAAATGTTCGGCCGCGAGGACGAATTGCGCCAGCTGGTGCTGCTGCAGAAGGGCAAGCTGTACTCCGGCAAGCTGCTGACCGCCACCAACAAGCTGATCACCGACCGCCTGGGCACCTTCGGCTTCGCCTTCGCCAACGTGAACGCCAACCCGGAAATCGACCAGCAGAAGCGCGAAGTGGCCTTCACCTTCTTCATCGACCCGGGCAAGCGCGCCTATGTGCGCCATATCAATATCTCGGGCAACACCACCACCCGCGACGAAGTGATCCGCCGCGAATTCCGCCAGTTCGAGTCGAGCTGGTACGACGCCGCCAAGATCAAGGCTTCGCGCGACCGTGTCGACCGCACCGGCTACTTCAAGGACGTCACCGTCGATACGCCGGAAGCGCAGGGCACCTCCGACCAGGTGGACATCAACCTGACCGTGGTCGAGCGCCCGACCGGCAACTTCCAGATCGGCGGCGCGTTCTCGCAGGCCGAGAAGTTCACCTTCAACGCCGCGATCCAGCAAGCCAACTTTGCCGGTTCGGGCAATACCGTGGGCCTGGAACTGAATACCTCGAAGTACAGCCGTACCATCGCCTTCTCGCACACCAACCCTTACCTGACCCCGGACGGCGTGTCGCGCAGCTACGAACTGTACCTGCGTACCTTCCGCCCGCCAGCGGTCAACACCGGCCTGTACACCATCAAGCAGACCGGCGGCCGCATCAGCTTCGGCGTGCCGTTCTCGGAACAGGACACCGTGTTCTTCGGTGTCGGCCTGGAGCGCTCGAACGTGGAAACCGACGAATCGTCGCCGACCTACTTCAAGCAGTACGTGCGCGACCTGGGCGGCCCGGCCACCGGCGTCGGCTCGGTCAACGCCTATTCGGTGCCGCTGACGGCGGCCTGGGCGCGCGACAGCCGCGACTCGGCCATGACGCCGACCCTGGGCTTCATGCAGCGCATTAACCTGGAACTGGATGCCATCGGCGAATCGAAGTACTGGCGCGCCGTGTACGAAACCCAGTGGTACAAGCCGATCACCAACAAGATCACCCTGGCGCTGAAGGGCGAGTTCGATTACGGCCGCGGCTTCGGCGGCAAGAGCTACCCCGTGTTCAAGAACTTCTACGCCGGCGGCATCGGTTCGGTGCGCGGCTACCAGAGCTCCTCGCTGGGCGTGGTCGACCCGCGCTACGGCGACTCGCTGGGCGGCGCCTCGCGCCTGATCGGTAACGCCGAACTGCAGCTGCCATTCCCGGGCCAGGGCCAGGACCGTTCGCTGCGCTGGTTCGGCTTCCTCGATGGCGGCCAGGTGTATGCGGAAAAGCAGAAGATGCGCCTGTCCGAGCTGCGCTTCTCGGCCGGCCTGGGCTTGAGCTGGATTTCTCCGGTCGGTCCGTTGAAGTTGAGTTATGCTTTGCCTCTGAACGACAAGCTGGGTGACCGCCTGGAACGCTTCCAGTTCCAGATGGGGACCGGGTTCTAAGGTTTTAGTGCATCAAGGCAATGTTTTTGAACGGAGAATCAAGTTGAAGACTGCAACCGCTACCCTGGGCAAAATGGCTGCCGTACTGGCGCTGGGCATCCTGGCCACGGCGCAGGCGCAGGCGCAGTCCTCGCGGATTGCCTGGCTGAGCGCCGAGCGCATCTACAACGAATCGAAGCTGGCCAAGCTGGCTGACCAGAAGCTGCGCGAAGAATTCTCCGGCCGCGAGAAAGCCCTGCAGGAACTGGCCGCGCGCTCCAAGGCGGCGGCCGAGAAATGGGAAAAGGAAGGGGCGACCAAGGCCGAACCCGAGCGCAGCAAGCTGCAGCGCGAAGCCTACGAGGCCGACCTGAACTTCCAGCGCCGCCAGCGCGAATTCCGCGAAGATTTGAACCAGCGCACCAACGAGGAGCGTGCTGCGATCGCCGACAAGGCGACGAAGATCATCAAGCAGCTGGCGACGACCGAAGGCTACGACATCGTCCTGCAGGACGCCGTGTGGGCCAGCCCGCGCATCGACATCACCAGCAAGGTGCTGGAAGCGCTGGACAAATAACAGATAGATTGGATTACAGATGGGCCTTCGACTAGGAGAACTGGTCGAACGCCTGGGCGGCCAACTGGTGGGGGACCCGGAACTTTTCGTTGCCGGGATCGCGCCGTTGACCGATGCAGGCGCTTCGCATATCAGCTTCCTCAGTAACAGCAAATTCCGCGCGCAAGCGGGGCAAAGCCAGGCGGCAGCCCTGATTGTCAGTGCCAACGACGATACCACCGTGGCGCAGACCTACCGCGGCGCGCGCATCGTCGTCAAAAACCCTTATGTGTACTTTGCCCGCGCCGCGCAACTGTTTGAAGCGCAGACGGCTTACGTGCGCCCGGCCGGCGTGCACCCGACCGCCTATGTCGACCCGGCCGCCACGGTCGATGCCTCGGCCCATGTGGGACCGAAAGTGGTGGTGGAGGCGGGCGCCGTGATCGGCGCCGGCGCGGTGCTCGATGCCGGCTGCTATGTCGGCCGCGACGCGCAGGTGGGCGAGGGCACGCATTTCTTCGCCAATGTGACCTTCCACGCCAGGTGCGTGATCGGCAAGCGCGGCATCGTCCACTCGGGCGCCGTGATCGGCACCGACGGCTTCGGCTTTGCCAACGACGGCGGCGTGTACGTGCGCATCCCGCAGGTGGGCCGCGTGGTGATCGGCGACGACGTCGACATCGGCGCCAATACCACGGTGGACCGCGGCGCCCTGGCCGACACCATCATCGAAGACGGCGTCAAGCTGGACAACCAGATACAGATCGGCCACAACTGCGTGATCGGCGCCCACACCGCCATGGCCGGCTGCGTCGGCGTGGCCGGCAGCGCGACCATCGGCAAGCACTGCACCTTCGGCGGTGCGGCGATGATCCTCGGCCACCTGACGATCGCCGATAATGTGCACATTTCCTCGGGCAGCCTGGTGTCGCGTTCGATTTCCGAACCTGGCCAGTACACCGGCTTCTACCCCTTGGCCAAGAACAGCGACTGGGAAAAGTCGGCGGCGATCGTAAGGAACCTGCCGACGATGCGCGATAAAATGCGCACGCTGGAAAAAACCATTAAAACGAAAATCGAAAACGACGAATCATGACCACTACCGAAAACAAGACGATGGACATCTGCGAGATCAAGGCCTACCTGCCGCACCGCTACCCGATGCTGCTGGTTGACCGTGTGCTCAGCTACGAAGAAAACAAGTCCATCACCGCCATCAAGAACGTCTCCGTGAACGAAGAATTCTTCAACGGTCACTTCCCGCACAAGCCGGTCATGCCGGGCGTGCTGATGATCGAGGCGATGGCGCAGACCGCGGCCCTGTTGTCGTTCAAGTCCATCGGCCTCAAGCCGGACGAGAATTCGGTGGTGTACTTCGTGGGCATCGACAATGCGCGCTTCAAGCGCCCGGTCGGGCCTGGCGACCAGTTGAAGATGGACGTGGAAATCCTGCGCAATGCGCGCGGCATCTGGAAATACAAGGCGGTCGGCTCGGTCGACGGCCAGGTGGCCCTGGAAGCTGAGCTGATGTGCACCATCCGCTCCGTGGAGTAACAGGCATGGCAAGCATCCACCCAACGGCGATCGTCGATCCCAAGGCCGAACTGGCGGCGGGCGTCGAGATCGGCCCTTACACGATCATTGGCCCGAACGTGGTGATTGGCGAGAACACCGTGGTGGGCCCGCACGTGGTGATCGAGGGCCATACCACGATCGGCAAGGACAACAAGTTCTTCCAGTTTTCCTCCATTGGCGCCGCGCCGCAGGACAAGAAGTGGAACGGCGAGCCGACCCGCCTGGAAATCGGCGACGGCAACACCATCCGCGAATTCTGCACCTTCAACCTCGGCACGGTGCAGGACAAGGGTGTGACGAAGCTGGGCAACAACAACTGGATCTCGGCCTACGTGCACCTGGCGCACGACTGCGTGGTCGGCAACAATACCATCTTCTCCAACAACGCCCAGATGGCCGGCCACGTCGAGATCGGCGACTGGGTGATCATGTCCGGCTTCGCCAACGTGCACCAGTTCTGCAAGATCGGCGCCCACGCCTTTGTCGGCATGAGCACCAGCCTGACCCAGGACGTGCCGCCGTTCGTGCTGCTGAACGGCAACCCGGCCGCCGCCCATGGCGTCAATATCGAAGGCTTGAAGCGCCGCGGCTTCACGCGCGAGCAGATCAACGCCATCCGCAACGCCTACAAACTGCTGTACCGTTCCGGCCTGACGCTGGAAGAAGCCAAGGCGGCCATGATCGCCGCCGAAGCGGAGCTGCCGGAAGCCGACGCCGTGCACGCGCGCGCCATGCGCGAATTCCTCGATACGACCACCCGTGGCATCGTCCGCTGACGTATCGATCGCGGTGGTGGCCGGCGAACCGTCCGGCGACCTGCTGGCGGGCCGCCTGCTGGGCGGCCTGCGCCCGCACCTGCCCGACGCCCGCTTCCACGGCATCGGCGGCCCGGCCATGCAGGCGCATGGCTTCGAGTCGCACTGGCCGCTGGAGAAGATGACGGTGCGCGGCCTGTTCGAGATCATTCCCCGCTACCGCGAGCTGAAAGGCATCCAGGACACGCTGCGCGACGAGCTGCTGGCCGAACGGCCGGCCTGCTTCATCGGCGCCGACTACCCGGGCTTCAACCTGGGCCTGGAAGCGCAGTTGCGCGCCGCCGGCATCCCCACCATCCATTACATCGGCCCGCAGATCTGGGCCTGGCGCGGCGGCCGCATCAAGAAGATCATCAAGTCGGTCTCGCACATGCTGGTGATTTTCCCCTTCGAGGAAGCGATCTACCAGGCAGCCGGCGTGCCGGTGACCTATGTCGGCCACCCGCTGGCCGAGGTGATCCCGGTCCAGCCCGACGAAGCGGCCGCGCGCCGCCAGCTGGGCCTGGCCGAAGACGCCAATGTGGTGTGCGTGATGCCGGGCAGCCGCATGGCCGAGCTCAAATACAACACTGCCGCCTTCATCGGCGCCTGCAAGCTGCTGCTGCAGCGCGACCGCACCTTGCGCTTCGTGGTGCCGATGGCCGGCGACAGGCAGCGCAAGTATTTCCAGGACCTGGTGGCGCAAGCCGGGCTGCAGGACGTCGAGCTGATGCTGCTGGACGGCCAGTCGCACACCGCCATCTGCGCCGCCGATGCCGTGCTGGTGGCATCCGGCACCGCCTCGCTGGAAGTGGCCCTGTTCAAGAAACCGATGGTCATCGCCTACAAGATGATGGCCGCATCCTGGCATATCATGAGACATATGGGGTACCAGCCGTGGATCGGGCTGCCGAACATCCTGGCGCGCGAATTCCTGGTGCCGGAAATGCTGCAGAACGCCGCCACCGCCGAAACCCTGGCCGACGCCATGTGGCAGCAGCTGAGCGACGCGCCGCACCGCCTGCGGCTGGTCCAGCGCTTCACCGACATGCACCACAGCCTGCTGCGCAACAGCGCCCAGGAAGGCGCCGCCGCCGTGCTGAAAGTGATCAACCGATAGAAAGTCGGGGTCAGGTCTGGCAATCGGACACGTACTCAGCCGCTCGCGGC
>CBFGQI010000154.1:0-11879 GCA_965650885.1 uncultured Oxalobacteraceae bacterium
CGGCGATCTGGCGCGAGTGCATGCGGTCGTACAGCACGCCGATGCACAGGAACATTGCGCCGGAGATGAAGCCGTGCGACACCATCTGCACGATACCGCCCTGCACTGCCATGTCGTTGAACATGAAGAAGCCCAGGGTCACGAAGCCCATGTGCGCGATGGACGAATACGCCACCAGTTTCTTCATGTCCTTCTGCACCAGGGCAACCAGGCCGATGTAGATCACGGCGATCAGCGACAGGCCGATGATGAACCAGGCCCACTCGCGCGAAGCATCGGGCGCGATCGGCATGGAGAATCGCAGGAAGCCGTAAGCGCCCAGCTTCAGCATGATCGCGGCCAGCACGGCGGAGCCGCCGGTCGGCGCTTCCACGTGCACGTCCGGCAGCCAGGTGTGGACCGGGAACATCGGCACCTTCACGGCGAAGGCCATGAAGAAGGCGAAGAAGATCAGGGTCTGCTCGGTCATCGTCAGCGGCAGCTTGTGCCATGCCAGGATGTCCCAGCTACCGGACTTGTTGTACAGGTAGATGATGGCAACCAGCGTCAGCAGGGAGCCGAAGAAGGTGTACAGGAAGAACTTGAACGCCGCGTAGATGCGGTTCTGGCCGCCCCACACACCGATGATGATGTACATCGGGATCAGGGTCGCTTCGAAGAAGAAGTAGAACAGCAGGCCGTCGGTGGCGGCGAACACGCCGATCATCAGGCCGGACAGCATCAGGAACGCGCCCATGTATTGCGCCACGCGCTCGGTGATCACTTCCCAGGCCGAAATCACCACGATCACGGTGATGAAGGCGGTCAGAGGGATGAACCACATCGACAGGCCGTCGATGCCCAGCGAGTAGAAGATGTTGAAGCGCTCGATCCAGGGGGCCTTCTCCACGAATTGCATGCCGTGGGCGGCCTTGTCGAAGCTGGTGAACAATGGGATGGTCGGCAACAGCGAAACCAGCGCGCCTACCAGCGACAGCACACGCACCATGCCGGCGCGCGAGTCGCGGCCGATGGCCAGCACGATCATGCCGAAGACGATCGGCACCCAGATCGACAGGCTCAGGTAAGTAGAAAGATTAGTCGTTGACTGCATTTGTTATCTCTTTTGCGTCAGCTGTTAAGCGTGCCAAAACGGCAGGAAGTACACCAGGAAGCCCAGGATACCGATGATCATCACGAAGGCGTAGTGATAGATGTAGCCGGTCTGCAGCACGCGGGTCAGGCTGGAGAACCAGCCGACCACCTTGGCCGAGCCGTTCACGAACAGGCCATCGATGATGGCGCGGTCGCCGGCTGCCCACAGGCCCTCGCCCAGCACGCGCGCGCCGCGGGCGAAGACAGCCTCGTTGAACTTGTCCATGTAGTACTTGTTGTCCAGCAGGGTATGCAGCGGCTTCAGGGTCTTGTAGAAGGCGGCAGGCACCTTCGGGTTGACCATGTAGCAGTAGTAGGCTGCAGCCACGCCGGCCAGGGCCAGCCAGAACGGTGCGGTCTGCACGGAATGCAGCGCCATGTCGCTCCACGAATGGAAGTGGTGCGCCAGGGCTTCCATCGCGCCGTGGCGCGGGTCAACCGTGATGACATCCTTGAAGAAGTCGCCGAACAGCATGGGCTTGATGGCGATCGCGCCGATGACGACGGACGGGATGGCCAGCAGGATCAGCGGCAGGGTCACCACCAGGCCCGGCGAATGCGGCTTCTCGCCCGGAGCCAGGCCGTGGTGGCCGTGGTCGTCCTCTTCGCCCTCGTCAGCGTGGTGCGAAGCGTGGTCGTGGTGGTGTTCCTTGCCGAAGTTTTCCGGGCCGTGGAACACCAGGAAGTACATGCGGAAGGAGTAGAACGCGGTCACGAACACGCCAGCCAGCACGGCGAAGTTGGCGAAGCCGGCACCAGGAATGGTGGTGGCATGCACCGCTTCGATGATCATGTCCTTCGAGTAGAAGCCGGAGAAGAACGGGGTACCGATCAGGGCCAGGGAGCCCAGCAGCGAGGTAATCCAGATCACTTTCAGGTATTTCTTCAGGCCGCCCATATTGCGGATGTCCTGGTCGTGGTGCATCGCCATGATGACGGCGCCCGCGCCGAGGAACAGCAGCGCCTTGAAGAAGGCGTGGGTCATCAGGTGGAACACGGCGACCGAGTAGGCCGAGGCCCCGAGGGCCACCGTCATGTAGCCGAGCTGGGACAGCGTCGAGTAGGCCACCACGCGCTTGATGTCGTTCTGGATGATGCCCAGGAAGCCCATGAACAGCGCGGTGATCGCGCCGATCACGAGGATGAAGCTCAGCGCCGTGTCGGACAGCTCGAACAGCGGCGACATGCGCGCCACCATGAAGATGCCGGCCGTCACCATCGTCGCCGCGTGGATCAGCGCGGAGATCGGCGTCGGACCTTCCATCGAGTCCGGCAGCCAGACGTGCAGCGGGAATTGCGCGGACTTGCCCATCGCGCCGATGAACAGGCAGATGCAGATGACGGTCACGAGCATCCAGTCGGTGCCCGGGAAGCTCAAGCCGGCGAGTTCATTCGCCTTGGCGAAGGTGTCGGCGTAGTTCAGCGTGCCGGCGAAGGCCACGATCAGGCCGATGCCCAGGATGAAGCCGAAGTCGCCCACGCGGTTGACCAGGAAGGCCTTCATGTTGGCGAAGATGGCGGTCGGGCGGGTGTACCAGAAACCGATCAGCAGGTAGGACACCAGGCCCACCGCTTCCCAGCCGAAGAACAGCTGCAGGAAGTTGTTCGACATCACCAGCATCAGCATGGAGAAGGTGAACAGCGAAATGTAGGAGAAGAAGCGGTTGTAGCCTTCGTCTTCTTCCATATAGCCGATGGTGTAGATGTGCACCATCAGGGAGACGAACGTCACCACGTTCATCATCATCGCGGTCAGCGTGTCGATCTGGAAGCCGACCGCCAGCTTGACGCCGGCCACGGTCATCCAGCGGTAGACGTCACCGTTGAAGGTGGCGCCATCCATTACCTGCAGCAGGGTCTGGAACGAGATCAGGAAAGCGATCAGCACGCCCAGGATGGTCGCGCTGTGCGACACCTTGCGGCCGACGACGTTGCCGAAGAACTTGGTGCCCAGCAGGCCCGCGATTGCGGAACCTGCCAGCGGCGCCAGCGGAACGGCCAGAAGGAGGGTTGGGTTAAGTTGCCCCGTCATGATTTACCTTATCTATTTTTCGAGGATTTAACTTAGCCTTTGAGGCTGTCCAGGTCTTCCACGTTGATGGTGTCCAGGTTACGGAACATCACCACCAGGATCGCGAGGCCGATTGCCGATTCGGCAGCCGCCACGGTCAGGATGAAGAAGACGAAGATCTGCCCGGCCGCGTCGCCCAGGTAGTGCGAGAACGCGATGAAGTTCATGTTCACCGCCAGCAGCATCAGTTCGATGGCCATCAGCAGGACGATGACGTTCTTGCGGTTCAGGAAAATACCGACGATCGAGATCGCGAACAGGATCGCGCCCAGGACCAGGTAGTGAGCCAGGGATAAAGTCATGGTGCCTCCTTCGTTTCCGCAGCTGCGACCGGCGCGTGGACGACAGCGTCCATCTTCACGATCTTCAGGCGGTCGTTACGCTTGACGCGGACAGCTTCTGCCGGGTCGAAGAACTTGGTGTCCTTACGCTTGCGCAGGGTCAGGGCCACGGCGGCCACGATGGCCACCAGCAGGACCACGGCGGCGATTTCGAACGCAAGGATGTAGTCGGTGTAGATCAGCAGGCCCAGCGCCTTGGTCTGGCCGATGGTGTTGGCCGCTTCAGGCACGACCACGCCGCCGGTCGACGGGAAGGCGCGCCAGATCACGGCCGCCATTTCCAGCACGATCACGCCGCCAACGACGGCAGCCACCGGCAGGTAATTCCAGAAGCCGGCACGCAGCTTGTCCATGTCGATGTCGATCATCATCACGACGAACAGGAACAGGACCATGACGGCGCCGACGTACACCAGCACCAGCACGATGGACAGGAATTCGGCTTTCAGCAGCATCCAGATGCCGGCCGCCTGGAAGAAGGCCAGCACCAGGAACAGTGCAGCTTGCACGGGGTTACGTGCGGTAATCACGCGCAGCGATGCCAGCACCAGGATGGCAGCGAACACGTAGAACAAGATAGAAGTGAAGTTCATTATGTTTAACCTCGGCGATCAGCGGTACTTGGCATCGGCCGCGCGGTTGGCCGCGATTTCCGCTTCGTAGCGGTCGCCCACGGCCAGCAGCATTTCCTTGGTGTAGTACAGGTCACCGCGCTTTTCGCCGTGGTATTCCAGTACGTGGGTCTCGACGATCGAGTCCACCGGGCAGGATTCTTCGCAGAAGCCGCAGAAGATGCACTTGGTCAGGTCGATGTCGTAGCGGGTGGTGCGGCGCGAACCGTCGTCACGCTGCTCCGACTCGATGGTGATCGCCATCGCCGGGCAAACGGCTTCGCACAGTTTGCAGGCGATGCAGCGCTCTTCGCCGTTCGGATAACGGCGCAGGGCATGCAGGCCGCGGAAGCGCGGCGAGATCGGGGTTTTCTCTTCAGGGAACTGGACGGTGATCTTCTTGGCAAACATGTATTTGCCGGTCAGCGCCATCCCCTTGAACAGTTCGGTCAGCATGAAGCTGCCGAAGAAGTCTTTCAAT
Source organism: uncultured Oxalobacteraceae bacterium (assembly GCA_965650885.1). Lineage (GTDB taxonomy): Bacteria > Pseudomonadota > Gammaproteobacteria > Burkholderiales > Burkholderiaceae_D > Rugamonas. The sequence continues at coordinate 4,639 of CBFGQI010000154.1, forward strand.
CGGTCCATTCTGTATTCGCTCTCTTACTTCCAAATATTCCAGGAGGTCTGCATCCAGGTCGCCACGAACACCAGGTACACCAGGGTCAGCGGGATGAACACTTTCCAGCCCAAACGCATGATCTGGTCATAGCGGTAACGCGGGAAGGTGCCGCGCGTCCAGATGAACAGCGATACGATGAAGAAGGTCTTGATGAACAGCCAGAAGAAGCCGCCGAACACGCCGCCGAATTCCAGCGCCGCGATCGGAGCGGACCAGCCGCCCAGGAACATGATCGACGCCAGCATGGAGATCAGGATCATGTTGGCGTATTCCGCCAGGAAGAACATGGCGTAAGCCATACCGCCGTATTCGACCATGTGGCCGCCCACGATTTCCGATTCGCCTTCCACCACGTCGAACGGGTGACGGTTGCATTCGGCCAGGCCGGACACCAGGTAGACCACGAACACCGGCAGCAGCGGCAGCCAGTTCCAGGACAGGAAGTTGATGCCCATGTCGGCCATCATGCCCTTCTGCTGGCCCAGCACGATCTCGGACAGGTTCAGCGAACCGGCCACCATCAGCACGATCACCAGCACGAAGCCCATGGCGATCTCGTACGACACCATCTGTGCCGAGGCGCGCATGGCGCCCATGAAGGAGTATTTCGAGTTGGCGGACCAGCCGGCGATGATGATGCCGTACACCTCCATCGAGGCGATCGCCATGATCAGCAGCAGGCCGGCGTTGACGTCGGCCAGGGCGGCGCCCGGTGCGAACGGCATCACCGCCCAGCAAGCCAGCGCCGGCATGATGGTCATCACGGGACCGATGAAGAACAGCGACTTGTTCGACTTGGTCGGGACGATGATCTCTTTGAAGAGCAGTTTCAGCGCGTCGGCGATCGGCTGCAGCAGGCCGTTCGGGCCCACGCGGTTCGGGCCGATACGGATCTGGATCCAGCCCAGCAGCTTGCGCTCCCACAGCGTCAGGTAGGCCACCAGGCCCATCAGCGGCAGCGTCACGCACAGGATCTTGGCCATGGTCCAGACGAACGGCCAGAAGGTGCCGAGGTTGGCTTCGCCAACGGCTTTAATCGAATCAATCATTTCTGGCAGAGCCATTATTTGCCCTCCCCTGCTTTGGCAACGGTGACCTCACCGAACATCGCGCCCAGCATCGCGGTCGATGCGTGTGCGGCGGACACGCGCACCACGTTGGCCGGCAGGCCGGCGTCGATGGTGGCTTCCAGGATCGCAAAGCCGGAGCCCTGCTTCACTTCGACCTTGTCGCCGGACTGCACGCCGATCTGCTGCGCGGTGGCGGCGGACAGGTGCGCTTTCGGTGCGGCGGCATCGGTGGTCGCCTGCAGCGGGCCGGAACGGCGCGCCAGGGCGTCGGCGAAGTAGATCGGCACGTCGGCCAGGCGCTGCAGCCCTTGCACGGTGAAGGCGGCGCCGGCAACGGCGGCCTTGCGCGATACGTTCGACAGCTTGGCCGACAGGTCGGACGCGCCCTTTTCGAACAGCTCGTCGCGGATGGCTTCGGAGGTTTCGTAGTCGAAGCCGCCCAGGCCCAGGATGTTGCCCAGTACGCGCAGCACCTTCCAGGCCGGACGGGCGTCGCCCATCGGCTTGACGGTGCCGTTGAAGGACTGCAGGCGGCCTTCGGCGTTGACGAAGGAGCCGGAAGTCTCGGCGAACGGCGCGACCGGCAGCAGCACGTCGGCGTAGTCCATGCCATGCTTGAAGGCCGACATCACCACCACCATGTCGGCGCCGTTCAGCGCGGTCTTGGCAGCTTGCGGGTTGGCCGCGTCCAGCTCAGGCTCGGCGTTCAGCAGCAGGTAGGCTTTCTTCTGCACGGAGAACGCCGGAGCGGCATTCTTCGCGGTGGCGCCCACCAGGTAGCCGCCCACGGTGTTGGCCGCTTCGGTCAGGTAGCCCAGCTTGGCGCCGGTCTGTTCGGCGATCCACTGTGCGGCAGCGTGCAGCTTGGACGCTTCCGGGTGCGCCACGGCGGCGTTGCCCAGGAAGACCGCCTTGCGCTCGCCGCCCAGCAGGGATTCAGCGATGGCTTCTGCTTCGGCCGAGGCCACCACGCCTTCAAAGCCGGCAGGAGCGGCCACGCCCTTCGCCTTGGCCACGGCAGCCACCACGCCGGACAGCGCGGCCAGCCAGTCAGACGGCGCGGCGATGATCTTGTGGGCGGTGTTGATCAGGTTTTCGGTGTCGGCTGCGTGCAGCACGGACAGCTTGCCGCCGGCTTTCACGGCCGCGCGGATGCGGGTCGCGAACAGCGGATGGTCCTTGCGCAGGAAGGAACCGATCACGAACACGCGCTGCAGCTGCGACAGTTCGGTGATCGGCATGCCCAGCCATGGCTTGACTTCGCCGTCCAGCGCGAAGTCGCTCTGGCGCAGGCGGAAGTCGACGTTCTCGGAACCCACGCCGTGCATCACTTTCTTCAGCAGGGCCAGTTCTTCCACGGTGGAGTGCGCGGTCGCGTAGGCGGCCAGCGCGTCGGCGCCGTGTTCATGCTTGATGTTCTTCAGGCCGTGCGCCACGTATTCCAGCGCCACTTGCCATTCGACTTCCTTCCACTCGCCGCCCTGCTTCAGCATCGGCTTGGTCAGGCGCTCGGCGCTGTCCAGCGCTTCGTAGGAGTAGCGGTCCTTGTCGGAAATCCAGCACTCGTTGACCGCTTCGTTTTCCAGCGGCAGCACGCGCTTCACGGAGCCCTGCTTCACTTGCACGATCAGGTTGGCGCCGGTGGAGTCGTGCGGGGAGACCGATTTGCGGCGCGACAGTTCCCAGGTACGGGCGCTGTAGCGGAATGGGCGCGAGGTCAGCGCGCCGACCGGGCACAGGTCGATCATATTGCCCGACATTTCGGAGCTCACCGCTTCGCCCACGAAGGTGGTGATCTCGGAATGCTCGCCGCGGCCCAGCATGCCCAGTTCCATCACGCCGGCCACTTCCTGGCCGAAGCGCACGCAACGGGTGCAGTGGATGCAACGCGACATTTCCTCCATCGCCACCAGCGCGCTGCCGGCCTTCGGCGGCACCACGCGCTTCTCTTCCTCGTAGCGGGACTCCATCTTGCCGTAACCTACGGCCAAGTCCTGCAGCTGGCACTCGCCGCCCTGGTCGCAGATCGGGCAATCCAGCGGGTGGTTAATCAGCAGGAATTCCATCACCGACTTCTGTGCCTGCACAGCCTTGTCGGAGGCGGATTTCACGACCATGCCAGCCGATACCGGCGTGGCGCATGCTGGCAAAGGCTTGGGCGCCTTCTCCACTTCGACCAGGCACATACGGCAGTTCGCAGCGATCGACAATTTCTTGTGATAGCAGAAGTGCGGGATGTAGGTACCCAGCTTGTTGGCGGCGTCCATCACCATGCTACCCGCAGGGACTTCTACCTTTTTGCCGTCAATTTCGATTTCAACCATGATAATCGCAGCTTAGTAAGCCGAAACAGGCACCAGGCAGTGCTTGTGTTCGACGTGATATTCAAATTCTTCGCGGAACTGCTTGACGAAGGCGCGTACCGGCATGGCGGCAGCATCGCCCAGCGCGCAGATGGTGCGGCCCTGGATGTTGTCGGCGATGGAGTTCAGCATGTCCAGGTCCGAAGCGCGGCCCTGGCCGTTCTCGATGCGGTGGACCATGCGGTACATCCAGCCGGTGCCTTCACGGCATGGGGTGCACTGGCCGCAGGACTCTTCGTAATAGAAGTAAGCCAGGCGTTCCAGGGCCTTAACCATGCAGCGCGTCTCGTCCATCACGATCACGGCGCCCGAACCGAGCATGGAGCCGGCTTTGGCGATCGAGTCGTAATCGAGGTCGGTCTGCATCATGATCTCGCCGCGGATCACCGGGGCGGACGAACCGCCAGGGATCACGGCCTTGATCTTCTTGCCGCCGCGCATGCCGCCGGCCAGCTCCATCAGCTTGGCGAACGGGGTGCCCAGCGGGACTTCGTAGTTGCCCGGACGCTCAACGTCACCCGAGATCGAGAAGATCTTGGTGCCGCCGTTGTTAGGCTTGCCCAGGCCGAGGTAGTTTTCGGCGCCGATGTTCAGGATGAACGGCACGGCCGCGAACGTCTCGGTGTTGTTGATGGTGGTCGGCTTGCCGTACAGGCCGAACGAGGCCGGGAACGGCGGCTTGAAGCGCGGCTGGCCCTTCTTGCCTTCCAGCGATTCGAGCAGCGCGGTTTCCTCGCCGCAGATGTAGGCGCCGTAGCCGTGGTGGGCGTGCAGCTGGAAGCTGAAGTCCGAACCCATGATTTTGTCGCCCAGGAAGCCGGCGGCGCGCGCCTCTTCCAGCGCTTCTTCAAAGCGCAGGTATTCCTGGAAGATCTCGCCGTGGATGTAGTTGTAGCCCACGGTGATGCCCATCGCGTAGGCGCCGATGGCCATGCCTTCGATCAGTGCGTGCGGGTTGTAGCGGATGATGTCGCGGTCCTTGAACGTGCCCGGCTCGCCTTCGTCGGTGTTGCAGACGAGGTATTTCTGGCCCGGGAACTGGCGCGGCATGAACGACCATTTCAGGCCGGTCGGGAAACCCGCACCGCCGCGGCCGCGCAGGCCGGAAGTCTTCAGGTCGGCGATGATCGCTTCCGGCGCGATCTTCTCTTCCAGGATGCGGCGCAGGGCGGAATAGCCGCCGCGCTTGACGTAGTCGGCCAGGTGCCAGTTGTCGCCGTTCAGATCCTTCAGGATCAGGGGATTGATGTGACGGTCGTGCAGGGAGGTCATTTCTTCAGCTCCTCCACCAGGGAGTCGATCTTGTCGTTGCTCATGAAGGAGCACATGCGGTGGTTGTTCACCAGCAGCACCGGCGCGTCGCCGCAGGCGCCCATGCACTCGCCTTCCATCAGGGTGAACTCACCGTCTTCGGTGGTGCCGCGGAAGTCGATGCCCAGCTTCTGCTTCAGGTGCTCGGCCGCTTTCACGCCGCCCGACAGCGCGCATGGCAGGTTGGTGCACACGGTGATCTTGTGCTTGCCGACCGGCTTCAGGTTGTACATATTGTAGAAGGTGGCCACTTCCTGCACGGCGATGGCCGGCATGCGGATGTAGTCGGCCAGTTCCTTCATCACTTCTGGCGAAACCCAGCCCAGTTCCACCTGGGCGTGGGCCAGCGCGGCCATCACGGCCGACTGGCGCTGGTCGGCCGGATACTTGGCCAACTCGCGGTCGATTTTTTTATAGCATTCTTGGGATAACAGCATTTCTAGCCCTTAGCGGTCGATTTCACCGAAAACGATGTCCTGGGTACCGATGATGGTCACGGCGTCGGCGATCATGTGGCCGCGCGACATTTCATCCAGACCCTGCAGGTGGGCAAAGCCCGGTGCGCGGATCTTCATGCGGTATGGCTTGTTGGCGCCATCGGAGATCAGGTAGATGCCGAATTCGCCTTTCGGGTGTTCCACTGCGCTGTATGCCTCGCCTTCCGGTACGTGGAAGCCTTCGGTGAACAGCTTGAAGTGGTGGATCAGCGATTCCATATTGGTCTTCATGTCCACGCGCGATGGCGGCGCCACCTTGCGGTTGCTGGTCATGACCGGACCCGGGTTCGCTTTCAGCCAGGCCACGCACTGCTTGATGATCTTGTTCGACTGGCGCATCTCTTCGATACGCACCAGGTAGCGGTCATAGGAGTCGCCGTTGGTGCCGACCGGGATGTCGAAGTCCATCTTGTCGTAGACCTCGTACGGCTGCTTCTTGCGCACGTCCCAGGCCACGCCCGAACCGCGCAGCATGGCGCCGGTGAAGCCCATGGCCATCGCGTCTTCCGGCGAGACCACGCCGATGCCGACGGTACGCTGTTTCCAGATACGGTTGTCGGTCAGCAGGGTTTCATATTCGTCGACGTAGGTCGGGAAGCGCTTGGTGAAGTCTTCCACGAAATCGAGCAGCGAACCCTGGCGGTTCTCGTTGCGCTCGGCCAGCGCTTTCGCGTTGCGGATCAGCGATGCCTTGTACTGCGGCATGGCGTCCGGCAGGTCGCGGTACACGCCGCCCGGACGGTAGTAAGCCGCGTGCATGCGCGCGCCGGAAACGGCTTCGTAGCAGTCCATCAGGTCTTCGCGGTCGCGGAAGGCGTACAGGAAGGGGCCCATGGCGCCCACGTCCAGCGCGTGCGCGCCCAGCCACAGCAGGTGGTTCAGCAGGCGGGTGATCTCGTCGAACATCACGCGGATGTACTGCGCGCGCAGCGGCACTTCCAGGCCCAGCAGCTTCTCGATCGCCATCACGTAGGCGTGCTCGTTGGACATCATGGACACGTAGTCCAGGCGGTCCATGTACGGCACCGATTGCAGGTAAGTCTTTTGCTCGGCCAGCTTTTCGGTGGCGCGGTGCAGCAGGCCGATATGCGGGTCGGCACGCTGGATCACCTCACCGTCCAGCTCCAGCACCAGGCGCAGCACGCCGTGGGCCGCCGGGTGCTGCGGACCAAAGTTCAGGGTGTAATTCTTAATTTCAGCCATTTCTTACTTCCCGTAGTTTTCTTCGCGGATCACGCGCGGCACGTTTTCGCGCGGCTCGATGGTCACCGGCTGGTAGACGACGCGCTTCTGCTCCTGGTCATAGCGCATTTCCACGTAGCCCGATACCGGGAAGTCCTTGCGGAATGGGTGGCCGATGAAACCGTAGTCGGTCAGGATGCGGCGCAGGTCGTTGTGGCCTTCGAAGATGATGCCGAACAGGTCGAACGCTTCGCGCTCGAACCAGTTGGCGGCGCGCCAGATCGGGGTCACGGAAGCCACGATCGGCATCTCGTCGTCCGGCGCGAACACGCGCACGCGCAGGCGCCAGTTCTTCTGCACCGACAGCAGGTGGGTCACGGCGGCGAAGCGCAGGCCGTCCCAGGTGCCCTCACCATAGGTCTGGTAGTCGACGCCGCACAGGTCGATCAGCGTATCAAAACGCAAAGCTGCGTCGTCGCGCAGCTCTTGCATTACCTGGTAGTAGTCCCCAGATTTGACTGTAATCGTCACTTCGCCCAGCGCGACGACGATGGAGGCCCGCTCGCCCAGCTTTTGCTCGAGGGCGGAGACCAGTGTTTGCAGATGTGTGTTCATAAGGTCTTACCGCGCGATCGTATTGGTCTTCTTGATCTTGTTGTGCAGCTGCAGGATGCCGTACAGCAGTGCTTCCGCAGTCGGCGGGCAACCCGGCACGTACACGTCGACCGGCACGATGCGGTCGCAGCCGCGCACCACGGAGTACGAATAGTGGTAGT
>CBFGQI010000155.1:0-11663 GCA_965650885.1 uncultured Oxalobacteraceae bacterium
ACAGCGCGGCGATCTTGGCGTCGTCGCCCTTGAGGCCTTTCTGGCCCTGCAAGCCCTGGATCAGGTCGCGCAGGTGAAAGGTGGTGTCGTCGCGCAGCTTGGCAAACGAACCCCAGCTCGATTTGTCGGCCGGGATTTCGGTGTTGCGCAGCCATTCGCCGTTCAGGTGCTGGAAGAAATCGTCCTGCGCACGCACGCTTTTGTCGATGTATTGCGTGTCGATGCCCGAAGTCGGTGCCGGGGTGTGGTCGTGACCTTCGTGGCCGGCGGCGTGGGCGAATGCCGCCATCAGGCTCAGGGTGATGGTGCTCAGGATGTGTCGTTTCACTCTCTTGTCCCTTTGGAATCTGGTTTCAGCCGAACGATCCACTGGGTAGAGTGGGGCCCGGCGGGGCACGGGTTGCGCCGCGCAGGCATTGTAAACGCGGTGCCGGCGGCAGGAACAGGGGCGCCGGCTTTTTTACGATTTGCTACATTCCGCGCCCCGGACCGCCGCTGCCGCCGCCTGGGCCGCCCACGCCGCCGCGCCCGCCGGGGCCGCCGCGATGGCCGCCGCCCTCCCCGCTTGGGGGCCGTTCACCGCGCCCACCGGACCCTTCCTCCATGCGGATAAGTTGATCTACGAGAAACTTCGCCGCCGCCTGGCGCTGGCCGTCATCGAGCGCATCGTTGATGCCGAGCCACCATTCGCGCAGTTGGCGGTCTTCCTCCGCCGTGGCTGCCTGTTCCGCTTCCAGCCCGGCCTGCAAGTCACGCAGCTCGACATTCTGCGCTTGCAGGCCCTGGCGCGTCGCTTCCTGCAGGCGCTCACGGCGGGCCTTGCGCTCACGCAACAATGCCTTGCTCTGGCTCTCCACCCTGGCCCACAGGGTTTGCTGGTTGGCATTCAGGTTGAGCGATTTGCGGAATTCGGCAGCCATCGGCAGCAGGTCTTCGGCGCGCAAATCCATGACTGGCACGGCGAAGGCCGGCGCCACGGCCATGGCCAGCACCAGCCAGGCGGCGCGGGCGGTACGGATCAGTTTCATTTTCTTGCTCCAGAAAAAAAAATGCCTGCGTGGCCGCAGGCACAAAACCACTTTGGGTAGAGAGAAATAGCGGACCCAGTGTAGGTCGGTGAGCGCCGTCCTTCTGACTTTCTTACAAATACTTACTCCGGTAAAAACCTTGGCAAACACCTACAAAGTTATGAATAAATCGTGGCTTTCCCACCGATTTATTCCATGCTGGCAGCTACGATTGCTGGGAATCAGGTTTATACTGGATTCCAATGGCGGTCGAGTTATCCGCTGTATCTGGAACAGGTGACACATGGGCAAGAAACTCAAGAACGCCGGCCTGATCGGCTTGGGCGTGGTGGCAGGGGTAGCGGTATCACTCCAGTTTTCGGCGATGGCACAAAAGCAGGTCGACCCTGCCCTGCCGCTGGAAGAGCTCAAGCAGCTCGCCGATGTGTACGGCCTGATCAAATCGGACTATGTGGAAGCAGTGGAAGACAAGAAGCTGCTGACCGAAGCCATTGCCGGCATGGTCGCCTCGCTCGACCCGCATTCCGCCTACCTGGACAAGAAAGCCTATGCCGAGCTGCGTGAAGGCTCGCAAGGCAAGTTCGTCGGCCTTGGCATTGAAATCGCCCAGAGCGACGAAGGCTATATCAAGATCGTGGCACCGATCGAGGATTCGCCCGCTTACCGTGCCGGCATCAAGCCGGGCGACATGATCACCCGCCTCGATGCGACGTCGCTCAAAGGCTTGAGCCTGGACGAGTCGGTCAAGAAGATGCGCGGCGAGCCGGGCACCAAGGTCATGCTGACCATCATGCGCAAGGATGAGCCGCAGCCACTGCAATTCACCCTGAACCGCGAAGAAATCCACCAGAAGAGCGTGAAGGCGAAGATGGTGTCGCCGGGCTATGCGTGGGTGCGCATCTCGCAATTCCAGGAGCCGACGGTGGAAGACCTGGCCACCAAGATTACCGAGCTGTACCGCCAGGACCCGCACCTGAAAGGCCTGGTGCTGGACTTGCGCAACGATCCGGGCGGCGTGCTGCAGGGCGCGATCGGCGTGGCGGCGGCTTTCCTGCCGAAGGATACCCCGATCGTGTCGACCAATGGCCAGCTGCCGGATTCCAAGCAGATCTTCTACGGCCGCGCCGAATACTACTCGCTGCGCGGCGATGGCGACCCGCTGGCCAAGCTGCCCGATGCGGTCAAGCATGTGCCGATGGCCGTGCTGGTGAACACCGGCTCCGCGTCGGCCTCAGAGATCGTGGCCGGTGCACTGCAGGATTACAAGCGGGCCACCATCATCGGTTCGCAAACCTTCGGCAAGGGCTCGGTGCAGACGATCCGCCAGCTGACCGCCGATACGGCCGTCAAGCTGACCACCGCGCGTTACTACACGCCGCACGGCCGCTCGATCCAGGCCAAGGGTATCTCGCCCGACCTGGCGGTGGATGAGAACGAGGATGGCGACGGCTTGAACAGCCTGCGCATGCGCGAAGCCGACCTGGCCAAGCACCTGTCCAACGACCGCGAGCAGGAAGCCGGCAAAGCCCAGCGCGATGAGCTGGAAGAACAGATGCGCATCCTGGCGGCAGAGAAGAAGCGCAAGCCGCTGGAATATGGCAGCGGCGACGACTTCCAGCTGAAGCAGGCGCTGAACCACCTGCAAGGCGTGCCGGTGCAATTGGCGAAGTCGGAATCCAAACTGGTGAAACTGGATCCGCCACCGAAGAAATAAGCTGTCGCAAATCATGGCGGCGCCCCCTGGGGCGCCGTTTTTCATTGCAGATGCGGTAAAATCGGCGAACTTACCGGTCGCCTGACCCATTCCTCAAAAAGAAAGATTGATCATGAAACAAGCCGTCATCAGCGGTACCGGCCTTTTTACCCCTGCGAATTCGATCAGCAATGAAGAGCTGGTCACCGCCTTCAATGCTTATGCCGAACTGTTCAACGCGGAACATGCCGAAGCCATCGCTGCCGGCACCGTGACCGCCCTGGAACCATCCAGTGCCGCCTTCATCGAAAAGGCGTCCGGCATCAAGTCGCGCTACGTGATGGAAAAGAGCGGCATCCTGGACCCGAAGCGCATGACGCCGCGCATTCCGGAGCGCGGCAACGACGAGCTGTCGCTGCAGGCGGAGATTTGCGTGGCGGCGGCCCGCCAGGCGCTGGACCGCGCCGGCCGTACCCCGGCCGACATCGACATGGTGCTGGTGGCTTGCTCGAACATGCAGCGCGCCTACCCTGCCATGGCGGTGGAAGTGCAGCAGGCGCTGGGTATCGAGGGCTTTGGCTTCGACATGAATGTGGCGTGTTCTTCGGCCACCTTCGGCATCCAGACCGCGGTGGGCGCGGTGCAGACCGGCCAGGCGCGCGCGGTGCTGATCCTGAATCCGGAAATCACGTCGGGCCACCTCGATTACCGCGACCGCGACAGCCATTTCATCTTTGGCGATGCCTGCACCGCCATCGTGGTGGAGGCCAAGGAGGGCGCGGTGTCGAAGCACCAGTGGGATATCCTGGACACCAAACTGAAGACCAGTTTCTCCAACAATATCCGCAACAACTTCGGCTTCATGAACCGCTTCGACGAAAGCGGCATCGGCCAGCCGGACAAGCTGTTCAAGCAGCAAGGCCGGAAGGTGTTCAAGGATGTGTGCCCGATGGCGGCGCAAATGATCAAGGAGTCGATCGCGCGCGCGGGCTTGCAGGTGGAACAAGTGAAGCGCTTCTGGCTGCACCAGGCTAACCTGAGCATGAACCAGCTGATTTCGCGGACCGTGCTGGGGCGCGATGCGGAGCCGACGGAAGCGCCGGTGATTCTCGATACCTATGCCAATACTTCTTCGGCTGGTTCCATCATCGCCTTCCATAAGCATCAGGATGATCTGCCTTCGGGCGCTTATGGCGTGATTTGCAGCTTTGGCGCCGGCTATTCGATCGGCTCGGTCGTCGTGCGCAAAGCGTAATTCCGGCAAAGCTGACCTGGCCCTTCCCGGAGGGCCGTCCGCCAGCCCGCCATGAGGGGGCATGCCTTATACTCCTTGCGAAAGGAGCACTGCATGCCCCATGACGTCAGCCTGATTACCACCATCGCCGCAGCCCTTGGCTTCGGCCTCCTGTTCGGCTTTATTGCCACCCGCCTCAAGCTTCCCGCTCTCGTCGGCTATCTCGCAGCCGGCATCCTGATCGGTCCCGCCACCCCTGGTTTTGTCGCCGACAGCGCGCTCGCCGGACAACTTGCTGAAATCGGCGTGATGCTGATGATGTTCGGCGTCGGCCTGCATTTCTCGCTGGACGACCTGTGGGAAGTGCGCAAGGTCGCCCTGCCCGGTGCCATCCTGCAGATCGCGGCGGCGACCGGCATGGGTATGGCCCTGGCGCACTGGTGGGGCTGGAGCCTTGGCGGCGGCCTGGTATTCGGCCTGGCGCTGTCGGTGGCCAGCACCGTGGTGCTGCTACGCGCGCTGGAAGAACGCGGCACGCTGGATTCCTTCAATGGCCGCATCGCAGTCGGCTGGCTGGTGGTGGAAGACCTGGTGACCGTCTTGGTCCTGGTTCTGCTGCCAGCCCTGGCCGGCGCCCTCGGCGGCGATCCGGGCGTAGTTGGCGGCCACGGTGCGGCGGGCGATGACAGCGTGCTGAAGGCGCTGGCGCTGACCTTGGGCCAGGTAGCCTTGTTTGTGGCCTTCATGCTGCTGGTGGGCCGCAAGCTGTTCCCCTGGATCCTATGGCAAGTGGCCCGCACCAACTCACGCGAGCTGTTCACGCTGTGCGTGATCGCGGCGGCAGTCGGCATCGCCTATGCGGCAACCAAGCTGTTCGGCATCTCCTTCGCGCTGGGTGCCTTCTTTGCCGGCATGGTACTGCGCGAATCCGAGCTCAGCCATCGCGCCGCGCACGAATCGCTGCCGCTGCGCGATGCGTTCGCCGTGCTGTTCTTCGTCTCGGTCGGCATGCTGTTCGAGCCCGCGATCCTGGTCGAACAGCCGCTACGCGTGCTGGCCGTGGTCGCCATCATCCTGTTCGGCAAATCGATTGCGGCCTTCGTGCTGGTTGTGCTGCTGCGCTACCCTGCCAGTACGGCGCTGACCGTCTCGGCCAGCCTGGCGCAGATCGGCGAATTCTCCTTCATCCTGGCGGCACTGGGCATTTCGCTGGGTTTACTGCCGCATGAGGGCCAGAGCCTGATCCTGGCCGGCGCCATCCTGTCGATCGCCTTGAACCCGTTGATGTTCGTGCTCGGCGCCTGGCTGGAACGCTTGCTGGGCAAGGACAAGGCACTGGCGGCCCGCTACGCACGCAGCGCCGACCCCTTGGCCGAATTGCCCATGACGACCGCGCCCACCAAGCTGGAGGGCCAGGTGGTGCTGGTGGGTTACGGGCGCGTCGGCCGGCACATCGGGGAAGCGCTGGCGGCGCAGGGCATCGAGTACGTGGTGGCGGAACAGAACCGTGAGCTGGTGGACCAGTTGCGCCAGCAAGGCATTGCGGCCGTGGCCGGCAATGCCGGGGAGCCGGGTGTGCTGATCCAGGCGCATATCCACCGCGCGCGGATGCTGGTGGTGGCGACGCCGGACACTTTCCATGTGCGCGCCATGATCGAAACGGCCCGCGCGCTGAACCCGGACATCCGGATCGCCGTGCGCACCCACAGCGAGGAAGATGCCGCCCTGCTGCGCAGCGAGCGCGCCGGCGCCATCTTCATCGGCGAGCAGGAGCTGGCCAGATCCATGGCCGCGCACATCGCTGCCGAGGTGGCCCGGCCGCGGACCTAGCACCGTAAAAGTCGGGGTCAGCTCTGGCAACCGGACATTTGCGCTGCGCGCCGCGCAAATGTCCGGTTGCCAGAGCTGACCCCGACTTTCATTTCAGAGGCGGGCGGCGAGTTCGGCGCCTTCCTTGATGGCGCGCTTGGCGTCGAGCTCGGCGGCCAGGGCGGCGCCGCCGATCTTGTGGAAGCGGGGCGCGCCCGGTACGGCGGCCCGGCCTTCCGGCGGCATGAGCTCGGTCAGGCTTTCCTGGCCGGCGCAAATCACCACATTGTCGACCGCGAGCAGGCGTTCTTCTTCGCCAACCTTGATGTGCAAGCCGTGGTCGTCGATCAGCTTGTACTGCACGCCGGGGATCATCACGACTCCGTTGCGTGCCAGCACCGCGCGGTGCACCCAGCCGGAAGTCTTGCCGAGGCCGGCGCCGAGCTTGCTGGTTTTGCGCTGCAGCAGGTAGAGCTGGCGCACGGGCTCGGCCGCTTTGGCGGGCACCAGGCCGCCGCCGGTCTTGGCGTGCAGGTCCACGCCCCATTCGGCCGTCCAGTGCTCTTTCGCCAGCGGCAAGGCGTGCTCGGGGTTGTGCAGCAGGTATTCGCCCACGTCGAAGCCGATGCCGCCGGCGCCGATGATGGCAACGCGTTTGCCGACCGGCTTCTTGTCGCGCAAGACGTCGAGGTAGGACAGTACTTTAGGGTGGTCGATGCCGTCGATCTTCGGCTTGCGTACCCGGATGCCGGTGGCGACGATGACGTCGTCGTAGCCGCCTGCCAGCAGTTCTTCGCGCGTGACGCGGCGGTTCAATTCCAGTTTGACGCCGGTCAGCTCGATCTTGCGGCCAAAGTAGCGCAGGGTTTCATTGAATTCTTCCTTGCCGGGGATCTGCTTGGCGATATTGAACTGGCCGCCGATACGGTCGCTGCTGTCGAACAGGGTCACATCGTGGCCGCATTCCGCCGCCACCGTGGCTGCCGACAGGCCAGCCGGCCCGGCACCCACCACGGCCACCCTGCGGCGCACTGCCGCCGGGCGGTACACCAGCTCGGTCTCATGGCAGGCGCGCGGGTTGACCAGGCAGCTGGCGCGCTTGTTCTGGAAGGTGTGGTCGAGGCAGGCCTGGTTGCAGCCAATGCAGGTGTTGATTTCATCCACGCGGCCTTCGGCCGCTTTGCGCACGAACTCGGCATCGGCCAGGAAGGGGCGCGCCATCGATACCATGTCGGCATCGCCCCGGCGCAGGATGTCTTCCGCCTCCGCCGGCATATTGATGCGGTTCGAGGCCACCACGGGAATGGTGACTTCCTTGCGCAGGCGGCCCGCCACTTCGGCAAAGGCGGCGCGCGGCACCGAAGTGACAATGGTCGGCACGCGTGCTTCATGCCAGCCGATGCCGGTGTTCAGGATGGTGGCGCCAGCGTGCTGCAAGGCCTTGGCAACGGTGACCACCTCCTCCCAGGTATTGCCGCCGTCCACCAGGTCCAGCAGGGAGTGGCGGTACATGATGATGAAGTCGCGGCCCACAGCCTCGCGCATGCGGCGCACGATTTCCACCGGCAGGCGCATGCGGTTCTCGATGCTGCCGCCCCAGCGGTCGGTACGCAGGTTGGTGCGCGCACACAGGAACTGGTTGAGCAGGTAGCCTTCGCTGCCCATCACTTCCACGCCATCGTAGCCGGCCTGCTGCGCCAGCTTCGCCGCCCGCACGTAAGCCTTGATGGTGGCTTCGATGCCGCCTTCGGTCAGTGCTTTCGGCTTGAAGGGCGAGATCGGGGACTTCTTGTCCGACGCCGACACTGCGAACGGCTGGTAGCCATAGCGCCCGGCATGCAGGATCTGCATCAGGATCTTGCCGCCCTCCTCGTGCACGGCACGGGTCAGCTTGCGGTGGTTGAAGATGTCTCCGATGAAATTCATGGTGCCGCCAAAGGGCAGCAGCCAGCCCTGGCGATTGGGCGAGATGCCGCCGGTGACGATCAAGCCGACTCCGCCCCTGGCGCGCTCGCGGTAGAAGGCGGCGAGCTTGCCGTAGTTAAAAAAGCGGTCCTCCAGCCCTGTATGCATGGAACCCATGATGACGCGGTTGCGCAGGGTGGTGAAGCCCAGGTCGAGGGGCGCCAGGAGGTGAGGGAAATTCATAGTCTTGAAGGTAGGCGGAGGTTCTGTGCGCTGCCTAACGATGGAAGCGCGCGGCGCTTGTATTCTGCCACCAGTTCCCTTACGCTGGTACCATGAAGCGACTGTTATTAGTATTGTTCCTCGGTTTCACCGCGCCTGCCTTCGGCGCGGGGCAGGCACCCCGGTTGGAAGTTCCAAAGCTCGAAGTGAACGTCACCCGGGTCAAGACAGACGCGCAGCAACTCTACGAAGTCAATGCCAGCGGCACGGTACATGCCTCATTGCCAACGGTCTGGCGCACGCTCACCACTTATGACCGCATGGAGGAATTCGTGCCCGACCTGGCTTCGTGCCGGGTGCTCTCGCGGAATGGCAATGAAGTCATTATTGAGCAATTTGGCACGGCCCGCTTCCTGTTCATGTCCCGCTCCATCCACCTGGTGGTGCGCGCAACCGAACAGCCCATGTCGTCGATCGACATTGCCCTGGTCTCGGGCGATATGAAACATTACGAAGCGCGCTGGGAATTGATACCGGTTCCGGAAACCGGCGGCACCCGCGTAGTCTATAGCGGGCGCCTGATGCCGAACTTCTATGTGCCCGGCATCCTGGGCACGAACATCATCCGCGGCGATATCGAACGCATGATGAGTGCGGTGCTGGCCCACCTGGACCGCCAGCCTGCCTTGCCGAAACAGTCGGAACTGGCGCGCGGGCTGGGCGGCTTGCCGGGCGTGCCCTGAACCTTAAGCCGTATAGTGGTCGCGGTCGCGCACTTCCGCGAAGTTTTCCAGGCTGCCGATACGGATCACCACTGGATTCATGGTGGATGCCGTCTGCATGGAACGCCAGGCGAATTGCCATTCTTTCTCGACCGCATCTTCACGCGTCTTGCTGAAGGCGGCGCCCAGGGCGGCGCGGCCGCCATATTCGACAGCACCATCGATGCCCGCCCAATTAGGCAGGGTGCGCTGCACGGCGCGGTGGATGCGTTCCCCGAATTCCTCGGTATTGTGGATCACCAGGCAGCTGTCGGCGCCGAAGTGCTCGAACAGGTCGCGGTTCCAGGCTTGGGAAAAACTAAGGGTCAGGAAGCTGCCCACGGGGCGCAGCACGAACTGGCCCTCTTTCAAGGCTTGTTCGAGTTCGCTGCGCGGACCATAACGGTGCAGGGTCGGTGGGCGTTTGTAATCGTGCATGATGTTTCTTAGGTTGGATTTCTTTCGATGTGCCGCACGTGACGGTGGGCACGCATGAATGTCGAGGCGATGAAGATTTCGCGCAGCAGGTAGCCGAAGTTGCCGATCAGGCAGATCATCGCTGCAATGAACAGGCCGGCGATATATTTGTCCAGCGGGACGTTGGTGGTGTCGCCTACGAACAGCAGAGCCACCACCAGGCAGACGAACAGGCCGCAGGCCGTCGCCAGCGCGATCGCCACATTGATCAGGTGCGAACGGCGGTATAGCACGTCCAATTCGTTGATGTAGTTGTCGTTGTAAGCCACGTCAAGGCGCTCTTCCAGCACGCGCGAGCGGTCGATGATGCGCGCCAGGCGGTTCAGCAGCACCAGCAGGTTGGTGCAGACCGTGGACAGCATGAACACCGGGGCAATCGCAAGCTGGATGATGTGGGCGATATCGCCAAGCTGGATATTCATTATGCGAAGCGTCCTTGCTGACGGAATTGTTCGGTAGCGTTGACGAGGGCGCGGCTGATGCCCTGCTCCATGGCGCCGTGGCCGGCGTCCGGGATCATCTTCATCACGGCGTTGGCACCCCATGCCTGTTGCAGGCGCCAGGCCGATACCGGCGGGCAGATCACGTCGTAGCGGCCTTGCACAATTACGGCGGGCAGGTGGGCGATGCGTGGCGTGTTGGCCAGCAATTGCCCTTCGGCGAGGAAGCCCAGGTTGGCCATGTAGTGCGATTCGGCGCGGCCGACGCCCAGGTCGAGGGTGTCCGATGGCGCTTCTTCCGGCTGCGGCAAGAGGAAGACGCGGCGGCCTTCGAACTTGCTCCAGGCGCGCACAGCGGGCCAGTGCACGTCCGGATCCGGGTCCATGATGCGCTTGACGTAGGCTTGCAGCAGGTTGCCGCGTTCTTCCGGCGGGATCGGGGCAACGAACTCGTCGTACACCTCCGGGTGGAACCACTCGGAGCCTTGCAGGAACCAGTCGATTTCCTTCTGGGTGCACAGGAAAATCCCGCGCAGCACGAAGCCGAGGCAGCGTTCGGGATGGGCCTGGCCATAGGCCAGCGCCAGGGTGGAACCCCAGGAACCACCAAACACCAGCCATTGCTCGATGCCGAACAGCGTGCGCAGGCGCTCGATATCCGCGATCAGCAATTGGGTGGTGTTGTTGCGCACTTCGCCCAGCGGGGTCGATTTGCCGGCGCCGCGCTGGTCGAACAGGATGACCCGGTAGTGCTCGGGGTTGAAAAATCGGCGGTGCTGCGGCGACAGCCCGGCGCCCGGGCCGCCATGAAAAAAGACTACCGGGATGCCGTTCGGGTTGCCCACCTCTTCCCAATAAATGGTGTGGATGTCATCGACCGCCAGCATGCCGCTATTGCGGGGCTGAATCGGCGGGAACAGGTGTGGCAGGGCGTCGGGCATGGCTTTCCTCTGTGCGTGAAGCCAAGATTGTAACCGCTCAGAAGAATGTATTGATCGCCTGCTGCACGTTATACGCGTCATCCACAATCAGCATCAGGGGCCATTTGTCGAAGGTGGTGCAGGGGTGGGAGATGCCGCAGCCCACCAGGTCGCCCACTTGCAGGTCAGCCTCGACGCCCTCCGGCCAGCGCAGGTAGGCGTGCTGGTCGTTCATCTTGTCGATTACGGCGCCTTGCGGAAGCGCCAGCGCCTGCCCGGCTGCTTTGCCGCCGGCGCCTGGGCGGTGCGCCGCGATCGGCCTTGGCAGGCCGAGGTCGTGCGACGCATCGCGCTTGCCCATGGTGAGGATGGCCAGGTTGGGCTCTGGCCGCGACAGCACCATGGTCCAGATTTCAAGCGCGGGAAGCAGGCCCTGCCCCGCCTTACCGCCCTCGCGCGCCGCCAGCTCGCTGGTCACCCCGCCATAGTAACCATGGTCGTTGGTCAGATAGCAGCCGCTGCGCAGGATCGGCAACACTTTCTTGCCCTGCACCGCCAGCCCCGCGAACTCGCGCGCTACCCGGTCGAAATAGGCCGAGCCACCGGCAGAGACAATCACTTGCTCACCGCCGAACAAGCCCTCGGCTGCCGCCGCTTTCACCATTTCCACCATGCGCTGCAGGAATCCGTTGACGACTTCCACGTCCGCCGCGCGGTCGTCCGTGACCACGAGGCCTTCATAACCTTCAATGCCCGCCAGTTGCAGACCCGGTGCTGCGGCAACGGCCCGCGCCACAGCCATCACCTCCTCCGGATCGCGGCAGCCGGCACGCTTGCCCTTCATGCCCAGCTCCACCAGCAGCGGCAGGGGCCGCTCCATGCCAAAGTCCTGCACCGCGCGCGACAGACGCTCTACGCCCGCCAGCGAATCGACCAGGGCAAAAAACTCGAAATGGTGATCGTCCTGCATCAGGTGCAGCACCGCGCGGATATCGGCCGGCGCCACCAGCTCATTGGCCAGGATGACCCGCCGCACGCCGAAGCGCGCCGCAATCTGCACCTGCGGGATCGTGGCCAGCGTGATGCCCCAAGCCCCGTTCTCGATCTGCGCCGCGAACAAGTGCGGGCTCATGGTGGTCTTGCCGTGCGGCGCCAACAGCACGCCATGGCGCTC
>CBFGQI010000156.1:0-11635 GCA_965650885.1 uncultured Oxalobacteraceae bacterium
CACTCTTTGCGGATGGGGAATGGCGGCATCGTCATCGCCCCAGTATCCGTTGCTTGCATGCTGCTGTCAAACGCGCTCCCGGCGCGGCCGTGCCGCGGCGGCGGGGCTTGTGCACAACCCGCAAGTTTCGTACAGTGCATGATTGCCAGAAACTTATTTAAAGATAAAAAAGCGTGACTATCAAACAGGAAGGCTTGCAATTCCTCGCATCGCCGGGTGCCTTGGGCCAGCAGATCGCCGCGCTCGACTGGTCCACCACGCCGCTGGGGCCGCTCGACACGTGGCCGCAAAGCTTGCGCACCACGGTCAACCTGATGCTCAACTCCAGCCATCCGATCTGGATCGGCTGGGGGCCGGATGCCACCTTCCTCTACAACGACGCCTATATAGAAGTGCTGGGCGCGGCCAAGCACCCGTGGGCGCTGGGCAAGCCGGCGCAGGAAGTGTGGGCCGAAATCTGGCATTACTGCGGCCCGCTGGCGGACAAGGTGTTCCAGCGCGCCGAACCGAGTTATGTCGACGCGGTGCAGTTGTTCATGAGCCGCGGCGACTGGGTGGAGGAAGTCTGGTATTCCTTCTCCTACAGCCCGATCTTCAATGAAGCCGGCGCCGTGGGCGGCCTGTTCAGTCCTTCGACCGACACCACCACGTCGCGCCTGAATGCGCGCCGGCTGGCGTCGCTGTCGGCGCTGTCGGCCTCCGCCCTGCGCGAGCAGGACGTCGCCAGCGCCTGTGCCACCGCCATGCATACCATCGGGGAAAACCCGGCCGACATGCCGTTCGCCCTGCTGTTCAAGCGGGTCGGCGACACGGTGCGCCTGCAGCAGACCGCGCACGTGGAAGAGCAGGCGTGCGACCTGGCCCTGTGGCCGGTGGGCCAGGTCTTGACCGGCGGCCAGCCGGTAGCCATTGCCACCGCCGGCCTGCCTGGGCTGCCGCCCGGCCTGGCCGGGCAACCGGTGCGGGTGGCGCTGGCCCTGCCCATTACGGACGGTGTGCTGGTATTGGGCATCAGCCCGGCGCGCCCACTCGATGCCGAATACCGCACATTCTGTGAACTGGTGGCGGGCCAGGTGTCAGCCGCCGTGCAAAATGCCAGCGCCGCCGCCGAGCAGCGCCAGCGCGCCGAGGTACTGGCTGAACTGGACCGCGCCAAGACCGCTTTCTTCAGCAATGTAAGCCATGAATTCCGCACGCCGTTGACCCTGATGCTGGGGCCGATCGAGGAAGCGCTGGAGGACAGCGTCGAGCGCTTGCCGGCCGTGCACCACGAGCGCTTGCGCCTGGTCCAGCGCAATGCGCTGCGCCTGAAGAAGCTGGTCAATACCCTGCTCGATTTTTCACGCGTACAGGCGGGCCGCATGTACGCCAGCTATACCAAGGTGGACATGGCCGCCCTCACGCGCGACCTGGCCAGCGGCTTCCGCTCCACCGTCGAAAGCGCGGGCCTGCACCTGACCGTCGATTGCAGCGAACTCGATGCCGGCGCCTGGGTCGACGTCGCACTGTTCGAGAAGATCGTCCTCAACCTGCTGTCCAATGCCTTCAAATTCACGTTCGAAGGCGGCATCACGGTCACGCTGCGCCAGCAAGGCACGACGGCAGTGCTGGCGGTGAGCGATACCGGCATCGGCATCTCCGCCGACCAGCAGCAGCACATCTTCGAACGCTTCCACCGCGTGCAGGGCGCACGCTCGCGCACCCATGAAGGTTCCGGCATCGGCCTGGCGCTGGTGCGCGACCTGGTGGAACTGCTGCATGGCCGCATCGAGTTGAACAGCACCCTGGGTGCCGGCAGCACCTTCACCATCACCCTGCCCCTGGGCCATGCCCACCTGCGCGACGACCAGCTGGCCAGCACGCCCACCGGCAGCGGCTATGCGCGCGAAACCTTCCTGATGGAGGCCCAGCGCTGGCTGCCGGAAGAAGCAGGCGAAGAATCCGCTGCCGACCCGGCCGGCGACGACAGCGTGCTGACGCTCGGCGCCCGGGTGCTGGTCGTGGACGACAACGCCGACATGCGCGACTACCTGGCGCGCCTGCTGCGCCAGCGCTGGCATGTCAGCTGTGCGGCCAACGGCCGCGAAGCGCTGGAAGCCATGGCCGGCGCAACGCCGGACCTGGTGGTGGCCGACGTGATGATGCCGGAGCTCGATGGATTCGGCCTGATCGCCGCCATGCGCGCCGACGCGGCCTTGCATGACGTGCCGGTGCTGATGCTGTCGGCCCGCACCGGCGAGGATGCCCGCATTGAAGGCGTGAGCGCCGGCGCCGACGATTACCTGGTCAAGCCATTTTCGGCACGCGAACTGCTCACCCGCGTCGATTCGCAACTGATGCGGGCCAGCATCCGGCAGGCTGAACGCGCCCATATGTCGCGCGTGGCCGACACGTTCCAGCAGGCGCCGGCCGCCATCGCCATCGTGCGCGGACCGGACCTGCACTTCGAACTGGCCAACGACCGCTTTGTGGAATTGAGCTGGCAACGCCAGTTGATCGGCCTGCCCATGCGCCACGCCTTCCCCGAACTGGAGGGCCAAGGCATGGTCGAAGAGCTGGAACAGGCGCTGGCCACCGGCCAGCCAGTGACGGGCAAGGCGCGCCGCGTGATGCTCAAGCGCGACGGCGCGCTGCAGGAATGCTATTTCGACTACGTGCACCAGCCGGTGCGCAATGCGGGCGGCGAAGTGGACCGCGTTGCCATCGTCGCTTTCGAAGTGACGGAACTGGTGCGTGCCCGCCGCGACGCCGAGCTGGCCAACCGTACCAAGGACGACTTCCTGGCCATGGTCGGCCACGAGCTGCGCAACCCGCTGTCGCCGATCCTGATCGCGCTGGAACTGATGCGCCTCAAGGGCGTGGGCGCGCTGGCGCGCGAACACGCCGCCATCGAACGCCAGGCTCACCACCTGGTGCGGCTGGTGGACGATTTGCTGGACGTGGCGCGCATCGCCCAGGGCAAGGTCACACTGCGCCTGGAGCGGGTCGAGCTGTCGAAACTGGTGGCGCAGGCGCTGGAGACGGTCAGCGGCCTGCTCGAGGAGCGCCAGCAAAGCTTGCAGCTGGAGGTGCCGCCGGATGGCCTGGCCATCGATGCGGATCCGATGCGCTTCGTGCAGGTGCTGGTGAACCTGCTGTCCAATGCAGCCAAATATTCCAATCCAGGCGGCCATATCGTCGTGCGCGCCGCGGCCAGCAAGGGGCGCGCCGTACTCAAGGTGCGCGACACCGGCATCGGCATCGATGCCGGCATGCTGCCGCACCTGTTCGATAAGTTCGTCCAAGCGCCGCAATCGCTGGACCGCTCGCGCGGCGGCCTTGGACTGGGCTTGTCGATTGCACGCAGCCTGGTGCAATTGCATGGCGGCGAGATCGGGGCGCACAGCGCGGGTGCCGGCAGCGGCAGCGAATTCACCATCCGTGTGCCGCTGGCGGACGAATTGACGGACGTCGGGTCCACGCAGGGCGCCGCGCCGGGCCACCTCGCGAGCATCGCGCCGCGTCGCGTACTGCTGGTCGACGACAACCTGGACGTGCTGCAAGGCTTGCGCGCGCTGCTGGAAGTCAGTGGCCACGAGGTGCAGGCGGTGGCCGATCCGGCCAGTGCGCTGCGCACCAGCGCCAGCTTCGTGCCCGACCTGGCCATCCTCGATATCGGCCTGCCCGGCATGGACGGCTACGAACTGGCCACCGAGCTGCGGCGCCGGCCCGGTTTCAGCAACACGCGGCTGATTGCCTTGTCCGGATACGGCCAGCAGGCGGACCAGGCGCGCTCGCGTGCCGCCGGCTTTGCGGCCCACCTGGTCAAGCCGATCACGCCGGCCCAGTTGTATGCGCTGATGCTCGATTGATGTTGCAAAATATCCACTAACGTTTCCCGGAGGGAAATATTCCGGCGGACGGCCATGCTACACTTTGGCCTCCCATGACACCGTCCCTGAACCGCTCCGCCCTCCTGCGCCTGGCTGCCGCCTTCTGGCTCGCATGCGCCTGCGGCCTCGCCGCGGCAGAAGAACGGCGCGTGCTGGTGTTGTACTCCCTGGGCGCCGATTCCTCCTCCGCCTGGCAGCGGCTGGTCCACAAGGGCCTCTACGACGAGCTGGGACGCAGCAGCCAGGGCGTCACGCCGGCCATTTTCGAGGAGCGCTTCGATGCCAACCGCGTCGGCGAGGAAAAGTCGCAGGAAGGGATGGCGCCCTACCTTGCCAGCAAATATGCGGACACCAAGCTGGATGCCATCGTGACCGAGAACTTCGTGGCGGCACGTTTCCTGTCCAGCCATCCGGAACTGTTCCCCGGCGTGCCGCGCCACTACGTCAACCATGGACGCGAGCAGTGGACGCCGCGCGATGGCATGGGCTACGAGGTGACGTCCGATTATGCGCGGGCCATTGGCGTGATCCCGCTGGTGGCGCCGAACGTACGGCATGTCGCCGTTGTCGGCGACAAGACGTCGCGCGGCCAGCTCTGGCTGGACCGCGTGCGCGACGTCATGCCGCGCTTCCCCGGCATCCGCTTTGAGATCTGGGACGACGGCAGCGTCGAAGAATTGCGCCACCGCGCCGCGCGCCTGGGCCGCAACAGTGCCATCTTCATGCTGGCCTCGCTGCGCGAGGAAGGCAGTACGCGCATCCAGCCGCGCGAACTGGCGATGCAGCTGTCCAGCGCCACCAAAGCCCCGATGTTCACCCACACCGAGTCGCTGGTCATGCCGGGCGTGGTGGGCGGCTTCGTCGTCAGTGGCGAGGCGGTGGGCCGCATGATGGCGCGGCTGCTGCTTGGCCAGCCGGCCATGACCAGCCAGTTGCAGGGTTACTATTTCGACTACCCGACTGCGCGCCAGGCCGGCTTGCGCAATATCCCGCAGGAGGCGGTGCTGTTGAACCGGCCCTACAACGTGTGGGAACTGTACCGTTGGCAGATCGTCGCGGCCGGCGGCTTGATCGCACTGGAGGGCTTGCTGATCACGGCGCTGGTACTGTCGCTGCGTTCGCGCCGCCGCGCCATGGCCGACCTGGCGTCCGAGCGCAACAGCCTGGAAGACCGGGTGCTGCAGCGGACCTTGGAGCTGCTGCAGGCCAACCGCAAGCTGGAGGAGCTGGCCACCACCGATCCGCTGACCGGCATCGCCAACCGGCGCAAAATGACCGAGCAGATCGCGCAGGAACTGGAACGGGCGCGGCGCTTCCACCATCCCTTGTCGCTGCTGATGATCGACATCGACCATTTCAAGCGCATCAACGATACCTATGGCCACGACGTGGGCGACCAGGCCATCGTCCAGACCGCAACGATGCTGACCAGCCAGTTGCGGGCGGTGGACATGGCGGCGCGGTTCGGTGGTGAGGAATTCGTGCTGCTGATGCCGGAAACGCATATCGCGGTGGCGGTGCATGCGGCGGAGCGCTTGCGCGAACAGGCATCGCTGCTGCGGGTGCAGGCGGAATCGGGGCTGGAGGTCGGGCTGACCATCAGCATCGGCGTGGCGGCGGCCGATCCGAATGGGATGCAGGACTCGCCGTCGTCCCTGCTGGTGCGGGCGGATAAGGCTTTGTATCGGGCCAAGAAGGAGGGGCGCAACCGGGTTGTGCGTTTTTGAAAACCGGTAAACCGGGGTCAGACCCATAGGGTCAGACCCCTGGCCTGCGGCGGGCACTGGTTTACCGGTTTTGACTACTCGGCATCCACCTGCGCCGCCGGATGCGCCGCCTTGAACGGCTCCAGGTCCGCGCAGTTGGCCGCAATGCGCGCCACATTCGGATAAGGCGCCAGGTCGATCTCGAAACGCTGCGCGTTGTACACCTGCGGCACCAGGCAGCAATCGGCGATGGTCGGCGTATCCCCGTAGCAGAACCGGCCGGTATCGTCATCGCGCTCGAGGTGGGCTTCCAGCGCCTTCATCCCCTCGCCCATCCAATGGTAATACCAGTCCATCTTCTGTTCTTCCGACAAACCCATCGGCCCCTTCAGGTGCTTGAGCACGCGCAGGTTCATCAGCGGATGCGTATCGCAGGCGATGGTTTGCGCCAGCGCGCGCACCCGCGCCCTGCCCACCGCGTCCTGCGGCAGCAACGGCACCAGCGGATGCACTTCCTCCAGGTATTCGATGATGGCCAGCGATTGCGTCAGCACGATGCCATTGTCTTCCAGCGCCGGCACCAGGCCGGCCGGGTTGACCGCCCGGTAGGGCGCCGCCAGTTGCTCGCCGCCGCCGCGCAGCAGGTGCACCGGCACCGCCTCATAGGCCAGCCCCTTCAGGTTCAGCGCGATACGCACGCGGTAAGCGGCCGAACTGCGGAAATAGGTATAGAGCTTCATGCGCGTTCTCCGTAATTGCGTACGGTCTGGTCGATGGCGCCGAAAATGGTCTTGCCCTGTGCGTCCAGCATTTCAATGCGCACGTTGTCGCCGAATTGCATGAAGCCGGTTTGCGGCTTGCCGCTTTCGATGGTCTCGTACATGCGCACTTCCGCCAGGCAGCAATAGCCCACGCCGCCGTTGGCGATGCTGGAGCCGTGCAGGCTGCCCTGCTTGTTCGATACGGTACCGGAGCCGATGATGGTGCCGGCGCACAGTTCGCGCGTCTTGGCGGCATGCGCGACCAGTTGCGCAAAATTGAAGGTCATGTCTTCGCCCGCGTTCGGCCGGCCGAATGGCTGGCGGTTGATCTGCACCAGCAGCGGCAAGTGCAGCTTGTTGTCGCGCCAGTTCGCGCCCAGTTCGTCCGGCGTGACGGCCACCGGCGAGAACGCGCTGGCCGGCTTGGAGTTGAAGAAGCCGAAGCCTTTGGCCAGCTCGTGCGGGATCAGGTTGCGCAGCGAGACGTCGTTGACCAGCATGACCAGGCGGATGGCTTGCGCCGCTTCCTGCTCGCTGGCGCCCATCTTCACGTCGCCGGTAATGACGGCCACTTCCGCTTCCAGGTCGATGCCCCAGGCTTCGTCGAGAGCAAAGATGGCATCGCGCGGGCCGACGAAGCTGTCGGAGCCGCCCTGGTACATCAGCGGGTCCGTATAGAACGATGCCGGCACTTCGGCATTGCGCGCCTTGCGCACCAGTTCCACATGGTTGATGTAGGCCGAACCGTCGGCCCATTGGTAGGCACGCGGCAGCGGCGAATGGCAGATGCTTTCGTCGAAAGGCTTGGCGCCGGACGCGCTGCCCTGGTTCAGCAAGGCATAGATCTGTTTCAGCTGCGGCGCGGCCTGGTCCCAGTTGTCCAGCGCATCCTGCATGGTGGCGGCGATGTTCGGAACCGGTTGGCAGGATTTCAGGTCGCGGCTGACCACGACCAGGCGGCCATCGCGGCTGCCGTCTTTCAGGGAGGCGAGTTTCATGTGATTCCTTAGTTTTGCGGGGCGTGCATCCAGGCGGCGTGCTTGGGCGCCTTTTTCGTTTTAGACCATTCTTCCAGCATTTCCCACTTCACCTCATCGAGCTTTTGCATCATCTCGGGCGTGCCGACGTTGGCCGCCAGTTCCAGGCGGTGGCCGTTGGGGTCGAAGAAGTAGATCGATTTGAAGATGGTGTGGTTGACGGGGCCCAGCACGTCGATGCCGGCCGCCACCAGGCGCTCCTTGGCGGCCAGCAGTTCCTCCATCGAGCCCACTTCCAGCGCCAGGTGCTGCACCCAGGCCGGGGTATTTTCGTCGCGGCCCATGGCGGGCTGGGTGGGCAATTCGAAGAAGGCCAGGATGTTGCCGTTGCCTGCATCCAGGAACACGTGCATATAGGGGTCGGGCGCCTTGGTCGACGGCACCTCATCCTCCGCGATCGCCAGCACGAAATGCATGTTCAGGTGCTTGACGTACCACTCGACGGTTTCCTTGGCATCCTTGCAGCGGTAGGCGACGTGGTGGATTTGCTTGATTTTCATGGCGGGCTCCTTTGTATTCCGCCATTAAACTCTTGTTTCAGATATCATACAAACGATATTTTCACATCCATTTATCAGATTTACTAATGAGTCCTACCGTCCGCCAGATGCGCGCCCTGGTCGCCGTGGCCCGTACCGGCAGCTTCACGGCCGCCGCCGAACTGCTGCACGTGACCCAGTCCGCCCTGTCCGGGCAAATCAAGGAACTGGAACAGTTGCTGGGCGTGCGGGTGGTCGAGCGCAATACCCGGCGTGTGCAATTGTCCGAAGTGGGACGCGAGCTGTATCCCCTGTTCGACAAGATGCTGCAAGACCTGGATGGGGCGATGGCCGATATCGCCAGCCGCAAGGCGCTCAAGAAAGGCACGGTGCGCGTGGCGGCGCCGCAGATGATGGCCTGCACCCTGCTGCCGCAAGTGATAGCCGCCTTCCGCGCCGCCTATCCCGACGTGCAGGTGCAATTGGTCGACTGTCCGGTCGACAACGTCGCCGCACGCGTGGTGAGCGGCGAGGTCGATGTCGGCATCGGGCCGGAACGCGACGTCACCGCCGAGGTGGATGCCGCCCTGCTGTTCGAAATGCCC
This sequence comes from uncultured Oxalobacteraceae bacterium, assembly GCA_965650885.1. Classification (GTDB taxonomy): domain Bacteria; phylum Pseudomonadota; class Gammaproteobacteria; order Burkholderiales; family Burkholderiaceae_D; genus Rugamonas. Next base: position 8,461 of record CBFGQI010000156.1, read on the forward strand.
TTCGTGGTGGTGTTCCCGGCCGGCCACGCGCTGGCCGCGCGGCGCACCGTGGCGTGGGCCGAAGTCAACCGGCATCCCTTCATCGCGCTGCAGGGCCAGTTCACCGAGCGCCTGCTGCGCGATATGACCACGCTGGCGCCCTACAACGAAGTGACCTTCATGACCACGGCGCTAGCCATGGTGGCGGCGGGCCTGGGCATTACGGCGTGCCTGCCGTACGCCGAGCCGATGGTGCGGCTGTACGGGCTGGAAATGCGCCCGCTGGTCGAGCCGGAACTGAAGCGCAAGTTCTTCATCTACACCAAGACCTCGCGCACGCCTTCGCCGGCGGCGGAACGCTTCATCGGCATGCTGGGCGAACATTCCCTATAATTTGCGGCATGTCGCACAATACGATTGAAGCCAACCAGGCAATGGACAAATTCGACGGCCACCACCAGGTATGGCTGTTCGGCTATGGCTCGCTGATCTACAAGGCGGACTTTCCCTACATCGAGCGGCGGGCGGCGCATATCTACGGCTGGTCGCGCCGCTTCTGGCAAGGTTCGCACGACCACCGCGGCACGCCCGAAGCGCCGGGCCGCGTGGCGACGCTGATTCCGGCCGCCGGCGCGGTGTGCCATGGCATGGCTTACCTCGTGACGCCGGAGGAATTCGCCCACCTCGACCACCGCGAAAAGAACGGCTACCTGCGCGTGGCGATCGACATCCATTTCGAAACTGGCGGCGTGGAAGAAGGCTTGATCTACATCGCCGCCGCCGACAATGCAGCCTGGCTGGGGGAAGCGCCGGTCGAAGAAATCGCCCGCCATATCGCCTCGGCTTCCGGCCCCAGCGGCCCCAATACCGAGTACCTGCTGCGCCTGGCCGCCGCCCTGCGCGAGATGGGCCACCACGACGAGCACGTGCACGCTATCGAAGCCTACCTGGCGTCAAAATAAATCCATTTGTCCTGCCTTGGCGGCGGCGCGCGCTCGGGCGCCGGATGGCGGGATATGGTCGGGGCGCTTGAACTGGGTGCAGTCGAGGGCGCGGAACTTGCTGTGGCGGCCGTGGAAGCCGAAGCGGGTGATGCCTTTGTCGATGCGCTGCTGGATGAGGTCAGCCCACACGCCTTCCCCGCGCATGCGCGAGCCGAAGTCGGCTTCATAATCCTTGCCGCCGCGCATATCGCGCACCCGGTTCATCACGCGTGCCGCGCGGTCGGGGAAATGGGCTTCCAGCCATTCCTTGAACAGGGGACTGACTTCCCATGGCAGGCGCAGCACCACATAGGTCGCCATGATGGCGCCGGCATCGCGCGCGGCGGCCATGATTTTCTCGATGTCCGGTTCGGTCACGAAGGGGATGATGGGCGCGATGCTGACGCCGACCGGGATGCCGGCCCTGGCCAGCGTTTCGATGGTGCGCAGGCGGCGGGCCGGGGCCGCGGCACGCGGTTCCAGGGTGCGCGAAATCTTGCTGTCCAGCGTGGTGATCGTGACTGAGGCGGCCGCCAGGTTGCGCGCGGCCATCGGGCCAAGAATGTCGATGTCGCGCTCGATCAGGGAGGACTTGGTGATCAGGCCGACCGGATGGTTGCACTCGGCCAGCACTTCCAGTACGCGCCGTGTGAGCTTGTAGTCGCGTTCGCAGGGCTGGTAGGCGTCCGTGTTCACGCCCAGGGCCAGCGATTCCACCTGGTAGCCCGGCTTGGACAATTCCGCCCGCAGCAATTCCGGCGCATTCACCTTGGCGAACAGCCTGGTCTCGAAATCAAGCCCCGGGGACAGGCCGAGGTAGCTGTGCGACGGCCGGGCAAAGCAATAGATGCAGCCATGCTCGCAGCCGCGATAGGGGTTCAGCGAAACATTGAACGGGATATCGGGCGACTGGTTGCGGGTGAGGATGGTTTTGGCCGTTTCCTCGGTGACCATGGTGCGCGGCGGCGCCGGCGCGCCGGCGTCCTGCGCGGGATCGGCGCCCCAACCGTCATCAAACACTTCGCGCGCCTGCAACTCGTAGCGGCCCTGCATATTCGACACGGCGCCGCGCCCCTTCTGCGCTTTCAGCGATTGCGGCGGCAGCATCACCTGCCCTTCGAATTCATGGTCCTGCATCTGGCGCCCCAAACTTCGATACTGTGTATTTATACAGTATTTTATCGCTGCCTGGATGCCACCGCAAGCGCCGTGTGGCAAGGCAGTTATCAAAGTACAAAGCAGGTAGTGACACCAAGCTGGTATCATGCGCACTTCTCCGGGACCTCCCCGACCTTCAAAGAGCAATAAATGACCAAAACTACCGATCTGCCCTCCTTCTGGAGCAGGATTTCCCTCGCCATTGGCGCCTTCCTCAAAACCCTGGGCGATGCTGGATTTGCCGCGCGCGTGCGCGACGACGCCATCGGCCCGGTGGCCGCTGCTCCAGCGGCAGCGCCTGCGCCAACGCCCGCTCCCACCCCGGCCGCCGCGCCCCTGCGCGAAGCCACGCCCGATGCCGCCCTGCAGCTGCTGTCGCTGTTCCAGCGCGAAGCGCGCCTGATCGACTTCACCCAGGAAAACCTGTCCGGCTACTCGGACGCCGACATCGGCGCCGCCGCGCGCGTGGTGCATGAAGGCTGCGCCAAGGTGCTGCGCGAGCACTTCTCCATCGACGCCATCCGCAGCGAAGCGGAAGGCAGCCGCGTGACGCTGCCGGAAGGCTTCGACGCGTCGGCCGTGCGCCTGACCGGCAATGTGGTCGGCAAGGCGCCGTTTACCGGCACTTTGAGCCACCGCGGCTGGCGCGCGGTCAGCGTGCGCCTGCCGAAACTGGCGGAAGCGCATGACGCCAAGGTACTGGCACCGGCCGAGGTGGAACTGTGAGCGAACCGCGTTACGCCATCGGCATCGACCTTGGCACCACCCACAGCGCGCTGTCCTATGTGGAACTGGCCGGCAGCGACGGCGAGAAAACCAGTCACGGCGTACTGGCCGTGCCCCAGCTGACCGCGCCGGGCACGGTGGAAGAATTGCCGCTGCTGCCAAGCTTCCTCTACCTGCCGCATCCGGACGAACTGGCGCCGGGCGAACTGGCCCTGCCCTGGAGCACAGCCGGCCAGCCGGGCGTCGCCGGTGACATGGCGCGCAGCCGCGGCGCCACCACGCCGATCCGCCTGGTGTCGAGCGCCAAGAGCTGGCTGTGCCACCCCGGC
>CBFGQI010000157.1:0-11268 GCA_965650885.1 uncultured Oxalobacteraceae bacterium
GGATACCAAACTGCAGCGCCTTGGCAAGCCCCTCAGTGGCAGCCAGGAGTGGTTTGAGTATGCCGGCACCACCAGGGTCACGCCCCTGATGGGCAAGCGCGCCAACGTCGTCGAGTTCGACGTGCAAGGCGCCGCCGGCCGGATTGCCGGCGTATCGCTGCGCCTGTACCAGCCGGCGAGCGGCCAGTGGAGCCTGCACTTTTCCAACCTGGCCAACGGCTTGATGACCGAGCCGATGCTGGGCAGCTTCAAGGACGGGCATGGCACCTTCTTCGGCCGCGACACGCTCGATGGCCGCACGATCCTGGTACGCTTCCTGGTCATCCCGCTCAACCGGGACCAGTGGCGCTTCGAGCAAGCCTATTCGGCCGACGAGGGGAAAACCTGGGAGAACAACTGGATCGCGGTCGACACCCGCCGCAAGGCTGCGCTCCCGGGCCGCCCAGGCCCGGCCCGTTGAACTTATTTGCTGACGGCGATACTGCGGCCATTCAGCGGCTGCACGGGACGCGCGTTCATCGCGTACAGTTTGCGGAAGGCCGCCAACTGGCCCTTGGAAATTTCGACTTCCTTGCGCAGCACCTGCCAGTGCACGCCCTCGCTGCAGGGCGGCGTGGTGAGCGAGCCCATGTAAGCGTAATAGCCGCGCTGCGCCGGCAGCATGGCTGCCGGATCGAAGTCGCCTTCCAGCGCATGCTTGTCGCCCGCCTTAGCCGGCAGTCCGGCAAACACTTGTTTCAGCGCGCCATTCTCATGCCCCAGCTTGAACAGCACCGCCACCACCGCCAGCGCGCCGGCATCGTTCTTGTGCACCAGGTGGGCCACCAGCGGGTAGCGCTTGCCGTTGACCTTTTCCTCGCTCGGGGTATGGAAATGGAACTGCACCAGCTGGTACTCGCCCGACGCCAGCTTGATGGCGCCGCCCTTGGCCAGGTTGACCTGGACGGTATGGCCGTTATTGACGATTTCGGCGGGACTGCTGCTGTACTCGAAGCCGATCGGCGCCAGCGCTTCCGCCTTGGCGCCGCGTATGTCGATTGGCGACTGCTCCTTGCCCAGTTTGCACGCCGCGAATCCCTCGTCCAGTTCGGCCCAGTGCGCGCTGCCCGCCTTGCCGGCATATTCCCAATGCGGCGCGTGGTCGGCCGCCTGCACCCATGCCGTGCCAGCCATCAGGGTGGCTGCCAGTACTGCCATTTTCAACTTCATATGCTGCCTTTCTCAAAGTGAACTGCGTTGCTCTACGGAATCAACAGCAGGCTAGCAGAGCCCGCGTTAGGATTCCGTTAAACCCACTTCAGAGCGCGGACAGTGCCGGCGGCAGCTGGCGCATGCGCTCGCCCGTCAGGTCGCACAGATCCGATGCCGGTCAAGCGGCCCGTGACCTTTGCGCCGCCAGGAAATCCGCTGCCGGCAAGGGTTTCGCATACAGGTAGCCCTGCACCATGTCGCAGCCCACCGAGGCGAGCAGGTTGCGCTGGGCTGGCGTCTCCACCCCTTCCGCAATGGTCTTCAATCCCAGCTTGCGGGCCATCACGACGATGGCTTCGGCAATGGCCCGGTCGCTGGGATCGGTATCCAAGTCGCGCACGAAGGAGCGGTCGATCTTCAGATAATCGATGTTGAACTTTTTCAGGTAGGCCATGGCCGAATAGCCGGTGCCGAAATCGTCCAGCGCCAGTTCCATGCCGGCCTGGCGCAACTGCGCCAGCTTGTCGACAATGCCGGCGCGGTCGGCCAGCAGCAAGCCTTCCGTTATCTCGATCGCCACGCAGCGCGCCGGCAGTTGCAGCTGCTGCAGGACCGCGCCCCAGCTTCCCATCAGGCCGGGCTGGCTGAATTGGCGCGGTGAGACGTTGATGCTGACCTGGCATGGCGCGCCGCCGCGCTGCTCCAGCCAGCGCTTGGCCGCGGCGGCGGCCTGGCGGAAGACCCAGTCGCCGATGTCGACGATCAGGCCGGTCTCCTCGGCGATGGGGATGAACACGTCCGGCGGCACCATGCCGCGCACCGGGTGGCGCCAGCGCAGCAGCGCTTCCGCCTTGGCGGCCTGGCCGCTGGCCAGGTCGACGATGGGCTGCAGCCAGACTTCCAGCTCGCCGTTGGCCAAGGCCAGGCGCAACTCGTTGGTCAGCAGCATGCGCGACCTGGCTTGCTGGTACATGGGCAGGGTGAAGAAGCGGAAGCCGTTGCGGCCCTCTTCCTTGGCGGCATACATGGCGCGGTCGGCGTAGCTGACCAGCTGCTCCATGCTGTCCGCATCCTCCGGATAGCGCGCGATACCCAGGCTGGCCGACACGAACACGGCCTCGCCATCGAGCGCGAGCGGCCCGCCGACCGCGTCGAGCACGTCTTGCGCGATCCGTTCCAGCTGCAGCGCATCGCCGCAATCGGGCAGGATCACCACGAACTCGTCGCCGCCCAGGCGCGCCACCACGTCCGATTCGCGCACCAGATGCCGGATGCGGCGCCCCACTTCCAGCAGCAGGCGGTCGCCGGCATGGTGGCCAAGAGTATCGTTGACTTCCTTGAAGTGGTCGAGGTCGATGAACATCACGGCCAGCGCGCTGCCGTGGCGGCTGGCGCGCGCGATTTCCTCGCGCAGGCGCTCGCCGAACATGCGCCGGTTGGGCAGGCCGGTCAGCGCATCATAGGCGGCCTGGTGCTGCAATTGCTCTTCGATGCGCTTGCGCCCGATGGCGATGGCGGCCAGGTCGCCGGCGAGGGCGACCAATTCCTGCTCCGCACTGGACGGCGGTCCGGCCGTGCCGCGGCCGATCGCGATATGGCCCAGCACGTCCCCGGCCGGGTTGCGGATCGGTTCCAGCCAGTCCTGCGCCGCGCCAGGCTGCACGTCCTCCCCGGCATCGCCGCGCGTGATCATGCAGCGCAGCGCGGGGTTGGCCGTCTCGACATAGACCGCCACCTGGGACAGTACTTCGTCCAGCGCACGGCCCTGGGCCAGGCATTCGAACACGCGCGCGCGCGCCGCTTCCACCCGCAGGCTGTGCCGCACATCGCTGATGTCGCGCGCCACCCCGACCGTCCCCAGCACCGTGCCGTCTTCATCGAGCACCGGCGCGTGGTAGGTCTGCATCCAGGTCGGCTCGACGGCACCGGGCAACAGTTCCTCGCGTTCGACCACCTTGCGCGCGCGCGTCGCCATCACTTCCAGTTCGTCGGCGCGCAGCAAGTCGGCCCGCTGATGCGGCCACAGGTCGTGGTCGGACAGGCCGATCATGGCCTCGACCGATTGCCCATAGGCGTCGGCATTGGGCTGGTTGGCCGACAGGTAGCGGCCATCGGTGTCCTTCAGCCAGACCCAGACCGGCAGCATGTCGAACAGCGTGCGCATATAGCGTGTCTGCTGGCGCAGTTCCGCCGTGCGGTCCTGCACCCGCACTTCCAGGCTGGCGTTCAGCAGGTCGATCTGCTGCTTGGAGCGGCGCAAGCGCAGCAGGAAGTAGGCCAGGCCGGCCAGCAGCAGTCCGCCGGCCCCGGCCACGGTCCACAGCCAGCGTTGCTGCAGCGTGCGCAGGCGCAGCTCATCGCTCTGGGCGCGGTTGCGGCGCATCAGTTCATCGATTTCGCGCTGCTTGCTCTCGGCCTTGTAGCGCTCCGCCAGTTCCAGCGTCTGGGTGCCGAGCTTCTCGCGGTTGGAACGCGCCACCATCTCGCTCGCCTTCAATGCCAGCGCATAGGCACGTTCCGGATCGCCGTCGGCAGCGACGATGGCGGCCAGGCGCTTCATGCTCTCGCCAAGGTAGAGCGGGATGTCGATGGTCTTGGCCAGCGCGTAGCTGCGCTCCGCATCGGCGCGGGCAGCCGGCAGATTCCCCAGGTCCTGGAAATTGGTGCTGCGCGCGATCAGGGAATACCATTGGCTGAGCGGGTTGGCATAGCGCTCATTGAGTTCCAGCATCTCATCGAGGATCGGCTGGGCCGCCGCATAACGCCCCTGGCGCCGCAGCACCTCGGCCAGCGTAAACATTGCCCCATTCTGGTTGAAGGGCGCGCCGACGCGCCGCACCAGGCCGAGCGCCGCACGCGACTGCTGCTCGGCGCCCGCCAGGTCGCCCTGGCGTGCCTGCTCGACCGCCAGCCCCAGCATCGCCTCCGCTTCCAGCAGCCTGGAGCCGGCCAGCCCGGCCTGTACGCGCATGGCGGCATAATGCTCCGCGGCCAGCTTGTAGTGGCCGCCGGCGCGGTAAGCGAAGGCCAGGCCCTGGTTGGCATACATCAGCGCGCGCGGATCGCGGCTGCTGCGTGCGATGTCCATCGACTGCATCGCCATTTCCATCGATTGCTGCATCATGTCATAGCGGTGGTACATCATCGCCATGCGCAGCAAGGCTTCCCCGAGCAGGTCGGGACGGTTGACGCCCTTCAGCAATTCCACACTGTGTTTGGCCGCCGTCAGCATGTCGCCGATGCGGGCCGAATAGACCGACGTGAAAAACAGCGTCAATTCCGCCTCCGCCTGGCCGACGCGGTCGCCGCTGCGCGCTGCCAGTTGCAGGGCTTGCCGCGCATGCCGTTCCGCGTCAACCGTGCGCGCCATGTTCGCCTCAGTGCGCGCCAACAGGTTTAAAGCCAGGATCTGGTCGGCGGGGGTGGCAGCGGCCGGCAGTGCGTCCAGCAAACGCTGCGCGCGCGCGAACGACAGGGGCACATCGTTCTCGGCCAGCTGGCGGGTCTGCGCGACCTGGCGCTGCCAGGCCGCGAGATCGCCATGGCCGGCGGCGCCGGCGGCGCTGAACAGGCCGAAGGCGAGCACGCCCGCCAGCGGCCGGCGCAGCCTGGGGAAATTGGACGGTGGATTCAGCAGCATACGGAAGGATTTCTCACGATCGCCATCTTCGCCAAATCCGCCACTGTGGCATATCAGGCATTCCTGATAATCCAGTAAGGATTCGCGCGTCGACGGTGGATCAGGAAATCCCTACCAGCAAATCAAGATTGGCTGATATTGCGAATTGGAAAAGATTGTTAACTTTCGCGAACTATGCACATGCGAAAGGACATGACGTGACCATCCCATCAACCACGGCGGACAACGCCGCACCGGGCGCAAGCGCCGGGACGCCATCGAAACCGCTCGAGTTCCTGGCCTTCACCCTCGGCCGGGAGGAATACGGCATCGATATCCAGCAGGTGCAGGAGTTGCGCGGCTACGATGCGGTGACCCGCATCGCCAATGCGCCGGACTATATCAAGGGCGTGGTCAACCTGCGCGGCACCATCGTGCCCATCCTCGATATGCGGCTCAAGCTCAAACTCGGCACCCCGGCCTACGACCAGTTCACGGTGGTCATCATCCTCAACGTGGCCGGCCGCACCATGGGCATGGTGGTCGACAGCGTGTCGGACGTGACCACCCTGGCGCCGGAACAGATCAAGCCCGCCCCACCCATGGGCAGCGCGCTGGACATCGATTATGTGACCGGCCTGGGCACGGTCGACGACCGCATGCTGATCCTGGTCGATATCGACCAACTGATGGCCAGCCCGGACATCGGGCTGCTCGACGCGGCGGCTTGACGCGTTCCTCCCATATCGGACAAGAAGAAGACATGAAATTTGCAAACCTGAACATCGGCACCCGCCTCGGCATCGGCTTTGCCGCCATCCTCCTCCTGTTGGCCGCGGTGGTCGGCATCGGCATGGGCCGCCTGTCCGCCCTGAACGACAACGTGGTCGAGTTCGCGGACGAGCGCCTGCCGAAAGTGCAGATGTCCAGCGATTGGATCATCGCCATGCTGCAAACCGCGCGCCACACCCGCAATATGCTGATCCTGGACGACCCGGAAAAGGTCAAGGCCGAGATCAAGGGCGCCATGAAGCTGAAGCAGCAGCGCAAGGAATACATGGAAGCGCTGCAAATGAGCATCACCAGCCCGGAGGGCAAGGCCGTGCTGCAAAAAGTCCTCGATACCCGCGCCATCTATACCCCGTTCGAGGACAAGTACCTGGAACTGGTGGGCGAAGGCAAGCTGGCAGAGGCCAAGGTCGTGCTGCTGGAGCAGGCCCGCCCGACGCAGCTGGCCTACATCGATGCGCTGTACAAGCTGGTCGCCTATCAAATGGACCAGGCCAAACAAGCGTCGATCGCGGCGCAGGCAGACTACCATACGGGCCGCGACCTGATGGCCGGCCTGCTGGCCGGCGCCCTGCTGATCGGGATCGGCTACGCCTACTACGTCACCCGCTCCATCACCCGCCCGATCGCGACCGCACTCGAGGTGGCCCAGACCGTGGCCTCCGGCGACCTGACCAGCCGCATCGAAGTCAGCAGCCGGGATGAAACCGGCCAACTGCTGCAAGCCCTGAAGAACATGAACGACAACCTGCTCGGCATCGTCGGCCAGGTGCACCAGGGCACCTCGACCATTGCAGCGGCTGCGGGGCAGATCGCGTCCGGCAATCAGGACTTGTCCTCGCGCACCGAACAGCAGGCCGGCTCGCTGGAGGAAACCGCCTCCTCGATGGAGGAACTGACCGCCACGGTGCGCCAGAATGCGGACAATGCGCGCCAGGCCAACCACCTGGCGGCGGCGGCGTCGGAAGTGGCGCGCAAGGGTGGCGACGTGGTGGCGCAAGTGGTGGACACCATGGGTTCGATCAACGCGTCGGCCAACAAGATTTCCGACATCATCGGCGTCATCGACGGCATTGCCTTCCAGACCAATATCCTGGCGCTGAACGCGGCCGTGGAAGCGGCGCGCGCGGGCGAGCAGGGACGCGGCTTTGCCGTCGTGGCGTCGGAAGTGCGCAACCTGGCGCAGCGCAGTGCCGCCGCCGCCAAGGAAATCAAGCTCCTGATCGGCGACTCGGTGGACAAGGTCGAAGCCGGCAGCAAGCTGGTCGACCAGGCCGGCGCCACGATGGGCGACATCGTCGCCGGCATCGCGCGCGTGACCGACATCATGGCCGAGATCACGGCGGCCAGCGCGGAGCAGAGCGCCGGCATCGAGCAAGTCAACCAGGCCATCGGCCAGATGGACCAGGTGACGCAGCAAAATGCCGCGCTGGTGGAGGAAGCGGCCGCCGCCGCCGCCTCGCTGCAGGACCAGGCCGGCCAGCTGATGCAAGCGGTGGGCCGCTTCAAGCTGGCCGACGGCGACCGCCCTGGCGGCAGTGCGACGCTGCAGCAGCGCTATGGCCACGCCGCGCCGCCCGCGCCACAGGCGGCGCCGGTGAAGATGCTGGCCCGGCAAGCAGCCGCTAGCGAAGAGTTCGAAATCTTCTGATCCGACCCCGGCCCAGCGGGTGGCCGGGTCAGGCGGACAGGCGTGTCGCCTGGCGCCGCACTGCCGGCGCAGCCCCCTCCGCGGTCAGTTTGAAGGAATCGACCAGTTGCGCCAGATGCAGCGCCTGGTTCTGCATGGCCTGCGCGGCGGCGGCCGACTGCTCGACCAGCGCCGCATTTTCCTGCGTGACGTCATCCATCCGGCTGACGGCCCGGCTGACCAGTTCGATCCCATGCCGCTGCTCCTCACTGGCCGCTGAGATGTCGGCCATATAGCCGGCCACCTGCTGCACCGAGGCGACGATTTCTTCCATCGTCCGGCCCGCGGTGCCGACCAGTCCGCTGCCGGCTTCCACCTTGTCCACCGCATTGCCGATCAGCGCCTTGATTTCTTTCGCCGCCTCGGCCGAGCGCTGCGCCAGGCTGCGCACTTCACTGGCCACGACGGCAAAGCCGCGGCCCTGCTCGCCCGCGCGCGCCGCTTCCACGGCTGCGTTCAGTGCCAGGATATTGGTCTGGAACGCGATGCCATCGATGACGCCGATGATGTCGACGATCTTGTGCGAGCTTTCGCGGATCGAGGCCATGGTGCCCACCACCTGGTCTACCGCCGCGCCGCCCCGGGCTGCGAGGGCGGAAGCGCCGGCGACCAGACGGTCGGCCTCGCGCGCATTGTCCGCGTTCTGTTTCACGGTGCCAGTCAATTCTTCCATCGAAGCGGCCGTTTCCTGCAGCGAACTGGCCTGTGATTCGGTGCGCGCTGACAGGTCGGTATTACCGGCTGCGATCTCGCGCGCACCATGGTTGACCACGCCCGTCGACTCCTTGATCTTCCCGACCAGCAGCTTCACATTGGTTTGCAGGACGCGCAGCGACTGCACCAGCCGGGTATGCTCGTCATTGCCCTCCGCCGCGATCTTGCCGGACAGGTCGCCGGCGCTCATGCGTTCGATGTCCTGCCGGACGCGTTCCAGCGGCGCCACGGTGGCGCGGTCGAGCGCGTAGCCGAATATCCCAGCCGACAATATCCCGGCCACGCATGCCGCACCCGCCCAGGCATCGATGGGCGCAGCCCCGCGCGCCAGGCAGGCCAGCAGCGCCGCGAACAGCAGTACCGGCACGCTGGAAAAGAGCACGATGCGGCTGCGGATCGAGATGCGGGCCGCCGCCCGCACGCGCTGGGCCAGCGAACGGCCCACCACGGCGCCCTCGCGCACCTCCAGCCGTGTGCTGCCACGGCGGATTTCGCGGTAAGCCTGCTCGGCCGCGGCCACCTGCTCCCGGCTCGGCTTGACCCGCACTGAGGTATAGCCGACCACTTTGCCGTTCTCCAGCATCGGTGCAGCGTTTGCTTCGACCCAATAATGGTCGCCGTTCTTGCAGCGGTTCTTGACCAGTCCAGTCCAGGCTTTGCCACTTTTGATGGTGCGCCAGAAATCGGCAAACGCTTCCGCCGGCATGTCCGGATGGCGCACGATATTCTGCGGCGCTCCCAGCAATTCATCTGCCGAGAATCCGCTGATGTTGATGAAGTCCTGGTTGACATACGTGATGTTGCCCTGCAAATCCGTCTCGGAGACGACGGTTTCATGGTCGTTCAGGATGTATTCGACATTCGTCACTGGCAAATTGCTCCGCATCGTTGGCTCCCCATTTCATGGATGCGATTGGCCGGCGGCCAACCAAAATGGGCGAAGGTAGCAGCGCGCTGGAGCGCGCGCTATCAGGGTTTCCTTGAAATGAGGTAAGACATTCCCTATTGGACGATTTCGGAATTTCCTGATTTCGGCAGCGGCCAAAAATTCGTAGACTCGCTGCCGCAAAATAACGATACAGGGAATATAAAATTGAAATTGACTTTGCGCCGCAAGCTTCTTATCCCATTGATCATCAGTTGGCTCTGCCTGCTAAGCGTCACCACCGTCAACATTTTCCAGACCAAGGCGCGCCGGTTCGAAGAACGCCGGATCGCATTGAAGTTTGCCGCCGACGTTGGCATGTCCACCGTGAAGGAATACGCCGCCCTGGCGAGCGCGGGTGCCATGCCCCTGGCCGAAGCGAAGCAGCAAGCGCTGGCCCGGGTGAAAGCCATGCGCTATGGGGCAGACGGCTATATCACGGTGCTGGACTCGCACCCGACCATGCTGATGCACCCCATTAAGTCCGAGCTGTCGGGCAGGGACATGTCCGGCTTCCAGGACCTGGCGGGACAGCACCTCTTCGTCAACGTGGCGGCCATTGCCAAAGGCGCCGGCGAAGGCTGGCTCGAATACGTGTGGCCCAAGCCAGGCCACCCCGACCAGAAGCTGGCATTCCCCAAGGGCTCTTACATCCTGACCTATAAACCGTGGGACTGGACGTTCATGACCGGGGTCTACCTCGACGACCTGGAGCAAGCGTTCCGCCAGGACCTCTGGCGCGCGGGCATCCTGCTGGCCGTGATCGGCGTCGCGCTGACCGCCATCATCGCCCTGGTGATCCGCCATATCGAACGCTCGATCGGCGGCGAGCCGGAGCAGGCCGTCGACATCGCGCAACGCATCGCCACCGGCGACCTGAGCAAGCCTGTGCAGACCAGGGACGGCGACCAGGCCAGCCTGCTGTTCGCCATGAAGGCCATGCGCGACAGCCTGTTGCAGATCGTGCGCCAGGTGCGCGCGGGCACGGATGCCATCGCCGCCTCTTCCGCCGAAATTGCGGGCAGCAACCTGGACCTTTCCTCGCGCACGGAACAGCAGGCTGCCGCCCTGCAGGAAACTGCCGCGTCGATGGGGCGTCTCACCTCGACGGTACGGCAAAATGCCGACAGTGCACGCCAGGGCAACACGCTGGCCCAGTCGGCGTCCAGCGTGGCCGCACATGGCGGCGCGGTGGTGGCGCAGGTGGTCGGTACGATGGCAACCATCCAGGCCTCGTCGCGCCAGATCGCGGAGATCATTGCGGTCATCGACGGCATCGCCTTCCAGACCAACATCCTGGCGCTGAACGCCGCCGTGGAAGCGGCGCGCGCCGGCGAACAAGGGCGCGGCTTCGCCGTGGTGGCCGCCGAAGTGCGCAACCTGGCGCAGCGCTCCGCCACGGCGGCCAGGGACATCAAGCACCTGATCGACAGCTCGGTCGAGCAGGTGGAGCGTGGCAGCACGCTGGTTGCCCAGGCGGGAGCCACGATGGATCAGGTGGTGGCCAGCGTCGATCGCGTCACCGGCATCATGGCGGAAATCATGGCGGCCAGCGAAGAACAAAGCACCGGCATCGAGCAGGTCAACCAGGCCATTGCCGAGATGGACCAGGTCACGCAGCAGAATGCCGCCGTGGTGGAAGAAGTTGCCGCGGCATCCGACGCGATGCAGCAGCAAGCCGTCCTGTTGGCCGAGTCGGTCAGCGCCTTCCGCTTCGAAGCCCGGCCGTCGCCCGGTTCCCGGCGCCCGCGCCTAGCCTAGCGGGCCCGCCGCGACTCAAGCGGTGGCCGCCTTGCGCGCGGCTTTGCTGGCGTACATGGCCTGGTCGGCGTGGCGCATCAGCTGGTCGATGGCTTCCCCGTGCTCGGGGTAGAGGGCGATGCCGATGCTGGCATGCGGCTGCAGGATGCGCCCGCCCTGCACCAGCGGGGTGGCGATCACTTGCCGGATCTTGCTGGCCACCGCTTCGGCTTGCGCCAGGTCGGCAACGTTTTCCAGCAAGGCCACGAACTCATCGCCGCCGATGCGGGCCACCGTGTCGGCTTCGCGCACGCAGGAGGTGATGCGGCGCGCGATGGCTTGCAGCAGCTGGTCGCCAGCTAGGTGGCCATGCTCGTCGTTCACCAGCTTGAAGTCGTCCAGGTCGATGAACAGCAGGGCGCCGCGCGACTGGCCGCGGCGGCAGCGCGCGATGGCGGAGAGGATGCGGTCCTGGAACAGCCTGCGGTTCGGCAAGCCGGTCAATTCGTCGTAACGCGCGGCGTGGGCCAGGTCGGCGTGCAGCGCCAGGCGCTCGATGACGGCGCCGGCCTGTCCCGCGGCAAATGCCAGCAAATCGAT
>CBFGQI010000158.1:0-11219 GCA_965650885.1 uncultured Oxalobacteraceae bacterium
CCGGCCAGGGGCCGCGCCGTCATGCGCAGCCAGCGCCCCGGCGCCGGCAAGTCGGCACCGGCCATCAGGATTTCCGCGCTGGCACCGTCGCCGGCTTCGCCGCGCAGGGCGCGCGCCAGCGGCAATTCGTATTCGGGATAGCCGGTGCTGCGGTCGGTGCGGTAGAAGCGGCGCGCCTGCGGCCAGGCCATACCGTCCGCTTCGCGCGTGATGCCGACAATGCGCTCGGCGGCCGGGTTGACCAGCACCAGCCGGCCCTGGGCGTCGGCCACCGCCACGCCATCGCCCATGCTGTCCAGCACCGATTGCAGGATGCCGGTCTGGCGCCGCAAGGCTTGCTGCGAACGTTCCAGCCCGCTGTTCGCCTCGGCCAGCATATGGTGCGAGCGGCGCAGGCGCAGCAGGAAGAAGGCCAGCACCGCCAGCACCGCGCCGATGGCGCCCAGCACCGTCCACAGCCAGCCCTGGCGCAGCGCCCCTTCGCGCAGCTCGATGCGCTGCTGTTCGTTGCGCCGCGTCAGGTCGGCGATTTCGCGCAAGCGCGCTTCCTGCTGGTAGCGCTCGGTCAATTCCAGCACCCGTGTCGACACCTTCTTGCGGTTGGCGCGCGCCGTCATGTCGGCCGCCGCCAGCGAGCGCTCGTAAGCCTTGCGGTAGGCGCCGCGCCCCGCTTCCAGCGCGGCCAGCAGGCGCTGGCTCTCGCTCAGGTAAAGCGGCAAGCCGAGGGTTTCGGCCAGCGCCAGCGCATGCAGCAAGTCCTGTTCGGCCAGCGCTTCCTTGCCCAGCGCATGGTATTCGGCGCTGCGCGCGGTCAGCGTCCACCACATGCCGGTATTGTTCGGAAAGCGCGTGTAGATTGCCGCCACCTGGTCCAGGAATTCCAGCGCTTGCGCGTGTGCGCCTTGCGCCTTGGCCTGGGCGCCTTCGGCGAACAGGCTGGCGGCCAGGTAGAACGGCGACCCCACTTCGCGGAACACGGCGCTGGCCTGGTGCGCCACGGTGGCGGCGCCCTGGCCGTTCTGCGCCCCCAGCAACTGCGCCAGGCCGCGCAAGGCTTGGCCTTCCAGCAGGCGCGATCCCACCACGCGCGCCTGCACCTGCATCAGGCGGAATTGCTCCAGGCCCGGCTGGTTGTTGTCGCTGGTGCTGTAGGCATTGGCCAGGCAGTAATGGGCGTAAGCCAGGGCCCAGGCATCATGGCTGCGGCGCGCCAGGTCCATCGCGCGCACGCAAGTGTCGACCATTTCATCGGGCTTGCCGAAGCGGCTGTACATCATGCCCAGGCGCAGCAAGGCGTCGCCCAGCAAGTCCGGCCGGTCCACCCCTTCCAGCGTCTTGACCGCTTCGCTGGTGACCGCGGACAGGCGGTCGAAAGCGCCCTGGTTGACGATGTTTTGCGCCAGCACCAGGTAAGCTTCGGCCTGGCCGACGCGGTCGCCCTGCTTTTGCGCCTGCGCCAGGGCCTGGTCGGCCAATTTGCCGGCTTCCTCCGTCCGCCCCGCGTAGTGGACGATGCGGGCCCGCACATTGAGCAGCCGGGTGTGGTCGGCCGGCGTGGCGTCGGCCGGCACGCCGGCGGCCAGCTGGCGCACCGTCGTTTCGGCGCGCGCCACGTCGTTTTCGGCCAGCAGGCGCGCCCGGTCCAGGCCTGCGCGCCAGTCGGCAAGCGTGGCCGCGCCTGCCGGCAGCCACAGCCCCCAGCACAATATCCACGCCAGCCACCCGGCCCGGCGTCCGCAGCCCCACCTGTCCATGCCCATCCTCTAGAAAATTCCGGTTCAGGATGACAGAGCGGGAGCGCCACGCCTATCAGGAAATCCTGATTTTTGCCGCCCTGCGGCGCCCCTCACGCGGCGTCGCGCTGCGCCAGGCGTTCGACCAGGGTGCGCAAGGCTTTGGACTGGTAACCCAGTGCCAGCCGGCGCAGTTGCTCGGCCAGCGGCAGGTAGCGCGCATCGAGCGCTTCCAGGTGGCCGGCGTGGTCCAGGATGGCGCGCATATTGCCGATCCGGACCAGTTGCTGCAAGGTTTCCAGTTCCTGCGGCGGCAAGACCGGCAGCGGCAATTCCGGTGCGCTGGCCGGCACGCTGGCCAGCGCCGCCGGCAGCGTATCGTCGCCGGCCACGGCCAGCTCGAACCAGAACAGGCTGCCCACCCCGGGCTGGCTCTCCACCTGGATTTCGCTGCCCATCAGGCGCACCAGCTGGCGGCTGATGGCCAGCCCCAGGCCGGTGCCGCCGAGGCGGCGCTGCGCTTCGCCCACCTGCTCGAACGGCTGGAAGATCGATTCCAGCTGGCCCGGTTCGATGCCGACGCCGCTATCCTGCACCGCGAAGCGCAGCCGTCCCGGCCCGGCCGCCGCCACGCGCAGGCGCACCGCGCCGCGGTCGGTGAACTTGATGGCATTGGACAGCAGATTGAGCAGCACCTGGCGCAAGCGCTGCTCGTCCACCTGCACCGCCGCCGGCACGCCATCGCCCACTTCGCAGGCAAAGTCCAGGCCCTGGTCGGCCGCCCGCATCCGCATCATGGCGGCGATGCCTTCCAGCAGCGGCCCCAGTTCCACGCGCTGCGGGAACAATTGCAGCTTGCTCGCCTCGAGCTTGGCCGAATCGAGCACGTCGTTGATCAAGCCCAGCAAATGTTCGCCGCTATAGCCGATGCTCTTCACGCTGGAGAGCTGGCGCTCGCCCAGGCTGCCGTCGCGCAGCAGCAACTGGACGAAGCCCAGCACGGCGTTGAGCGGGGTGCGCAACTCATGGCTCATCTGGGCCAGGAATTCGCTGCGCATGCCGGCCAGGCGCTGCGCTTCCAGCAAGGCCGCGTCGCGCGCCGCCTCGGCTTCCTTGCGCGCGCTGATGTCGCGCGCCAGGCCCACCGTGCCCAGCACCGTGCCGTCTTCGTCGGTCACCGGGGTCTTGAAGATTTCCACCCAGAGCGCGCCATCCGGCCCCTGCTGCACTTCTTCCACGGTTTGCGGGCTGCCGCTGGCCATCACCTTCATGTCGTCGGCGCGGAACGCCCGCGCCACTTCGGGCGGCTTGACGTCGAAATCGGACTTGCCCACCATCGCCTCCACTTCGGTGCCGAGGATGGCGGCGGTGGCGCGGTTGACCGCCAGATAGCGGCTGTCGGTATCCTTGAACCACACCCACCAGGGGATGGTGTCGATCAGCACCCGCAGGTAGCGCGTCTGCTGGCGCAACTGGGCCGTGCGCTGCTGCACCAGGCTTTCCAGGTTGGCATTCAGGGCCCGGATTTCATCTTCCGCGCGCTTGCGCTCGCTGATCTCGGAGATCACGGCCACCGCCCCGGCCTGCCCGCCGCCCAGCGGCCGCGCCGTCATATGCAGCCAGCGCCCCGGTTCATCCTCGCCCACGCCGGCCATATAGATTTCGGCGCTGGCATCCGCTTCGCGCCGCAAGGCGCGCGCCAGCGGCAAGTCTTGCGGCGGGAAGGCGGTGCTGCGGTCCGGCCGGAAGAAGCGCTGCGCCGGCAGCCAGGCCGCGCGCCCGGCCGCGCGCGCCACGCCGACGATGCGGGCGGCGGCCGGGTTGGCCAGCACCAGCCGGCCCTCCTGGTCGGCCACCAGCACGCCGTCGCCCATGCTGTCAAGCACCGATTGCAAGATGCCGGTCTGGCGCTGCAGCGCGTGCTGCGACTGACGCAAGCCGCTATTGGCCGCGGCCAGCATGCGGTGCGAGCGGCGCAGCCGCAGCATGAAGTAAGCCAGCACCGCCAGCACCAGCACGATGGCGCCCAGCACGGTCCACAGCCAGCGCTGCTGCAAGGCGCGCTCGCGCAATTCCGCCTGCTGTTGCTCGTTGCGGCGGGTCAATTCGGCGATTTCGCGCTGGCGCGCCTCCTGCTGGTAGCGTTCGGCCAGTTCCAGCACGCGGGTGGAAATCTTCTTGCGGTTGGCCTGGGCCGTCATCTCGGCCGCCGCCAGCGAATGCTGGTAGGCGCGCTGGTAGTCGCCGCGCCGCGCATCGAGGGCGCCCAGCTGCCGCTCCGTTTCACTCAGGTAGATTGGCAGGTTCAGCTCGCGCGCGATGGCCAGCGCTTGCAGCAAGTCCTGTTCGGCCTCGGCCAGCCTGTGCAGCTCCGCCTTGTCGCCGGCGCGCGCCGTCAGCGTCCACCACAGGCCAGTCTTGTTCGGCAGCCGGCGGTAGGTCTGCTCCGCTTCATCGAGCAGGGCGATGGCGCGCAGGCGGTCGCCCTGCAGGCGCGCCTGGCTGGCTTCCGCATACAGGGCGGCGGTCAGGTAGAACGGCAGCCCGATGCTGCGGTACAGGGCGCTGGCCTGGGCGATCAGGGCTTCGCCGCGCCGGACATCGCCCTGGGCGGCGATCACCCCGCCCTGCCCGCTCAGGGCCAGCGCTTCCAGCAGGCGCGAACCGGCGATCTTCGCCTGCTGCTGCATTTGGCGGTAATGCTCCAGCGATTCGGCGAAGTTGTCGCTGGAATTGTAGGAACTGCCCACGCATTGGTGGCCGAAAGCCAGGGCCAGCGCATTGCGGCTGCGGCGCGCCAGGTCCAGCGTGCGCAGGCAGGCGTCCACCGATTCCTCCAGTTTGCCGAAGCGGGTGTAGGTCATGGCCAGGCGCAGCATGGCTTCGGCCAGCAGGTCCGGCCGCTCCACCCCTTCCAGCACCTTGACGGCCTGGTTGGTGACGGCGATCAGGCGGTCGAACTTGCCTTCGTTGACCGTATTCAGGGAGATCACCAGGTAGGCTTCGGCCTGGCCGACGCGGTCCCCGCTGCGCTCGGCCAGCGCCAGGGCGCGATCGGCGAATCGGGCAGCGGCGCCGGTTTCCGCCCGGTACAGCGCGATGCGCGCCTGCAGGTTGAGCAGGCGCGCGCGGTCTGGCGCGGTGGCCGCGGCGGGCAAGTCCGCAGCCAGCCGGGCCGCCCGCGCCGCCGCTTGCGCGGTGTCGTTTTCGGCCAGCTGGCGCACCGCTTGCGCTTCGGCGCGCCAGGCTTCGAGCGGCATGGCGCACGCCGGCGCCGCCAGCATCCAGCACAGGGGCAGGACGGCCCAGGCGGCCCATGCCGCGCGCTTGCCCCCTTGCCATGCCATGCCCGGCCCTCCCGGCGTCGTCCCCATAGCTTGCAGGATGACAGATTTGTCCTGACAAGCCCATAGGGAAATCCCTAATTATCCCTACTTTCAGTAACGCATCGTTGCGCTCACCCCGATCTGGCGGTCATTCATCCAGCTCGACTGGTGGCGTTGCGGGACGCTGAAATAGGCGCGGCGCACGGTATTCAGCAAGTTGCCGCCCTCCAGGGCCAGCGTCCAGCGCTCGCTGAGCCGGTAGCGCAGCGAGGCGTCGAGCCAGCCGTAACTGTCGACATATTGCGGCAAGGTGCCGATGCCGGTGAAGGTGGCGGTGCCGGCCAGGAAGCGCGAACGCCAGTTGTAGGCGGCGCGCGCCGACCACGGGCCGTACTCGTACATCAGCACCGCGTTGGCGCTTTGGCGCGACAGGTTTTGCAGCGGGATGTCGGCGCCCACGGCGGCACTGGGGGTGGCGCTGTCCACGTAAGTGAAGTTGAGCTGCACACCAAGGCCGCGCCAGGCGCCCGGCAAGCGCTCGAAGAATTGCTGATAAGACAATTCGGCACCCTTGATACGGCCCGGGTTGGCATTTTGCGGGCGCGTCACCTGGTACGTCACGCCATCGTAGGTTTCCGGCGCCGTGCGGTTGAGGACGAAGCCATCGACCCATTTCCAGAACACGGTGGCGGTGAACATGCCCTGTCCCGGCCAATAGCGTTCCCAGGCCAGGTCCAGGTTGCGCGAACGCACCGGCTCCAGTGCCGGGTTGCCGGCCGTGCCGGTGCTGCTGGCCGGGTTGATCACGTTGCGGAACAGCGTCAACGACGGCTGCAGCTGGTCGAAGGTGGGCCGCGCCAAGGTTTTCGATACGGCGGCGCGCCAGGCGCTGTCGCCACCGGGGCGGTAGCGCAGGTTGGCGCTGGGCAGCCAGTCGGTGCCGCTGCTGTCCATGGCCACCGGGGCGAAGCCGCCGCCCAGGGCGGCGCGCATGCCATCGGCTTCGCTGCGCACGTGCACGGCGCGCAGGCCGGCATTGCCATCGAGCGGCAAGCCGGCAGCGCGGAAGCTGCCCATCAGCCAGGCCGAGGTATTGCGTTCTTCGAAAGACCAGATGCCCGGCGCGCCATTGGCCGGCACGGCGGCCGTCACGCCCAACTGGCGGCGCAAGGCCAGCGGGTCGCGCGCCAGGGCCAGGCTGCCGGCCAGGTAGCCGTCCAGGCTGGCCACGCCTTCGCCGGGGAACAGGCTACCGGCCGGGCTGGCGACCAGGGTATCCGTCAGCGCGCCGGCCGGCACATTGGCGGCGGCCGTGGCGCCGATCACGCCGCTGCCATTGTCGGCGCCGCGTCGCGCCAGCCGCACGCCGGCCGCCAGCGTGTGCAGGAAGCTGCCGGGGCGCGACCATTCGGCATCGACGCGCGCCGCGTTCAAATCGCCGTGGAACGGGCGCAGCGTGTACAGCATGCTGCCGTAGCGGTAGCGGGACGGGTCGCCAGCGTCGAATTCGTAGGCGGTGGCGGGAATGCCGCCGCGCCAATCCTGGCTGAAACGCGGCAGCGTGGCGCCCACGCTGGTGCCGGAGAAGACCAGGTTCTGGAAGGCGGTCGTACGGCTGAGGTCAGCGTGCACGGTCAGCTGCCCATTGCGCCAGCTGCCGCCCAGTGCCAGCTGGCGGTCGCGGTTGACCGTGTCGCGCGCAAAGCTGAGGATACTCAGCGATGAATTGATCCACGCGACGCTTTGCAGATAGGGTGTCCCGGGGAACAGGCTCACGCTGCCGGGCACCGCATTGGGCGAAGCCGCCGCATTGGCCTGCCAGGTATCCTGCAGGGTCTTGAACTGGGCGTAGCTGCCTTCGGCATACAGTTCCAGTCCCGGCTGCGGGCGCCATTGCAGGGCGAAGTTGGCCGCTTCGCGCCGGCGCCGGCCCAGGCTGGCCGATTCCGTGCTGCCATTGGGGGCGACCACCGTCTGGTCCGGCACCAGGTCGGGACGCAGCACCGGGTTGCCGCTGCTCTTCTGGTCTTCGCGCCAGGCGCGGCGCTGGCTGGAAAGGCCGAGCAGCGCGCCGAACTCGCCGCCGCCCAGGCGCCAGCGCTGGCTGCCCAGGACGCTGAACTGCGGCGCGCTGCCGCCAGCCAGGTCGCCGTGCACCTGGCGCGCGGTGGCTGCCAGCACGCTCTCCTGGAAGTCGAAGGGGCGGCGCGTGCGCAAGTCGACCGAACCGCCGATGCCGCCTTCCAGCTGGCTGGCGTTGGACGTCTTGTGCACGGCGATGGCATTCACCATTTCCGCCGGCAAGTCGGCGAAGTCCACGGAACGCTGCTGGGCGGCGCCGGTCAAGCCGGCGGTGAATACTTCGCGTCCATTGATGGTGGTTTCCAGCTGCGTCAAACCGCGGATGGCCACCGCCGACGCTTCGCCGCGGTCGCGCATGATCTGCACGCCCGGCACGCGCTGCACCGCGTCGTTGACGCTGAAGTCGGGCAGCTTGTCGATATCGTCCGCCACCACGGCGTCGACGACGCCCTCGCCTTGGCGGCGCAGCTGGCGCGCCGACTCCAGGCTGGCGCGCTGGCCACTCACCACCACAGTGGGCAGCGGCGCATCGTCGCCGCGCGCACTGGCTGCCACGCAGCCTGACAGTACCAGCCAGACGGCGGCCTGCTTTCCAGATTGCCCCATTCCTCACCCCTTGTTGTTGTTCGCATCATCAGTCTGGCAACGTTGCCAAGCGGGCCACATCTTTGCCTAAGAATACCAATCCGTCAACATCAGGAATTCCTTACGATACAAGGCTTCCTTCCTTACACGCAAATCAGGATGGGCCGATGTTGCGCCGGCCGCATACTTGCCAAGATGCGCGCTTGCAACGTTGAAAGGATGAACCATGAAAACACGCATCTCCCTCACCCTCGGCGCCTTCCTGCTGGCCGGCACCGCATTCGCCGCCGATACGCCGGCCCACTGGAGCTATGAAGGCGCCCACGGTCCCAAGCACTGGGGCAGCATGCAGGCCGACTACAGCACCTGCAAACTGGGCCACCAGCAATCGCCGATCGATATCCGCACCACCAAAAAAGAGAAACTGCCGGCGCTGGAATTCGCCTACCAGCCATCGCCGCTGAAAATCGTCGACAATGGCCACACCATCCAGGTCAACTATGCCCCGGGCAGCAGCGTGACCATCGGCGGCGTGCGCTACGACCTGCTGCAATTCCACTTCCACAAGCCAAGCGAAGAGCGCATCAACGGCCGCAGCTACCCGATGGTGGCGCACCTGGTGCACAAGAACGCCGAGGGCAAGCTGGGCGTGGTCGCCGTGCTGTTCAAGCAAGGCGCCGAAAACCCACTGGTCAAGACGCTGTGGGATGCACTGCCAACCGAAAAGGGCCAGCAGCAGGAACCGGCCGGCGTCAGCATCGATATCGCATCGCTGCTGCCGCAGGTCCAGGGCTACTACAACTTCCAGGGTTCACTGACTACCCCGCCATGCAGCGAGGAAGTGAACTGGTTCGTGCTGAAGCAGCCGGTTGAAATGTCGGCCGCCCAGCTGAAGCGCTTTGCGGCCCTGTACAAACATAACGCCCGCCCGGTCCAGCCGCTGAACGGCCGTACCGTGCTGGAGAGCCAGTAATCAGCGTTTGTAGACGCCGGCGCACACCACATTCTCGCCCGAGCGCTCGCAGTACATGCGCTTGGGCAGGATGTTCTTGCTGATCGGGTCGAGGAAGCTGTAATCCTGCCAGAAGCTGGGCTTCTGTTTGGCCAGCTCGATCCGTTCGCGGATGAAGGACTTGCCGTCCGCGTCGCGCAAGGCGATCAAATCCTTGCCCACCATTTTCGGGTTCTGGCCATGCGCCAGTACCTTGCCGTTCATGTCGTACACCACGGGGTACAGGTCGCCCCGCACCCAGGCCTGATCCTTGGCCGTGATGGCGTCGAATACCTTGGCACCCTCCTTGCCGATCGCCGCCACGGCCTTCGCCACCAATTGCTCCGCATCGCGCGGCGTGGCGTATTCTTCGGCCGCCTGCGTCGCCAGCGGCAGCAGCAGCGCCGCCATATAAACTGCCTTGTTCATTTCATCTCCTCCTCGATCCGGGTGATTTAAAGATAGCAAGAAGCCGAGCCGCACATGCATCAAGCATTCCTGATTCTTCAGTCAGGACTTCCCTACATACAAAGGCCGGACAGCAATATAGAATCTGCAACATTGCCGCCGCCGGCGGCCCGTCCATAGGGAAATGTATGAAGCCAACGCTCGACATCAAGACCCGCTTTGCCATCCTGCTTGCTTGTTTTGCCCTCGGTTTTTTTGCCTACGGCGCCTGGTCATTGAAGGTGCTGCGCGAGCTGCGCGTCAACGGGCCGTTGTATGAACACATCATCCAGAGCAAGGACCTGGTGGCCGATATCCTACCGCCGCCGGAATACATCATCGAGTCCTACCTCACCGCCTACCAGTTGCTGGAAGCCGGCGACAAGGCGCGCCAGGACCAGCTGCTGCAGCGCATGCAGGCCCTGAAGGCCGACTACGACACGCGCCACCAGTTCTGGCTCAAGCAGGAACTGGAACCGGCTTTGCGGCAAGCCTTCCTGAAGGAGGCGCACGAACCGGCGCTGGCCTTCTACGCGGAGGCCGAGCGCGAACTCATCCCCGCCATCCGCAGCGGCGACAAGGCGGCCGCCGAAGCGGCGATGGGCAAGCTGCACGGGCTATATGCCCGGCACCGCCAGGCTGTCGACAAGGTGGTGGAAATGGCCAACAAGCGCGTGGCCGACGATGAAAGCGCTGCGCGCCAGCGCATCGAAAGCGCCAGCTGGCAGCTGGTGGCGATCCTCGTGCTGGCGATGGCGGCAGGCATCGGCGTGGCGCTGCAAATCCTGCGCAAGCTGTTCCAACAGCTTGGCGGCGACCCGGCACAGGCGGCGGCACTGGCAGGCCGCATCGCGGGCGGCGACCTGACGGTCGGCATCGAGCTGCGCGCAGGCGACGACAGCAGCCTGCTGCATGCCATGCAGGGCATGCGCGACAACCTGGCGCGCCTGGTCGCGCAAGCACGCAGCGCCACCGATGCGATTTCCACCGCCTCCGCCCAGATCGCCAGCGGCAACCAGGACCTGGCCGCACGCACTTCCTCGCAAGCCGGGGCGCTGGAGGAAACCGCCAGCTCGATGCAGGGCTTGACCGAAACCGTGGCCGGCAACGCCGCGCACGCGCAGCAAGCCAACCAGCTGGCCGGCCACGCAGCCGAAACGGCGCGGCGCGGCAGCGAAGTGGTGGGGCAGGTGGTGCAGAGCATGGGCGCCATCAACGCTTCCTCGCGCCGCATCGCCGACATCATCGGCGTGATCGATGGCGTGGCGTTCCAGACCAATATCCTGGCCCTGAATGCCGCCGTGGAAGCGGCGCGCGCGGGCGAACATGGGCGCGGCTTTGCCGTGGTCGCTTCCGAGGTACGCGCGCTGGCCCAGCGCTCGGCCGCCGCGGCGCGGGAAATCAAGGCGCTGATCGACGATTCCGTGCAGCATGCCGATGCGGGCAGCCGCCTGGCCGACCAGGCCGGCGCCACCATGCAGGACGTGCTGGCCAGCATCGAGCGCGTGACCGGCATCATGGGCGACATCAGTGCCGCCAGCACGCAGCAAAGCGGCGGCATCGCGCAAGTGCACCGCGCCATCAGCGATATGGATGCGGCGACCCAGCAGAACTCCGCCCTGGTGGAGGAAGCCGCCGCCGCTGCCGCGTCCATGCATGAACAGGCGGGCCAGCTGGTGGAAGTGGTGAGCGTGTTCCGTGTCGGGCAGGTCCAGCCACAGGCTGCCCTGCACGCCGCTGCCACGCCCCGCCGCAGTCCCCCGCCACGCCGCCTCAAGCGCGCCGCCTGAACGAATCAAGCGGTTTCAGATCTTGCGGTAAATCGCTGGCGCGACCATTTCCACCGCGCTGGTGATGTCGTTCAAGCTTTCGGCGTGGCCGATCAGGAAATGGCCGCCGGGGCGCAGTTGCGACAGCACGCGGGCCACCACGCGGCGCTTGGTGTCGTTGTCGAAATAAATCATCACATTGCGCAGGAACACCAGGTCGAACTGGCCCAGCTGCGGCAGCGGCTCGTTGAGGTTGACCTGGGCGAACTGCACGCGCGTGCGCAGG
>CBFGQI010000159.1:0-11180 GCA_965650885.1 uncultured Oxalobacteraceae bacterium
TTGAAGCTGGACACTTCGGTCGGCTTGGCGTAGTCCAGGAACTGGGCAATGATGGCATCCATCTGCGCGATATCGGACTGCATCCCCTCGCGCGCCTCGGCCGACAGGTTGGCCATCTCCACTTCCAGCTGCATGCGCGCCAGCGGCGTGCGCAAATCGTGGGAGATGCCGGCCAGGATCACTGCGCGGTCGGACTCGACCTGCCGCAAGTCGTCGACCATCTGGTTGAAGCTGCGGTTGGCCTGGCGCACTTCCTGCGGTCCCACTTCGGGCAGCGGGGCAGGGTGGCGGCCCTGGGCGATTTCGCGCGCCGCCGCCGTCAAGCGCTTGAGCGGCAGGTTGACCAGGCTGGAAATCAGGGCTGCGCCGAGCAGCGACACCACCGACACCACACCGGCCCAGCCCAGCCATTCGACCGGGCCCTGCAAGCGTTCGCGCTCAAGCATCAGCCAATAGCGGTCGTCGGCAATCTTGAAACTGATCCAGTAGCCGGGCACGCCATTCACTTCCGAGGCGAACCGTGTGTCGGCGCCCAGCTTGGCCCGCACCAGGGATTGCACGTCGGCCATCAGCGCGGTCTTGGGCGGCGGCGCGACTTCGTCTTCATCTTCCATGGTGAAGACGCGGATCCCTTCATTCGACACCAGTTCGAACAGCAATTCACGCCGCAATTCGGGCGCTGAGTGGGTGAGGGCGGCGCGCGTGATGGTGACCACCGACACCACCTGGGCCGCGGTTTGCTGCGCCAGCGGTTCGCGCTGGACGACGTTGACCATGGCGAACCAGGCCGACATGGAGAGCGTGGTGAGCACGCTCAGCAACAGGAAGGTGCGCCAGAACAGGCCGCTGGTCAGCGACGCTGGGCGCGGCAGGTGGAATTTCATCGACTACCCAGGTTCAGCGCGGCTGGCCCTCAGGGATGAAGACGTAGCCCAGGCCCCACACCGTCTGGATGTACAGCGGGCTGGACGGGTCGGGCTCGATCAGCTTGCGCAGGCGCGAAATCTGCACGTCCAGGCTGCGGTCGAACACTTCGTATTCGCGGCCGCGCGCCAATTCCATCAGCTTTTCGCGCGACAGCGGCTGGCGCGCGTGGCGCGCGAACACTTTCAGCACCGAGAATTCACCGGTGGTCAGCGGCACGGTCTCGCCATTTTTCTTCAGCGTGCGGGTGCCCAGGTCGAGCACGAACTGGCCGAATTCAAAGGTTTGCGGCGTTTCGGATGGCGCGCCGGGGATTTCGTCGGGCTGCTTGCGGCGCAGCACGGCGCCGATGCGCGCCACCAGTTCGCGCGGGTTGAACGGCTTGGGCAGGTAATCGTCAGCGCCCATTTCCAGGCCGACGATGCGGTCCACGTCTTCGCCCTTGGCGGTCAGCATGATGATCGGGGTCTGGTCGCCGGCGCCGCGCAGGCGGCGGCAGATCGACAAACCGTCTTCGCCCGGCAGCATCAAGTCCAGCACCAGCAAGTCATAACGCTCGCGCAGCCACAGCTTGTTCATGGCGGTGGCGTTTTCGGCGGTGACGACGTTGAAGCCCTGCTCGGTCAGGTAGCGGCGCAACAGGTCGCGCAGGCGGACGTCGTCGTCCACCACCATGATCTTGGCCTGGTGGCCGTGCTGGCCGCCCGGTGCGGCAGGAGGGGTAGTGGTCGTATTCATATCAATGTTGATATTGTTGAATTGTCAGATGCATGTCGCTATGGTAACGTCATATTCGTTGCCGGGGCCACCCCGGAGAAAACTCATTACAAATTCTTACAAACTTTACCCCGACACTCTTACTATGGAAAGTCGGAGCGCATACACTGCGGGCATGGATACGGCAAGTACGACGAGGTTGGCAATGGACTTGGGTGCGAAATCGGGAATGGGCAAAGCGGCGGCAATCGCCTTGTGCGCCAGCCTGTGCTGCACCTGGAGCGCGAGCGTGCAGGCGCAATCCGACCAGCCGAACAGCCAGCACCAGCGCAAGGAAGGCCGCCGCGACTTCCGCGATAGCCGCTGGAGCGATGCCCGCGATCCGCGTTCTTTTGAAGCGCGCGCGGAAGAACAGCGCCGCCTCATGGAAGAAAACAGCAACAACGCAGAAGTGTCGCGTCGCATGGGCCGCATGACGCCCGACGAGCGCCGCGACCTGCGCCGCCAGATCAATGAAGCGGGCCAGCAAGTCTATTCCCTGCCGCCCCGGCGGTGAGAATGTGTGACGTTTACGTAACGTTAAGACAGATTCCGGCCCCTGAAAGCTCCGATTTTTGATGTTTTGCGTGTAAGATTGATTGCCCGCAAGACATCGCGCCCCGGCGCGCCCACACTCAGGGCACTGGAGGAGGAGCTTTGTCCCAGCAATTAGAGAATGCCGGCACCTTGCCGCCAGGCGTGGTCCAGCGGCCCGACGGGGTCTTCCTGGACGGGCGCCTGCTCGCGCCGGAATTGACCGCGGCCGTCGATGCGCTGTTCCGCGCCGGCTGGGTGCTGCGCGGCCTCGATTACCCGGTACTGGTGCGCGCCCTGTACGGGGTGGGGCCCGAGCTGGCGCCCGCCGTCGGCTTGCTGCTGCGGGTGGCCGATGGGGTGGAAGCGTTCCCGCCCCAGCGCAGGCCGCTGTACCGCAACGTCAAGATACGCGACGGTGAAGCGGAATATTACTTCGAACCGCTCTACCTGCCGGCCGAGGAACAGGCCGACGGCAGCGTGCTGCCGGAACGTCCGGCCCTGCTCGACTTCGACGAATTCGTGGCCGATATGTGGCTGAAGAATGTGCGCTTCGGCGTCCAGGAAGCGGCAGTGCGGGCCGCCATCGCGGCGCCCAAGGGCGAGCGGGTGGCGGTGGCGCGCGAACTGGAACCGACCCCGGCGCAGGATGCGCGGGTGGTGGAAGTGGCGCCCGAACTGCACCGCAGCGATGCCCCGCGCCAGCGCGCCGACGGCACCGTCGACCTGACCAGCTTCCAGAACCGTTTCCCCCAGATCAAGCAGGGCGTGCGCCTGCTGCAAAAGCTGCCGGGCGTGCCGGGCGCGCCGGGACGCAATATCGCCGGCCAGCCGTTGCTGGCCCTGGCGCCGGCCGACATCGACTTCGCGCGCTATGCCGGCGAAGGCACCGTGATCGTGCGCGAGGAGGGCGGCGAATTCCTGGTGGCGGCACGCGAAGGCTTCCTGAATGTGGACCCGAAGAGCGGCCAGGTGGCGCTGAGCGACAAGATCATCAGCCGCGAAGGCGTGTCCGGCCGCACCACCGGCAACCTGGAGCTGGTGGGGGCTTTCGAGGAATTCGGCGACGTGCAGGAGCTGCGCGACGTCAACGGCAGCGACATCACCGTGCACGGCGACGTGTACGGCAATATCCATTCGAGCGGCGGCACCATTGTCCTGGGCGGTAACCTGGTGGGCGGCAAGGCCATCAATGCACGCGGTGACATCCGCATCGCTGGCGTGGCATCGGGCTCCACCATCCAGGCTGCCGGCGGCACGGTGACCATGGCCGGCCGCGCCGAGAGCTGCGTGATCAGCGCACCGAAGGTGGTGGTGGAGGAAGCCAGCAATTGCGAAATCTTTGCCGACGAGGTGGAAGTCAAGCTGGCCTCCGGCTGCGCCATTGCCGGGCGCAGCGTGCTGGTGGAAAGCGCTGGTCCGCGCAAGAACAGTGAAATGTTGGTCTATGTGGTGGTGCAGGACGTGGCCGGCCACGAGGCCGAACTGGCCAGCCTGGCGCAGCAGGCGGCCAGCCATAGCGCCGAGATCGCCGCCTGGCGCGCCGAGCACGACCGCTTGAGCGGGCTGCCCGAGGTGCGCAGCTACCTGACCCTGGCCGACAAGCTGCGCAAGGGGGAAATCCAGCTGACGCCGGCCCAGGTGCCGCAATTGAAGAAAGTGGCAGCCGCGGTGGCGCCGCAAATCAAGGCCATCGGCCAATTGCTGCAATCGATCAAACTGGCGGAAGATGCCGTGGGGCTGCTGGACGCCCGGCGCGCCGAACTGGAAGCGCTCAAGCGCGACGCTGCCGCGCGCTCATCGGTGCGGATCTCCCTGGTCGATGGCGAAGTGTTGGTGCGTACCCTGCCGCTGGGCGAGGAGGCCGCCGCCAATTTCCTGGCGGCGCCCAAGGATTACAAGGCCATGCTGCGCGGGCCGCGGCTGGACAGCGTGGCGATTTTCGCCGGCACCAGCGGCAGCCTGGCCTGGCACGGCGCCACCCCTGCCGAGGCGAGTGTCGCGTAGTGAGCCGATAGCCGTACAATGGCGCAAGAACTCAATCCGGGAGACATGGTGCCTGCAGACGCAGCCTCGGCCGCCACGGCGGCCGGCGATCTGCCATCGTCGCTGGTCCAGCGCGCCGATGGCGTGTATTTCAAGGCGCAAGACTCGGCGGCCTTGTTGCAAGCGGCGGCCAACCAGGTGTTCGCCTCCGGCGCCAGCTTGCGCGGACTCGATTACGGTGTGTTCATCCGCGCCCTCTACGGGGCCGGCCCGGAGCTGCCGGAGGGCATGAAAGACCAGCTGCTGTGGCGCATCGCCGATGAAATCGTGCCCTTCCCCAGCGCGCGCCGGGCGCTGTACAAGTCGGTGCGCATCGTCGGCGGCGAAGCGGAATACTATTTCGAACCGGTGTTCCTGGAAGTCGAAGGCATGGCGGCCGAGCCGGCCCAGCTCGACTTCGGCGAATTCGTGGCCGATATGTGGAGCAAGGGTATCCGTTTCGGCATCGACGCGCCGGCCGTACGCGCGGCGATCGCCAGCGGCAAGGCGGCGCGCCTGATCGTGGCGCGCAAGCTGCCGCCGGCGCCGGGGCGCGACGCCGCCATCGTCGAAGTGTCCGAGAGCATCCACCGCTCCAATGCGCCGCGCCTGCTGGCCAACGGCCGCTTCGACCTGCACACTTTCCAGAACCGTTTCCCGCAAGTGAAGGCCCAGGTGCGCCTGCTGCGCCGCGAACCGCCGCAGCCGGGCACGCCCGGCTTTGAACTGTCCGGCAGCGTGCTGGAACCGCCGCCGGCGCGCGACGTTGCGCTCACCACGGTGGCCGGCCCCGGCACGGTGGTGGAGCACATTGATGGCATCGATTACCTGGTGTCGGCGGTGGAAGGCTTCATCAATGTCGACAGCCAGAGCAAGCGCATATCCATCGGCCCCAAGATCGTCAACCGCGAAGGGGTGTCGGCGCGCACCACCGGCAACCTGCAGCTGGGCGCCGATTACGAAGAGTTCGGCGAAGTGCAGGAACAGCGCGTGGTGGAAGGCGGCAATATCACGGTGCATGGCGACGTGTTCGGCCATCTCAGTTCGCGCGGCGGCACCATCGTCCTGCAAAAGAATTTGATGGGCGGCAGCGCGTCCAATGCGGACGGCAATATCCGCGTGGCCGGCGTGGCATCGGGCGCCGTGCTGCAGGCCAAGAAGGGCGAGGTAGTGCTGGGCAAGGCGCAGAATTGCGTGATCACCGGCACCCGCGTGATCATCAATGAAGCCTACAACTGCGAAATCATGGCCGACGAAGTGCTGGTCAAGCTGGCCGCCGGCTGCGCCATCGCCGCGCGCCGCATCGAGATCGACAACGCCGGCCCGCGCAAGCAGGCCGAAATGCAGTTGCATGTGATGGTGCCCGATACTGGCAAATACGACGACAAGCTGGCCGAATGCGCGGAGCGGGCGGCCCGCCACGAGCAGCAGGCGGAACGCTGCAAGGCGCAGATGGATGCCTTGACCGCCGACCAGGAAATCCGCAACTACCTGCAACTGGCCAGCAAGGTGCGCAAGCAGGAAGTCACGCTGAACCAGGAGCAGCTGGCGCTGTTCCAGAAAATGGCGTTCAAGGTCGGGCCCTCTCTGAAGATGGTGGCGCGCTTGCAGGTGCAGATGAAGGAAGCCCAGGCGGCGCAGCAGAAGGAGCAGGAGCTGGGCGAGCACGTCTACCGCCAGAAGCTGATGGTGATCGGCAGCGCGCGCTGCACCGTGCGGCAAGTGGCGGGAGATATGGTGGTGCGCAAGATGCTGTTCAACCCCGACCTGGGACCGGCCCACCTGCTGCCGCCCAAGGAAGTCAAGGCGCGCCTGCGCGTTGCGCTGGGCAAGCAGCAGCCCCTGTTCGCCGGCAGCAACGGCAGCTTCGACTGGAGCGCCAGCGCAGCATGAAAGTCGGGGTCAGCTCTCGGCATAAAAGTCGGGGTCAGCTCTGGCTTCTCGAGGAGCTTTGCGCTTCGCGCAGGCGCAAATGTCCGGTTGCCAGAGCTGACCCCGACTTTTATCCTGCCAGCGCGGCGTAGCAGGGCATGGCGCCCAGCGGCAGGCCGTGGAAGAGATTGTGTTCGCGGTCGTCCAGTGCGCCGTTGGCTTGCAACAGGCGGATCTTGGCGAGGTAGTCGGCCAGTGCCAGCAGGCGCGCCATCGGCGACAGCCCGCTGCCTTTGCGCGCCGCTTCCTGTTCGCGGATGGCCCGGGTGATAGCGGGCGGGAAGCTCCAGGCTTCGGCGATGCCGGCGGAAATGGCGCGCGCTTCGCGGGCCAGGCGGGCGCGGAAGGTGGCCGAACCCAGGGCGCCGGGTTCTCCGGCCTGGGCATCCATCACACGCAGGGCGGTCAGCAGCCCGGCGTTTTGCACCAGCCCGGCCAGGAAGGCTTCGAACGGGTCGACATCGAATTCCGGCGCCAGCATGCGGCAGGCAACAGCGCTCTTTTCCGATTGTTCCCAGATGCGCGGCGCCATCAGCTTGGTGTAGTAGCCCGAATTGAGGTCGATGATGGGGCGGAAGGCGACCGTGGTGATCAACTGGCGCAAACCTTCCTGGCCGATCACGATCACGGCGTGTTCGACGCTGTTGATGGTGGCCGGCTCGCCGCTGTTCTGGATGGCGGCATTGGCCAGGCGCAGCACCGACCCCACCAGCACCAGGTCGTTGGAAATCTTGCGGGCGATCTCGGCGCCGGCGAAATTCTCGCTGCGCAGGCTTTGCAACAGCTGCGGCACCACGCCCGGCATGCGGCGCAGCATGTCGGCGGCGCTTTGGCCCGACTGGGCGGCGGCACCCAATTCGCGCAATACGCGGTCTTCCGGCGCGGTGGTGTCGAGCGATTCACCCTCGGGCAGGGCAAACAGCCAGTGCTGGTAGGCGGAATTGACCAGGTCTTTCTGTTCGAAATCGGGGCCGCCTTCGAGGGCGGGCGACAGGATGGGCGCCGGCGGTGCCGGAGGCTGCGCTGGCTGTGGCGCCGAAGCCGCGCTTGGCGCCGGAAGGCTGTCAGGTTTGGCGAGCAGGCGCTTCAGCCATTGGTACATGGGTGCTTTCCCCGCGAATTGTCGTGCGAGCATTGTAGCCCACGCGGCAACCTTTGAGGATGGTCAAACTGCTTGCTGTTGCGTAACGGTACGATGGCAAAGCGTTTCACCGGATTTAAGGGAGCAATATGGAAGCCGACCTGCGACAGTACCTGACGTTCCGCCTGGGCGGCCTGGAATATGCGCTGGATTACCGCCGCGTACAGGAGTTGCGCCCATTGAGCGCGCTCGAGCGGGTGGCGTCGGGCGGCGAAATTGTGGAAGGCGTAGCCTTGTCGCGTGGGGTCATCATGCCGATCGTGGACATGCGGGTGGCCTTCGGCCCGCGCCCGGAGCAGCACGACCCGCGCACCGATGTGATCATCCTGCAGTTGTCGACCTGCGTGATGGGCATGGTGACCGATGGCGTGACCGACCTCGTGACGCTGGCGGCTTCCGAGGTGCACCCCTTGCCGCATGTGGGCGATGAGGTCGATTACCTGCTGGGCATGGGACAGTTGGGCGAACGGCGCCTGATCGTGCTCGATATCGACCGCCTGATGGCGGTGCGCGGGGCGGGGCGCCCGCGTCAGGCGGCCAGTGCTTCCAGCTGCTCCTGAAGCTCGAGCCATTCGCCTTCCAGCTGTTCCAGCTCCTTGCTGCATTCGACCTGGTCGGCCAGCAGGGTTTTCAGCTTCGGCTTGTTGTCGGCCTCGTAGATGGCCGGATCGGCCAGGGCGGCGTCGATGGCGGCTTTCTGCTCGCTGCGCTGGGCCATCGCGGCTTCCACCTTCTTCAGGCGGTTTTCCAATGGCTTGCGCTGGGCCGACAGGCGCTGGCGCTGTTCGGCTTCCAGGCGCTTCTGCTCCTTGCGGTCGACCGGCGATGCGTCGGCGGCGGCTGGCTGGCCGGCGGCTGGCGCAGCGATGGACGCGGCGGCCGGCTTGGCCAGCTTGGTTTGCAACAGCCAATCCTTGTAGTCGTCCAGGTCGCCGTCGAATTCGCGCAGGCGGCCATTCTCGACGATGATGAATTGCTCGGTGGTGGCGCGCAGCAGGTGGCGGTCGTGGGATACCACCAGCAGCGTGCCTTCGAACTGCGCCAGGGCGTCGGTCAGCGCTTCGCGCGTTTCCAGGTCCAGGTGGTTGGTCGGTTCGTCCAGCAGCAGCAGGTTGGGGCGCTGCCACACGATCAGGGCCAGCGCCAGGCGCGCCTTTTCGCCGCCGGAAAACGGCGCGATCTTGCTGGTCACCATATCGCCCGGGAAGTTGAAGCTGCCCAGGAAGTTGCGCAATTCCTGCTCGCGCACGGTCGGCGCCATCTTCTGCAGGTGCCACAGCGGCGATTCGTCGTGGCGCAGCATCTCCACCTGGTGCTGGGCGAAGTAGCCGATTACCAGGCCTTTGCCGGTGGTGGCGGTGCCCGTCAGCGGGTCGATGTCGCCGGCGATGGTCTTGATCAGGGTCGACTTGCCGGCGCCGTTCACGCCCAGCAGGCCGATACGCTGGCCCTGCACCAGCGAGAAGGTCACGCCGCGCACGATGGTCTTGTCGCCTTGCTCGGTGTGATAGCCGCAATCGACGTCTTCCATCACCAGCAGCGGGTTGGGCGCGCTGACCGGATCGCGGAATTCGAAGCTGAATTCGGCGGCGGCGCGCAGCGGCGCCAGTTCTTCCATTTTCGCCAGCTGCTTCATGCGGCTCTGCGCCTGGCGCGCCTTGGTGGCCTTGGCCTTGAAGCGGTCGATGAAGGATTGCAGGTGGGCGCGGGCGCGCTGCTGCTTTTCGATGGCCGAAGCCTGCAGCACCAGCTGGGCGGCGCGCTGGCGCTCGAAGGCAGAGTAGTTGCCCGAGTAGCGTTTCAGCTTGCGGTCGTCGATGTGGACGATCACGTTCACGATCTCGTCGAGGAAATCGCGGTCGTGGGAAATGATGATCAGGGTGCCGGGGTAGCGCTTCAGCCAGTCTTCCAGCCAGATGATGGCGTCCAGGTCCAGGTGGTTGGTTGGTTCGTCCAGCAGCAGCAGGTCGGAAGGGCACATCAGCGCCTGCGCCAGGTTCAGGCGCATGCGCCAGCCGCCGGAGAAGCTGGCCACCGGCTGCTGCATCTGTTCCAGCGAGAAGCCCAGGCCCAGCAGCAGCTGTTCGGCACGCGACTGCACAGTGTAGGCGTCGGCGTCGGCCAGGGCGGTGTGCACGTGGGCGATGTCGATGCCGTGTTCGGGCGAATCGGGCAATGCCTCCAGGCGGGTCAGTTCGGCCTGCAGCTGGCGCAGGTGGGCGTCGCCGTCGATGGCGTATTCGATGGCGGTGCGCGGCAGGGCAGGGGTTTCCTGCGCCACGTAGGCCATGCGCCAGCTTTTCGGGAAGTCGATGTCGCCCAGGTCAGGGTGCAGCTCGTTGCGCAGCATGGCGAACAGGCTGGATTTGCCGGCGCCATTGGCGCCGATCAGGCCGATCTTGTCGCCGGGGTTCAGGGTCAGGTCGGCGGATTCGAGCAGCGGCTTCAGGCCGCGCATCAGGCTGACGTTGGTGAAGCGGATCATCTTTTTTGGGTCGTTCTGTTAAAACCGGTAAACCGGGGTCAGACCCAAGGGTCAGACCCCAGCTGGGGTCAGGCCCTTGGGCCTGACCCGGGTTCGCCGGTTTAGATTTTCAATTGGTCAGCAGTCAGCAGGAACACCATATCGTCGCCCTGGCTGGTGGTCAGCCAGGTCAAGCCCAGGTGCCCGAAGGCCGCTTCCGCAAATTCCTTCTCATTGCCGATTTCAACAATCAGCAAGCCGTCGTCGGTCAAGCGCTCGGCCGCGCCGGCGATGATCTTGCGCACCAGGTCCATGCCATCCGCGCCGCCATCCAGGGCGATTTGCGGTTCGTGCAGGTATTCCTGCGGCAGCTTGGCCATCGACGAAGAATTCACATAAGGCGGGTTGGTCACGATCAGATCGTACTTCTTGCCCGCCGGCAGGTTGGCGTACAGGTCCGACTGGATCAGGTTGACGCGGTCGTTCAGCTTATAGGTATCGACATTCTTGCGCGCCACCTGCAGCGCGTCGCCCGAGATGTCCACCGCATCGACTTCCGCATCCGGGAAGGCATCGGCCAGCATGATGGCCAGGCAGCCCGACCCGGTGCACAGTTCCAGCACGTTGGCGACGTTGTCGGCATCGTTGACCCAGGGGGCGAAATAATTCGGGATCAGTTCCGCGATATACGAGCGCGGCACGATCACGCGCTCGTCGACGTAGAAGTTGTAGGTGCCCAGCCAGGCTTCCCTGGTGATGTAGGCGGCCGGCACGCGGCTGGTGGCGCGGCGCTCGATCACGGCCAGCACTTCGGCCACTTCCTCCGGCTGCAGGCGCGCATCCATGAACGGCTCCAGGCGGTCCAGCGGCAGGGCCAGGGTGTGCAGGGTCAGGTAGGCTGCTTCGTCGTAAGCTTCCGCGCTGCCATGGCCGAAGAACAGCTTGGCCTTGTTGAAGCGGGTGACTGCGTGGCGGATCAGGTCGCGCGGGGTGGTGTACAGGGTGGTATCCATAATGTTCTTCTCAGCGCAGGAGGTTTTCCAGGGTGCGGCGGTAGATGTTCTTCAGCGGATCGATGAAACGGACTTCGATGTGCTCGTCGATCTTGTGGATGCTGGCGTTGGGGGGGCCGAATTCTATCACCTGGGGGCAGATGCGGGCGATGAAGCGCCCGTCGGAAGTGCCGCCGGTGGTGGACAGCTCGGTTTCGATCCCGGTTTCATCCTTGATGGCCCGGCACAGCGCATCGGACAGCGTGCCGCGCGGGGTCAGGAAGGGCAGGCCGGACAGCGTCCAGTCCAGCTGGTATTCCAGGCCGTGCCTGTCGAGGATGGCGTGCACGCGCTGGCGCAGGCTTTCGTGGGTGGACGCGGTCGAGAAGCGGAAATTGAAATCGATGTGCAG
>CBFGQI010000160.1:0-10928 GCA_965650885.1 uncultured Oxalobacteraceae bacterium
CATTGGGTCTGCGGCAGCACATCTTCGATGCGGTCGGCCAGGGTCTTCGGATCAGTCACGGTCAGGGGCGAAACGGTAAAGCGTTATTATCCAATATCTGCGCCACCTGTGCGGAAGTTGCCTTATGTCAACCTTTGTGGGAACATAGCGTCTTCTTTCCGAGGAAGGGATCCATGCGTGATGTGCGGCTGATTGCTGGTGTGCTTTGCCTGCTGCTCGGGTGGCAGGGCGCGGCCATCGCCGGCGCAAAGGTACGGCTGGCATCGGATGAATGGCCGCCGTTCGTGTCCAGCGCGTTGCCTGATAACGGGCTGTCGGGGGCCTATTCCGCGGCGGTGTTCGCACGGCTCGGCAGCATTGCCGCCATCGACTACTTCCCCTGGAAACGCGCCATGGAAGTGGGCATGCACGATCCGCGCTTTGCCGGCTTCCTCGCCGTTTGGCGCACGCCTCAGCGCGAGAGCCATTGCCACTTTTCCTCGCCGATCGGCAGCACCATGACTGTGCTGGCTTACCTGAAAGAGTCGCCGGTATTGGCGTCCAACTTGCGCGAACTGCGCGAAGCCAGCATCGGCACAGTCGCCGGTTATTCGAACGGCGAAGAATTCGATAGCCTGGTGCGGCGGGGCGTCCTGCATGTGCAGGAGGGCGTCAACGACGAGACCAACTTACGCAAGCTGCTCGGCAAACGCTTCGATGCGATGGTCATCGAGAAGCGCGTGCTGAGGTATTTGTTGGCGAACCAGCGCTTTTCACGTGCCGAACGTGAGCGCATCACCTTTGCCGAAAATCTGTTCCACGAACGCACGGTCCACATTTGCTTCAAGCGTACGCCCGCCGGCCAGGCGCAGCAGCGCGCCTTCAACGAAGCCGCGCGCGAAATCGACCTCGGCAGGTTCGAACGCGACTACCTGCGCCGTCTCGACAACGATCGCCCGACCGTCAATTAGTGCTTGCGCCGTTTCGCCCTGGCCGCCGGCCAGCGGCGCGTAGTAAGCACTCATTTCCTCACTCCTTGGGACAGTAAAGTTTGTACAGCACCTGCAGTACCGCCATCGCCTCGGCGCTGGCGATGCGGTAGAAAATCTGCTTGCCTTCGCGCCGCGTGGCGACCAGTCCGCCGTTGCGCAGCACGGTCAATTGTTGCGACAGCGTTGGCTGCGCGATGCCGGTCGCAGTTTCCAGAGCGCCGACCGAATGCTCGCCCTGCACCAGTTGGCAAAGCAGCAGCAGGCGATCCTGGTTGGACAGGGTCTTGAGCAGCCCGGATGCGCGTCCGGCGGCCGCCTGCAAGGCAACGGGATCGATTTTCATAATATATAAAAAAGTATATTTTATGGCCAATTAATAGCCGGGCATTTACCCGGCTGGCGGTGGGAAAGGCGCCGCGCGAAGGCGGCCCCCATTCAGCCGTGTTTCTTGATGAAGGCGGCGATGCGCGGGCAGACGGTCTCGCGCCAGCGGCGGCCGGAGAAGATGCCGTAGTGGCCGGCACCCGGCACCACGAAGTCTTCCTGCATGTCGGCCGGGATGTTGGAGCACAGGTCATGCGCCGCCTGGGTCTGGCCGGCGCCGGAAATATCATCCAGTTCGCCTTCGACGGTCATCAGCGCCACGTCCTTGATGTCCTGCGGACGCACGAACACGCCATCCACCTCCCAAGTGCCCTGCGGCAGGCGGAATTCCTGGAACACGGTCTTGATCGTGTCGAGGTAGTACTCGGCCGGCATGTCCAGCACTGCGTTGTATTCGTCGTAGAACTTGCGGTGGATCTCCGCCGGCTCGTCGTCGCCGCGCACCAGGTGCATGTAGAACTCGCGGTGCGACTGCGCATGGCGGCCCGGGTTCATCGCAATGAAACCGGCGTGCTGCAGGAAGCCTGGATACACCTTGCGCCCGAAGCCGGGATAGTTGGGCGGCACCGCATAGATCACGGTGTTCTCGAACCAGGAGAACTTCTTTTCGACCGCCAGGTTGTTGACCTGGGTGGGCGATTTGCGCGGATCGATCGGGCCGCCCATCATGGTCATGGTCTTCGGCAGTTTCGGATCCTTGTTGGTCGCCATCAGCGAAATGGCGGCCAGGACCGGCACGGTCGGCTGGCAGACGGAAATCACGTGCATGTCAGGGCCGAGACGGCGGATGAATTCCTGCACGTACTTCACATAGTCGTTCAGGTGGAAGGCGCCTTCCGACAGCGGCACCTGGCGCGCGTCGATCCAGTCGGTGATGTAGACGTCGTGCTCGGAGAGCAAGGCTTGCACGGTATCGCGCAGCAGCGTCGCATGGTGGCCGGACAGCGGGGCAACCAGCAGCACGGTCGGTTGCTTGAGCGCCTTGAACTCCTTTTCCGGCATGTCCTTGCGGAAGTGGAGCAGTTTGCAGAACGGCTTGCTCTCGATGACGCGCTCGATGATATGGACATCCTTGCCATTGACCGTCGCATGCTTGATGCCGAATTCCGGCTTCTCGTATTCCTTGCCCAGGCGGTACATCAACTCATAGCCGGCCGCGATGCGCTGCGAGAACGGGGTATGGGCCAGGGGCGATACCGGATTGGTAAACAACTTGGACGAAGCTTCGGCCCACTGCATCAGGGGATGCAGGAGCGAGCGTTGCATTTCGTGCAATTGGTAAAGCATAGTATGTCCCGCCGAAAATTGTGGCAATGCGCAAAGTTAGTTCAATTATAGGCCATTTATACATGACCTACAGCATTCCGCAATACCCACCAGAAAGTAGATAAACAACGGCCAATACCTCATGGTTCCAACATAATACGGGCAGGCAAACAAAAAAAGCAGCGTTTCCGCTGCTTTTTTGTAGGATCGCTCCGAAGAATCGGTCGGATCAGTCGAACACCGGGGTTTCCACGCCCAGCACTTTGTGCAGTTTCGGCGAGGTGGTGGTGTACTGCATGTGGATTTTCTTGTCCGGGAAGATGTATGGTGCAGCGCCGAAAGCGGCCAGCGCGGCTTCATGGAAGCCCGACAGGATGAGCTTCTTCTTGCCTGGATAAGTGTTGATGTCGCCCACGGCAAAGATGCCCGGCACATTGGTTTCGAACTTTTCGGTCGACACCACTTTCAGCTGCTTGCGCTCGATATCCAGGCCCCACTCGGCGATCGGGCCCAGCTTTGGCGACAGGCCGTAGAACACCAGCAGCATATCCAGCGGCACGCGGCGGGTCACGCCGTCGGCGCCGGTCACGCGCAGCTCGGACAGCTTGTCGTCCTTGGTTTCGATGCCCGATACCTGGCCGATGATCAGCTGCATCTCGTACTCGTCGCACAGCTGCTTCATCTTCGCCACGGAAGCCGGGGCGGCGCGGAAGTCTTCACGGCGGTGCAGCAGCACCACGGATTCGGCCTTGCCCACGAAGTTCAGGGCCCAGTCCAGCGCGGAGTCGCCGCCGCCGCAGATGACCAGGTTCTTGCCTTCGAACTTGCTCGGGTCTTTCACGCGGTAGAACAGTTGCGAGCCTTCGAAGGCTTCGATGCCTTCCACCTTCATGGTGCGCGGCTGGAACGAACCGACGCCGGCGGCGATGAAGATGGTCTTGGTGATGAACTTGGTGCCCAGCGAGGTTTCCACGT
The DNA here is from genome assembly GCA_965650885.1 of uncultured Oxalobacteraceae bacterium. GTDB lineage: Bacteria > Pseudomonadota > Gammaproteobacteria > Burkholderiales > Burkholderiaceae_D > Rugamonas. The sequence continues at coordinate 3,597 of CBFGQI010000160.1, forward strand.
CGAAGCGGCCGTCTTCACGCTTTTGCACGACGGTCACTTCCTGGCCCAGGTGGTAGGTGGCGCCGAACGGCTCGATCTGCTTCAGCAGGCCGTCGGTCAATTCCTGGCCGGTGCACGATGGGATGGCGGGAATGTCGTAGATCGGCTTGTCAGGGTACAGTTCCACGCACTGGCCGCCAACGGCGTTGAGCGAGTCGATCACGTGGGCTTTGATCTCCAGCAGGCCGAGTTCGAAGACCTGGAACAGGCCGACCGGGCCGGCGCCGATGATGACTGCATCGGTCTCGTGGAGACCGCCTGGTGGGGTGCTGACGACATTCATAATGATTCTCATTCCATCTGAATAAGCGAACACCGCGTCGGGCGCGGTGTTGCACGTTAAATAACAGGCTTGTTGAAACGCTTAGCGCTTCAGCAACTGGATCTTTTCCTTGACGTCCTTGAACTGCTCGGCTTCCGGCAGGGCAGGCTTGGTCTTGGTGATAGAAGGCCAGTTGCGCGACAGGTCGGCATTGATCTTGATGAATTGCTGCTGGTCGGACGGCACGTCTTCCTCGGCGAAGATGGCGTTGACCGGGCACTCGGCCACGCACACGGCGCAGTCGATGCATTCGTCAGGGTCAATGGCCAGGAAGTTCGGGCCTTCGCGGAAGCAATCTACCGGGCAAACATCGACGCAATCGGTATAGCGGCAGGCGATGCAGGATTCGGTGACAACGTGGGTCATAACAGTCCTATCTATATTGGAGCGCTGGAAAAAGCTCAGCAAAGCACTGTATTTTAAGGCAATCCGCTATTTCTCACAATTCGGGCTTAGACACAATGTAAATAAGCAAATTCGTGTTCTGGGTGAGACAACGGCGGTTTCAGGCGGCGGAACGGATCAGGTCGAGCAGGTCTTGCCACGGTGGCGCGCCGGTCTCGACAAAGCGCAAGCTATGCCGCCGACGGCCATCATCGGCGGTGATGGTCCAGTGGCCAAGGTCGGCTCCCAGCGGGGCTTCCGCGCCAGAAGCGGCGGCAAAAAAGCCGCTGGAGGCGAGCGCCGCCTCCAGCGCCGGACCAGCCGGGCTGATCTCGGTGTCCACTTCAAAGTGTTGGCTGAGGCCGGCAAAGCCGCCGGCGCCGGTGGCGGTGATCTTCATTGTTCGACAGTCAGCTCTCCATGGTGATGGCCGTAATTCTTGCACCAGGCGGCCAGGGCCTGGCGTTCGGCGTCCAGCACGCCTTCCAGGTCGAAGTATTCGGCATGGTTCATGGTACCGCAGCAGGCGCGGCGGTCCTGGCGCGCGTCCGGCGCATCTTCCACCATGGCCGGCAATTCGAGATTGGGCGGCTGGTCCTCGGTCAGCGGCACCGGCGAGACCACCACTTCACGCAGGGCGAAGCGGTTGCGGATGAAGTTGGCGTAATCGACGGGCTTGCCGTCTTCCTGTGTGATGCGCAGCATCTGGTTCACCACGTCGGCGTACCTGGCATTGGCCTCGGGCGCGGCCACCAGGGCGCGCAGCACCAGGCTGCACAGGTAGCCCGCGGCGCCATGCAGCACCGCCGCATCGTCGCGCAGGCCGGGCGCGCGTTCGAGCGAGAACATATCGGCCAGGATGTCGTATACGGCGCCGGTGAACACTTGCGAGATCGCGTGCACTTCATTGCCGGTCTCCGACAGCTTGAGGTCATTGTCCGCATTGCGCAAGCCATTCGGCCGGCCGAGCGCCAGGCCGAACTGTTCCGCCATGTCGGCCAGGAAGGTCTTGTCGTGCAGGTCGGCCTTGGTTTGCGCGATCACCGCTTCCACCTGATCGAGCTGCGACAGGGCCAGGAAGATCGCGGTCAGGTCGCCAAAGGATTCGTGCAGGCCGCCGGTCTGCGGCGGCGCGCTGTTCAGGATCCATTTCGGCTTCAGGCCGTCCAGCACGGCGTGGCCGGTTTCGTGCGCCACGATGTCGAAGGAGCGGCAAGTGAAGACACGGCCGGGGGTGCCGGTCGGCACGAAGTCGCCGAACTTCAGCGCGCGGTCGTTGCGGCTGTAGTAGGCGTTCATCACGTTCGGCAAGCCGTGCGGGAACACTTCCAGCGGGTCGGTATTGCGGCTGCTGTTCCAGGCCCAGGGCAGGGGAGCGCCCTGGTCGGCGCGCGACAGCACGCGCTGGTACATGGTCAGCGTCAGCCGCACCACGGCAAAGGTGTGCACGGCGTCGAACTGGTCGGTATCCGGCGCCATGATGAAGTCGCCGAAGGCATTCGGGCTGACCGGCGCAATGCCGGGCTGGCCGAAGGTGATGCGGGCATCGCGCGGGCCTTCCAGGATCACGCCGGGCAGGAAAATCTTGCGGGTGCCGATTTCGCTGACGGAAGGGTCTTGCTTCCAGATCAGTACGCGTGCACCGGCGGGCGGTGCAGCGGCAGGACGCGTTGGCAACGCGGTATCTTTCAGGCGTGGCAGGCTTGGCTGCTGCAGCAATTGCGCCGACTTGCGGTGCGCGCGGTACAAGGCGGATGGCGTCGGCACAAAGCTGACAGGCAAAGTCATGCACATATTCTCATCCATGATCACTCTCCCAAGGGCGGTTGAAAGACCATGGTTACCCTGTCCGCGCCAGCGCCCTTTGATCTGGCACAAAGGTACGTGCGTTAAAATAGCGCCTTTTGTGCTTTTCGATTAGCAGAGTATGGCGGACATCAACATCACCCAGGCCCACAACCTGGAACCGGCGCAAGCGCGCGCAGCAGCGGAACAGGTAGCACAACGTATTGCCAAGGAATTCGACCTGGCCTGCCAATGGCAGGGCGACACGCTGAAGTTCGGCCGCAGCGGCGTGGAAGGCACGCTGACCCTGGCCGACAGCGCGGCCCACATGAACATCAAGCTCGGCTTCCTGATGGGCGCCTTCAAGAGCGCCATCGAAGGCAAGGTCGCCGAAAAGATGCGCTCGGTATTCGCCCCCGCCTAAGCCAGCAGCTCGGGGTCAGGCCCTTGGGCCTGACCCCGCTTTACCGGTTTTAGCCGCAATGGTGCCACGCGGCCTGCTTTCAAAGGAATCGATGGAGAACGTAAGCATCGACCAAGCCGCGTTCGCGGTGGCGGAATGCCTGCGGCAGCGTGCCGGCAATGCTGAAGCCCAGCTTGCGGTATAAAGCCATGGCCGGCGCATTGGTGCTGACGACGTAATTGAACTGCATCGCCAGGAAGCCTTCACTGCGCGCCCGCGCCAGGCTGTGCTCGACCAGCGCGCGGCCGATGCCCTGGCCCTGGGCATCCACGGCCACGGCGTAAGTCGCGCTGGCGACATGTGCGCCATGGTCGGGATAGTTGGCGCCCATCTTGTACATGCCGAGAATTTTCCCGCCCGGGCCGCAGGCGACATAGGCTGGATGGCTGCTGAACCAGTGCAGCTGGAAAGTGCTTTTTTCAAAGCCGGTGCCGAACGGGAATGCGTCGCCGCCCGCCAGCAAGGGCTGGAACAGCGCCCACATCGCATCCAGGTCATCAGCCTCGGCGCGGCGTACCGCCAGCTTGCGCGGCAAGCGGTAACGCACTTCCACCGCATCCTTCATTTCCCCACGCTGCCAGCCCTGCGCCCGGTAGAAGCTGTCGGCGCGCGTGTCCGCAGCAGTCGACAGCGTAATGGCCGGCGCGCCCTCGGCAAACAGCCAGTCCGTCGCCAGTTGCAGCAAGCGTTTGCCCGCGCCCAGGCCCTCATGTCCTGGCTGGATGAACAGTGCCCAGATCGAATGGTCCGCGCGCGCGGCGTAAGAAAAGCCGATCACCGCGCCATCGCGCGTGCACACCCAGCCCCGCCCGAGACGCTCCAGATAATCCTCATACATCTGCCGCGTGATCCGGCCCGGATCCGACAGTGCGTTCTCGCGCACCGCCAGGCGGATCGCGCTCATGGCAGGGATGTCGTCTGCGGTTGCCCTGCGAAATTCAAGCGTCATGAATTGTTTGCCGATTGGTAGAAGCGCCGGCGGGCTTCGCTGCCGGCATGTACAGAGGCCCCATGCGCCAACAGCAAGGCTGCACGCAGCGCAACGTCGTGGGAATCAGCCGCCGCACCTGGCGCAGGAAGGCGAACCGCCTGCGCCGACACGGCGATCCAGAATGCGGGACGGCCGATGCGGGCCATCGCCTTGCACATCGCCCAGAATTCGCGGCCAATGCGCCGCTCCACATAAGCCATCGCTGCGCGCTCCAGGCGCGTGCGTACGCCGGCGCTGAGCGGCAGGTTGGCGAGCCAGCGCCAAAGCCGCTCCTTGAGATAACCGGAACGGAAGTGGTAGGGATCGGCCAGCAGGAAGCGCACGGCAGCTTCCACCGCAGCAGGATCGCCGCTGCGCACACGCTCCAGCATGGCGGCGCCGCCCGGGAAACACAGGGCGTCATAACGCGCATAAAAATCCTGGCAGGCGGCCTGCCAGGCGGCGCGCTGCTGCGGCGCGTCATCGCGCTGCCGGACCAGTGTATTGATCTGTGCCAGCAGGCGGTTGATTTCGAGGGAGTCCTGGCGGATTCGTTCAAGGCTTTTCATCAGGCCGCAGCATATCAGACTGGACGCGGCGAGGCAGTCCTCTTCAGCATCGTCTTGACGATGATCTTGTGCAGCGGGACGACCGGCAGCATGTACAGCCGGCCCAGCCAATTGTGGACGTGGACGATGGTCGTCACGCTCACGCTGCCTTGCGCGTCTTTGCAGACCGACACAACGACGTCCAGGTGCTTGTCGGAGTCGCCCAGGAGTACTTCTTCGTCCGACAAATGGCGCAGGGAGAAGATGCCGACGCGGTCGCCCACCCGGTATGCCGAGGCAGCCCGCCCGCTGTCGAGGGCATCGAGGTGGCCCAGGTCTTTCAAACCAACCAGCCCCACCAGCCAATTGCGCAAAGCCATCAGGCGGTTCACCCAGCCCGGCGTCTGGCGCACCACGTGCAGGTACAGTTCGAGCGCCGAAGCCCCGGCATGCGGGGCAGCGATCCGGTAGCAATCGTGGAAGTAAGCGCCGGCGAGGCGCCGGCTGGCCTGGCTGCCGGCCGGTGGCGTTGCGGCGACGACTTGTTCCTGCCTCATTAACGCAGCAACGCCCACAGCGAATAGGCCCCCGCTGCGGTGCCGAAAGGGAAGTTGAACAGCGCAATCACGCTGAAGATGATCAGCAGCGTGCGGCCCGCGCCAGAGCCATTGAGATAAGCAACGGCGGCGCCGACTTGCGCCGCACCGTACAGGGCGAACAACCCGACGATGAATACCCCGAGCCCGGCGAGCCAGCCGACAAACGGGATATCGATCTGGGTGAGGAAAGCCATGCCGCCCAGGAACAGCATGATGAAGGCCAGCGACAGCAGGAGGAAAGCCCCCATGATGATGTGGAGGACGGCGGCGATCTTGCAGTGGTTATCCAGCATGTGGTTTTATTGGTGTTTTTGCAAATGCTGTAGTGTGCCACGCCCATGCCAGCACCGCCAGTCCTGTCGCGATCGCAGCAGCGGCAAATGGCCACGAACCTGGCGCGCGCCAGCTAAAGGTCAGCGCATACGCCGCGCCAGCAAGGAAGGCCAGGGTGGCCACTGCACGCTTATGGCTAGGCGCCGTGAAAAATGGCAGCGCCACCGCGATGGCTGCGCCGATAGCGGCACCGGCATACTGGGAAAACTCAGCTCCAGCATGGAACCAGGATGCTTGGCACATGCCGGATACGCGCCGGTCGGCGGGGCAGAAAAAGTCGAATGATGCGTAGAGGAGCAGCGCAATCGCGATGCCAAGCCAGCATCCGACTGCGGTGGAGACAGGGACCAGTAGCCAACGCAGGGCGCTCAGCATGGTCCCCTCGGGAGAATTACTTCAGGCTTTCGATCAGGTCGATGTACTGCTGCTTGGCATCGTCCTGGCTGGTCCCCGCCAGTGCCGCCCACGCGTCGAACTTGGCGCGGTTGACGAAATCGGTCATGCCTGGACGCTCACCGGTCGCATCGCCTGCGGAGCCTTGCTTGTACAGGGCGTAGATCTTCAACAGGGTCATGTTGTCCGGACGTTCCGGCAGGTTCTTGGAATCGGCAACTGCGGCGTCGAATTGTTCTTGCAGGCTCATGGTGTGTACCTCTGGTTGGGTGGGGTGTGTGAAGCGCCCATCATACAAAAGAAAGCCGCCTACGCCTTAGAGGATAGGCTCCAATCCTCGGTGCGGTGCACAATAAAAAACGGCGGTTCAAGACAAGCCATTCGGGCCAGCCTTGAACCGCCGTTCTGGCGGTCAGCCTGAAGAATTACTTCTTCTTGGTTGGGTTCACAGCGGCTTTCAGGGTTGCGCCAGCCGAGAACTTAGGGGTCTTGGATGCAGCGATCTTGATCGCTTCGCCGGTTGCTGGGTTGCGGCCTTTGCGGGCTGCGCGCTTGGCGACGGAGAAGGTGCCGAAACCGGTGATGCCAACGGTGTCGCCCTTTTTCAGACGTTCGGTAACGATCGCGATCAGGGTGTTAATTGCGTCGTTAGCGGCTGCGCCGGACATTTCGGTACGCTTCGCAAATTCTGCAATCAGTTCGCCTTTTTTCATTACTACCTCCTTGGTTAATGGAGCGCGCAGATTAGCACATTAATTGAAAAAAGTGTGTACCCTTTTTTGAAGAAGCCCATATAGTGACTGGCTCGCCACGGAATCGGGGCGGAATTTCGGCGGAAAGCTCAGGTAGCTTAAGCTTTTCCGCCGGCCCGCCCCAGGCTGGTGCGTCACTGCGCGGAGCCCTCAACGGCGGCGTTTTTGCCCGCCCGTGCGTTGAAACCTGCGTTCACGTTGGCATTGGCGGAGGCGCTTTTATGCGTTTGCTGCGCTGCGGGTTGGCCGCCGCCGGCGCTGCTGCCGCGGGACGCTTTGCTGCCGCTCGCCGAGCCGTTGGCGGCACCGTTGGCTGCAGCGTTCGCGTGGCGCGAGGCGCTGCGGGTGGGGACGATGGCCTGGCCTTGCGCCGCGCCGTTGGTGTTGCCGTTGGCCGAGCCGCTGGCGCCCGAACGGTTTGCATGCGCATTCGCATTGCCGCTGGATGCACCGTCCGCGCTGCCGCCAAGCGTGCTGGTGCCGCGCGCCAGGCTGGCGCCGAGACCGGATGCGCCGTTGCCGTTGCCCGAAGCCGAGGCAGCCTTGCCGCCATTCGACGTGCCGCCTGGAGCGCTGTTCGACGCACTATTTGCAGCACCGTTTGCGGCGCTGTTTGCCGCACCGTCCGCACTGCCGCCCGCCGCGCCGGCGTTACGCGCCACCTGTGCGCCGAGATTGTGCGCGCCGGTCGCGCCGCCGGCCAGGCCGCCCATCAAGCCGTTTGCGGTGCCATTGGCAGCGCCA
>CBFGQI010000161.1:0-10843 GCA_965650885.1 uncultured Oxalobacteraceae bacterium
TGCGCCATGGCCACGTCCACCATGCCCGGCTCCTTGTGGCTCATGCCGCTCATGCCGTTGAACAAGTGGGTGAAGCCGGCGGCGCCGGCGCGCATGGCGGCCACGCCATCGTCGTAGCTGCCGGCGCTGTGGCCGATCTGGACGCGGATGCCCATCTCCTTCAGGATCGGGATCAGTTCCAGGTGGCCGGTCACTTCCGGCGCCATGGTCAGCACGCGGATGGGCGCGATGGCGTTGTAACTTTCCACCAGCGCCCGGCTGCCGGTGGCCACGTCGGGCGGCTGGGCGCCCAGGCGGCGGCGGTTCAGGAAAGGCCCCTCCAGGTGCACGCCCAGCATGCGGGCGCCGTGCTGCGGGCGCTGTGCGATGACGCCGGCCAGGCCTTGCAGGGCGTGGCGGATCGAATCTTCCTTGGCGGTCAGCGTGGTGCCGAGCAGGGCGGTGGTGCCGTGCCGCGCATGGCTGCGCGCGACCACGGCGCCGGCATCGCCGCCTTCCATGATGTCGACGCCGGCGGCGCCGTGTACGTGCAGGTCGACGAAGCCGGGCAGGATGGTCAGGCCTTCGCCTGCCGGACCTTCGGTGATGCGGTCGATACGCTGGCCGAAGGCAATGCTGCCGTTGATCCAGCCGTCGGGAGTGAGGATGCGGCCTTGCAGCATGGCTTACCCCGCGATGACCAGTTCGATGCCGCGCTTTTCCAGCCCGTCGCGATACTCGGGGCTGATGCTGGCGTCGGTGATGACGGTATGCACGCGGTCAAGCTGCACGATGCGGTGCAGCGAAACCCGACCGAATTTGGAGGCGTCGGTCAGCACGATGACTTTCTTGGCCCGCTCCACCATCTTGTGGTTCAGGTTCGCTTCCGCCTCGTGGTGGGTGGTGATGCCGAATTGCAGGTCGAAGCCGTCGACGCCGAGGAACAGCTTGTCGAAGTTGTAGGCCGACAGGCAAGCCTCGGCCTGGGCGCCCTGCAGCGACAGCGATTGCTTGCGCAGGCGGCCGCCGGTCAGGATCAGGTCCACGCCCGGCGCATCGGCCAGCTCCCATGCGATGTTCAAGCCGTTGGTCAGCACCGTCACGTCTTCCGCCTCACGCAACTGGCGCGCCAGTGAAATGGTGGTGGTGCCGGAGTCGATGATGATGTTGTCGCCCGGCTGCACCATGCGCGCGGCCAGCACGCCGATCTGCTCCTTCTGCGCCTGGTTCAGGGAATCCTTCTGGCGGATGGTGTGTTCGGTCGGCGGGGTGCGCGCCAGCAGCGCGCCGCCGTGGCTGCGCTGCACCAGGCCTTGCGATTCGAGCACACTGAGGTCGCTGCGGATGGTGACGGCGGAGACGCCAAGCTTGCCCACCAGGTCGGCCACCTGGACCGAGCCGTGTTCTACGATCGCCTGCAGGATGGTTTCGCGGCGTTGGCTGGTATTTCGCATGTCTTCTGTCGCTGGGAGTCAAAAACGTCGAGCTTAACAGAAGGCGGCGGCAGGGTGCGGGGCTGCGGCGTTGGCGCTGCAGGCCCGCGCATACTGTGCCAGCACGCGGCCCACCTTGTGTTCGAGCAGGGCTTGCGGCTCGGCGGCCAGCTCGCCCTGCAGCACGGCGAGGAATTGCTCGGGCAGGTATTGGCTCAGCAAAGGCAGCGGGAGGCGGCGTCCGGCGAGGTTGGCGAACAGGCGGCTGACGGCGGCCGCCACTTCCGGCTCGCCCCAGTAATAGCGGCAGCGGTCGGACAGGCCGTAGCGGCGCATCAGGCGCTGTTCGTCGGCATTGCCCAGGTAATGCTTTTGCCAGTGCTGTGGTTTGGCCAGCATGGTGGCGTCGAGCACTTCCATCAGGTGCGACGCCGCGTCCTTGCCGAGCAGTGCTTCCTCCACCTGGCACAGTGCCAGGAAGCCTTCGCGCAGGGCGAAGGTGGCGGCCGGGCCGACCTTGAGGATGGCATAGTGGTCGCGCACCATCTCGTGCAGGGCCGATTCGCGCTGGTAGTCGGTGGAGTGGGCTTCGAACACCAGGCCGGGCTGGCCGGCCACGAAGGCGGACAGTTCGCGTGCCGCCGCCGCATCGTAATGCTGCACATTGGCCTGGTCGAAGTCGACGCCCGGCTGCACCACCATGGCGATCACGCGCTGCCATGCAGCGTACAGGCCGGCGGTGGCGAAAGCGCGGCGGTGCACGTCCAGCGTGCGCGCTGCCGCTTGCGGTGCTGTGACGGCCAGCGCCTGCTCGAGCGAGGCTTCACCGCCGGGCACCGGCACTTCGGTGCCGATCACGTAAACCGGCGGCGGCAAACCGGCGCGCGCGGCCGCCTGTTCGGCGACGGCGGCCAGTCGCGCGGAGCGTTCAGCCACGGTTTCGTCGCTCAGCACCGCTTCGTCGCCGGCGCAGCGCATGCTGCAATCGAGGTGGATTTTGTGGAAGCCCGCTGTCGCGTAAGCGTCGATCAGCACTTCGGCGTGCGCCATCGCCGTGGCGGCATCCTGCGCCTGCCAGGCATTGGGGCCGAGGTGGTCGCCGCCCAGCACCAGGCGCTCGGCGGGAAAGCCCTTCTCCTGCGCCAGCCGGTGCACATAGTCGCGGAAGGCGGCCGGCGTCATGCCGGTGTAGCCGCCGAACTGGTCCACCTGGTTGGAGGTGGCTTCCACCAGCAAGGGCGTGCCGTATTGCGCGGCCACCGACATGGCCGCGCGCAGCACGGTCGGATGGCTGCAGCATACGCTGTACAGGCCGACCGGCTCGCCACGGCGGTGCGCCTGGACGGTTTGCAGGACTGGGGAAGGTTGGGCAGCTGGGTTCATAAGCTTTCTTATGTCGTTTGTTGGCGTGCCAGCAGTGCGGCGCCGCGCGCGCCGCCGGCATCGCCGAAGCGCGGCGGCAGCACAGGCGGCGTTTGCAGGCCGCGGAACAGGTGGCGGCGCATGGCGGCCGGCAGTTGCTGGTAGAGGTGGGCCAGCTTGGAGAGGCCGCCGCCCAGCACGATGGCATGCGGGTCGTACGCCAGCACCAGGCCGGCCATGGCGTGGCCCAGCAGGTCGAGGTGGATGGCCAGCGCTTGCGCAGCCAGCGTGTCGCCCGCGTTGGCGCGCGCCACGATGGCTTGCGGTTCGGCGCCGTCGCCGCCCAGGTGGGCATGCAGTGCCGACAGGCCCGGGCCGGACACGTAGCGTTCCAGGCAGCCCTGCTTGCCGCATGGGCAGTCGAGCACGGCCAGGCCGTATTGCGCCAGCAGCGGGGCGGGCACGGTCCAATGGCCCCATTCGCCGGCGATGGCGTTGAAGCCGCGCTGCAGGCGGCCTTCGACGCAGTAGCCGCCGCCGGCGCCGGTGCCGATGATGGCGCCGAACATGGAGGGCAGGCCTGCAGCCGCGCCGCCTTGCGCTTCCGACAGGGCGAAGCATTGGCAGTCGTTGCCGATCACGACGGGGCGCGCCAACGCGTCCTGCAGCGCAGTCGCGACCAGGCGGCCGTTCAGGGCCGGTACGTTGGAGCTGAGCTGGCGCCCGCTGGCGCTGTCGACTACGCCCGGCAGGCCGATGCCGACCGGCGCGATGGGGGCGCCGGCCGCACCCGGCTGCGCGGCGAGCGCCGCGTCGCCGCGCTGCACCAGGCCAACGATGGCGGCGACGAACTCGCTGAAGTCCGTACCGGGCGTGCCGATGCGCTCGCGGAAGACTTCCCGCAGCCCGGTGCCGTCATCGGTCCAGGACACCAGTTCGATCTTGGTGCCGCCGATGTCGATGCCGTGGTAGCCGCGCTGCTCAGAACTGGTCATGGCGGTAGATGGTGACGCCTTGCACGACGCGGTTGACGGTGCCGTCGGCAAAGGGATTGTCGGGAGTCAGGCCCAGCGCGGCCGATTGGTGCAGGGCGTATTGCTGCGCCATCAGCAGCCACAGGGGCGCCAGCCAGGCGTCGGATGGCAGGGCGGCGCCGGCGATGCCGAAGTCCGCGCCTTCGCCGACGGTGACCATGGCGCCGGCCACGCTTTCGCGCCGCAACTCCTGCAGCAAGTCGTCTTCATAGCGGCGCGCCAGCGGTTTGCTGCTGCGGAACAGGACGACGAGCGATTGCGGGTTCAGTGCCGACTTCGGACCGTGTCGGAAACCCAGCGCCGTATTCGACATCGCCAGCACGCGGCCGCCGGTCAGCTCCAGGATCTTCAGCGCCGATTCCTTCGCCAATGCTTCCAGCGGGCCGCTGCCCAGGTACACCACGCGCTGCACCGGCCGCGCTGCCAGTTCGGCGACCGGGGCGGCCCAATCGCGCAGGGCCGCATCGCCGGCTTGCGCCAGCGCCGCCAGGCGTTCGCGCCATTCGCCCTTGCCCAGCATGCACAGGGCCGCCAGCAGCATGCAGGTGAAGCTGCTGGTCATGGCAAAGCCGCGGTCGCAGCTGGCGGCCGGCATCAGGAGATTGAAGGTGCAGATATCGGTGTCGCCCTGGCGCGCCAGCTGGCCTTGCGCATTGCAGGTGATGTTCAGGAAGCGCGCATCGGCCACCAGCTCGCGCACCAGCTCCACCGCAGCCAGGCTTTCCGGGCTGCTGCCGCTGCGGGCGAACGAGACCAGCAGGGTCGGCGCATCCGCATCCAGGTACAGCTCGGGATGGGTGAGCAGGCTGGTGGTCGCCACTGCGCGCACTTGCGCGGGCCAGGCGGCATTCAATTCATCGGCGACGATCTCGCCCACATAAGCGGAACTGCCGGCGCCGGTCAGGATCACGCGCTGCTGCGGATTGTGCAGGCAGCCGCCGAGGAAGGCTGCCACGTCGGCGGCGCGGCCTTGCAGGCTGGCGCCCAGTTCGCGCCACAGCGCCGGCTGCTGTGCAATTTCTTCCGCGGTATCGAGTCCGCGGATGTCGCGCCAGGCTTGCGGGTCACGCTGGAGGAGGGTAGTCATCGAAAAAAGAAAAGTTGAAAGTTGTGAGAAAGCATAAATAAGATATTTCGAAAAGTCAAATACGAAAGTAAAACGAAAGATATGTATCCTCGCAGGCTGTGCCGAAAAGCGCAGGAAAGCGGCAGATTCCGGCGCCCGGCGTTGCTGGAGTGAGACTAATCGAAAGATTTTGCACGGCAATATCGGTTAAACGAAAGATAAATTGCCGAAAAAACGCTAATAAAATGCGTTTTCCTTTCTTTTTGTTGACCTTTTTTGCTTTTATTCCTAAAGTACGACCATCAAAACGAAAAAACATTGCACGTAAGGCAGGCATATGAAGAGACTCACCCGCACTGCAATCGCCGCCGCCGCCGCCATCGCCCTGGCCGGTGGCGCCGCGCTGGCGGCCCCGCTGGGTAATTTGCGCAGCATGACCATGGTGCCGGCCGCAGCGCCCGCCGCCGGCGCCGGCCAGCACTGGGATTTGCTCACCGAGTCCGGCGCGCTGGTGCGTGTCAGCCTGCTGCGGGATGACGTGCTGCGCATCTGGGCAGGGCCGAAGGGCAAGCTGACCGATGCCGGCGACAAGGCGGCCGCCATCGTGGTCGGCAAACCGGCCGCACAAATTGAGCATAGCGTAAGTGAACAGCCAGACCACATCCTGCTGCGCACGGCCAAGCTGGCGCTGCGCGTCGACCGCAACCCGGTGCGCTTCACCCTGTTCCGCGCCGGCGCGACGCAGCCGCTGTGGCGCGAAGTGCAGCCGCTGGAACTGGGCGAGAAGGCCAGCGTACAAACCCTTTCCAGCGACAAGGCGGAGCGTTTCTTCGGCGGCGGCCAGCAGAATGGCCGCTTTGAATTCAAGGGCCGCCAGCTGGACGTCTCGTATTCGGGCGGCTGGGAAGAGGGCGACCGCCCCAGCCCGGCGCCATTCCTGATGAGTTCGCGTGGCTGGGGCATGCTGCGCAACACCTGGGCCGACGGCAGTTACGACTTGCGCCAGCACGACGTAGTGGCCCTGCAGCACGCGGAACCGCGCTTCGATGCCTTCTACTTTGTCGGCAAGGATGTGCGCGACGTCCTGGCGCGCTATACCGAATGGACCGGCCGCGCGCGCTTGCTGCCGCGCTGGGCGCTGGAGTACGGCGACGCTGATTGCTACAACGATGGCGACAACGTGAAGAAGCCCGGCACCGTGCCGAAGGGCTGGAGCGATGGCCCGACCGGCAAAACGCCCGACGTGGTGGACACTGTGGCGCGCAAGTACCGCGAGCACGACATGCCGGGCGGCTGGATCCTGCCCAACGATGGTTACGGCTGCGGCTACACCAATTTGCCGGAGACCGTGCAGGGCTTGGCGAAGTACGGTTTCCGCACCGGCCTGTGGACCGAGAATGGCGTCGACAAGATCGCGTGGGAAGTCGGCACGGCCGGCAGCCGCGTGCAAAAACTCGACGTGGCGTGGACCGGCAAGGGTTACCAGTTTTCGCTCGATGCCAACAAGTCCGCGTACGACGGCATCCTGAACAACTCGGACAGCCGGCCTTTCATCTGGACCGTCATGGGCTGGGCCGGCACCCAGCGCTACGCCGTGGCCTGGACCGGCGACCAGAGCGCCAGCTGGGATTACATCCGCTGGCACGTGCCGACACTGATCGGCTCGGGCCTGTCGGGCCAGGCGTATGCCACCGGCGACGTCGACGCGATTTTTGGCGGCAGCCCGGAAACCTACACCCGCGACCTGCAGTGGAAGGCGTTCACGCCGGTGCTGATGGGGATGTCGGGGTGGTCGGCGGCGGCGCGCAAGCATCCGTGGTGGTTCGACGACCCTTACCGCAGCATCAACCGGCGCTACCTGAAACTCAAGCTGCGCCTGACGCCTTATATGTACACGCTGGCGCGCGAGGCCGAGCAGAGCGGCGCGCCTTTGGTGCGCGGGCTGATGTGGGATTACGCTTCCGACCCTGCCGCTTTCACGGAAGCGCACAAGTACCAGTTCCTGCTGGGGCGCGACATGCTGGTGGCGCCGGTGTACCGCAGCCAGGCCGTGTCGCAGGGCTGGCGCAAGGCGATCCACCTGCCGCAGGGGACGTGGTTCGATTACTGGGACGGCCGGCAGGCCACTGCCGGCAAGGCGGGGCGCGATATCGACCTGCAGGTGTCGCTCGACAAACTGCCGGTGTTCGTGCGCGCCGGGGCCATCCTGCCGATGTATCCGGAAGTGCTGTACGACGGCGAAAAGCCGAAGGACGTTCTGACGCTGGACCTGTACCCGCACGGTGAATCGTCGTTCACGCTGTATGAGGATGACGGCAATACGCGTCAGTACCAGAAAGGCGCGTTCAGCCAACAAGTGCTGCGCATGCGCACCAGCGGCGACAACGGTGGCGATGTCGCGCGCGGCGCAGGCGCGGCCCGCGTCGAAGTCGACATCGCCCCGGTCGAAGGCAGCTACGCCGGCCAAGAGCCGCGCCGCAGCTATGCGCTGCGCATGCTGGCGCGCCAGCGTCCGAGCGGCGTCGACGCAAGCTCCGGCCCCGCTGGCCGCGCTCTTGCAGCGCACGCGGACCGCGCGGCCTATGAGGCGGCGTCCGAAGGCTGGTACTACGACGCCGGCGAGCGTGGCGGTACGCTGCACGTGAAAACCGCGCAACAGGACATCCGCCAACCGCTGCACATCGCCGTGCAAGGCGCGCTCGCCGTGGCGGCAGACGGCGATTTCCCCGCCGCGCCGGAACTGGGCCGCGCGCTGCCGCCCGATGCGCTGCTGGTGGTGAACCGCCCCGCAGAGGAGCCCGGCCATCCGCTGGAGAATGCTTTCGACGACAAGGCGGAGACCTGGTTCCGCACCACGCGCAACCAGTCGGTCCGCACCGGTGCGCACGAATGGACCGTCGGCTTCACCGAGCGCCGCCTGATCGACGGCATCGAGATCGCCCCGCGCAGCGACCAGCACTGGAAACATGGCCAGGTACGCGATTACGAAATCTACATCGCCGACAGCAACGGCGAGTGGGGCAAGCCGGCATTCACCGGCCGCCTGGCACTGCAAAAGGAAACGCAAACCATCAGCTTCCCCGCCACCGCCGGCCGCCTGCTGCGCTTCCGAGTGCTGAGTACGCAGAACCCGGACGGCGAAGGCGCCGCCGCCACCGACCCGATGGTCACCGCGGCCCAGCCAGGCGCGGCGCCGGCCAAGGCGTTCAATGCCATGCAGGCGGCGGAGACCGGCCCGATTGCGCTGTCCACCTTCCGCATCCTGGAGCACCGTGCGAAGGAAGGCGGCGAACAGCAACGCTTCCTGTCCGACTTGCCGTTGCCGAAGGAGGTCGCGCGCGACCGCCCTGCCGGCAAGGGCAAGGACATGCGCATGAATGGGCTGTGGTTCCGCAAGGGGCTGGGCGTCGGCCCCGCCAGCCGTATCGACCTGCAGCTGGAAGGCAACTGGAACCTGCTGCGCGCCGACCTGGGCGTGGACGACAGCTGCCGCAGCGCCGGCGGCCTGCAATTCCAGGTCTGGAGCGGCACGCGCCTGCTCTACGACAGCGGCCTGGTGAACGCGCCGGCCGTGGTCAAGCCGGAAATCGATGTGCGCGGGTTGAGGCAACTCAGCCTGCGGACCCTGGGTGCGCGCGGCACCCGACCCGCCCAGGTATGCGGCAACTGGGCCAACGCCGTACTGCTAGGCACAGAGGGCGCCACCGTCCGAGCGCGCTGACCGCACATTTTTTCGTCACCAGAAAGAACCCCTCTTCGGACCGGGGAGGGCGTTTTGCAAACTAAAACAAAGGAGAGGCATGTGGAACTGAAGAAATTGATCGCTGCGCTGGCAGCTGTGGGATTGGCCGGCGGCGCCTTCGCTGCGGAAGGCGACGATAAAAAGGACGAGAAAGGCGAGAAGGTGCACCGCGTCGAAGTGACCGGTTCCAGCCTGAAGCGCATCAACGCCGAAACCGCATCGCCGGTACAGGTGATCGACGCCAAGCAGATTGAAAACATGGGCGCGCAAACCCTGATGCAGGTGCTGGACAACCTGCCGGCCGCGCGCCCGGCGCAGCAAGATTTCCGTTCCATGTTCACCGGTTCCGACGGCGGCTCGCAGGCCAACCTGCGCGGCCTCGGCGCCCAGGGCACGCTGGTGCTGCTGAACGGCCGCCGCCTGTCCTTCTACGGCGCGCCGGCCGGCTTCCAGACCATGTTCGTCAACATCGACGCCATCCCCGCCGCGGCGATCGAACGGATGGAAATCCTGACCGACGGCGCTTCGGCAGTCTACGGCTCGGACGCGGTGGCCGGCGTGATCAACGTGATCACGAAGAAAAATTTCCAGGGCCTGGAAGCCAAAGCCAGCACCAGCCATTCGAAGGAAGTGTCGTCTTACGGCGAGCACCAGGCCAGCCTGGTGTTCGGCAAGGGCGACATCGGCAACGATGGCTACAACGTGATGGCGTCCCTGAACGTCTACCAGCGCGACCGCATCGCGCTGGCCGACACCTACGACAAGCGCCCGGCCCACTTCTACGTCAACAACCCCAACTTCATCCCGAACTTCCGCATCGGGGTGGGCAGCGAACCGGGCCAGCTCAACCCAGGCACCTTCTTCGTGTTCGATCCGGCGAAGAACAATGCGCGCACCCAGCGTGCGGTCACCGGCTGCAGCACCGCGATCACGGAAGCTTCCGGCACCCGCTGCGTGTGGAACACCCTGCCGTTCGCGCTGGACACGGGGCCCGAGTCAAAGCGCGTGACCGGCTTCCTGTCGGGCCGCAAGAAGTTCGGCGACGACCTGGAAGCGTTTGCCGAAGCAGCCTTCACCCACATCAGGATGCGCGGCGAAAACGGCCCGCGCAGCTTCAACAGCGGCACCACCAACAACTGGTTCGCGCGCAATACCGGCACCAAGCTGAATACCTTCAGCTACCCTTACCTGGGCCCGAACAACGTCTACCTCAAGGGCAAGCTGGACGCCGACATGGCCGCCAAGATGGGCGGTGCGGCCGGCTTGAACTACCTGCTGCAGGATGCCACCGGCCACTTCGGGCAGAAGAACGAGGACGACAATTACCGCGTGCTGGCGGGCTTGCGCGGCCACCTGGGCGGCAGCTGGGACTTTGAAACCGCGCTGGGCGTGGCAGGCAGCCACTCCACGCTGTACCAGACCATCAACGTCAACACCAAGGGCTTTGAAAAGGCCTTCGGTCCAACCCACAAGGACCCGGTTACCGGCCGCACCTACATCTCCGACAATCCTGCCTACAAGTTCGGCGAGATCAGCGCAGCCAACGCGGCACTGATCCGCGAAGCCTACCCGACCTTCGACATCCAGTCCTGGACCAAGCTGATCACCTTCGACGCCAAGGTCGAAGGCACGATCTTCGAGCTGGGCGAGCGCGAAGTGCGCGCCGCATTCGGCACCAACCTGATGCGCGAGAGCTTCGAAACCCCGGGCAATCCAGACGCGGCCAACGGCCTGATCACCCAGCAGGGCGGCTCCTGGTTCGACGGCGAACGTACCGTCAGTGCATTGTTCGCCGAAGTCGTGGTGCCGGTCACCGACACGGTGGAAGTCAACGCGGCGGCGCGCCTGGACAAGTACCCGCACTTCTCGGCCAACCTGGCGCCGAAAATCGGCGTGCAATGGCGCGCCCGTCCGGAAATCATGGTGCGCGGCACTTACTCGGAAGGCTTCCGCGCGCCGAACCTGGCCGAATCGGGCAGCGGTGGCGTGTTCGCACAGGTGGGCGGTATCCGCGACACCGTGCGCTGCGACGAAACCAATGCCATGGCGCGGCTGCTGATGAAGTCCGTCACCAAGACCGAGCAGGAGCTCGGCAAGGCCTTGCTGAACTCCAATTGTTCCACCACGGTCGGCGGCCTGACGCCGCCCAACCCCAACCTGCAGCCGGAAAAGGCCAAGATCTCGACCCTGGGCCTGGTGCTGCAGCCGGCCAAGGACGTCAGCATCT
>CBFGQI010000162.1:0-10731 GCA_965650885.1 uncultured Oxalobacteraceae bacterium
AGAACTGGCCGGAAGTGCTGCGCCTGGTGCGCCTGCTGGACAAGCACAAGGCCCTGCATCCGGCCCTGTCGGCGCGCCTGCGCGAACTGGCCTACGACGACCTGCTGTCGGACAACACGCACGATGCGGAATCGCTGCAGCGGGTCTGGTCCACCATCCCGACCGCCGACCGCATCAAGCCCTTCGTGGCCTGCCGCGCCGCCACCGCCCTGAATGCGCGCGGCCTGCACGACGAAGCGCGCGTGGTGTGCGAGGAAGCCCTGGCCGCCAACTGGGACGAGCGCGTGGTGCGCGCCTACCGCGATGCCGCCGCCCCGGCCGGATCGTCGGCGCTGCTGATGCAGATCGAGCATTGCGAAGGCTGGCTGGGCGAGCGGCCGAGCGACGCCGAGCTGGCCTTGACCCTGGGCTCCCTGTGCCTGAAGCAGAAGCTGTGGGGCAAAGCCCAGCGCTATCTGGAGCAAGCCCTGTCCGACGCCTCCGAACCGCGCATGGTGCGCGAATCCCACCTCAAGCTGGCGCAGCTGCACGAAGCCCTGTCCCAGCCCGAAGATGCGGCGAACCATTATCGGCAGTGCGCCTTGGCAACCATCCTGTGAGGGTGCTGCGCCGCACAAACGGCGCGCAACCCGCTATAATTGCCAGGTTAAACAGTTTCAAATCGCAATAATCCGAGGAAAAACATGAGCCTGAACAAAGTACCGGCCGGCAAGGACTTGCCGAACGATTTCAACGTGATCATCGAAATCCCGATGAACGCGGATCCGATCAAGTACGAAGTGGACAAGGAATCCGGCGCCATCTTCGTGGACCGTTTCATGGGCACCGCCATGCACTACCCGTGCAACTACGGCTACATCCCGAACACCCTGTCCGATGACGGCGACCCGGTCGACGTGCTGGTGATCACCCCGTTCCCGCTGATCCCGGGCGTGGTGGTGCGTTGCCGCGCCATCGGCGTGCTGAAGATGACCGACGAATCCGGCCAGGACGCGAAAGTGCTGGCGGTACCGGTCGACAAAGTGCTGCCGATCTACAAGCACTGGCAAAAGCCGGAAGACCTGCAAGACCTGCGCCTGCAGCAGATCCAGCACTTCTTCGAACACTACAAGGACCTGGAGCCAGGCAAGTGGGTCAAGGTCGACGGCTGGTTCGGCCCGGAAGAAGCCAAGAAGGAAATCCTGCACGGCGTCGAGCAAGCCAAGAAGCTGGAAGCCGGCGTTTAAGCGCACGCCCCGCCCCGACAGAGCGCGCAGCCGGCCGGCTGCGCGTTTTTTTTTGCGCGCCGCCTGGCAACGGAGCGGTATATAGTCGTTGCGTGCAACCCTGCAGGGAGGACGCAACATGGAAGGATCCTTGTCGATCTGGGCGCAGACGGCGCCCCTCGCCGCGATGCCTGAGCTGAGCGGCGAACTGCAGGCCGATGCCTGCGTCATCGGCGGCGGCATCGCCGGCTTGTCCACCGCCTACCTGCTGGCGCTGGAAGGCCAGCGCGTGGTGCTGCTGGAAGCGCGTGAACTGGGCAGCGGCGAAACCAGCCGTACCACGGCCCATCTTGCGCCGCCGGATGAGTGGTACCACTGCCTGGAGCAGACTTTCGGCGCGGTCAATGCGCGGCTGGCCGCCGCCGGCCAGATGGCGGCCATCGAGCAGGTGGCATCCATTGTCGGCAGCGAAGGCATTGCTTGCGAGTTCGAACGGCTCGACGGTTACCTGTATTCGGCGACCGGCGACCAGGAGGAAATCCGGCGCGAATTCGAGGCCGCCACCCGGGCCGGCCTGCAGGTAGAGCTGCTGCCCGAGGTGCCGGGCCTGAGCTATGCGGCCGGCGCGTGCGTGCGCTTCATGCAATTGGCGCAATTCCATCCGCTGAAGTATCTCGGCGGGCTGGCCGGCTGCATCCAGCGCCGCCAGGGACACATTTGCTGCAACAGCCGCGCGACCAATATCGACCGGGTAGGCGACCGCCTGCACGTGGACACGGCGCACGGACGCGTGGTGGCGCGGGCGGTGGTGGTGGCGACCAACACCCCCTTCAACAACCGCGTCGTGCTGCATACCAAACAAAATGGCTACCGCACTTATGTGATCGGGGTGGAAGTGCCGCGCGGGTCGGTGCCGCGCATGCTGCTGTGGGATACCGGCGACCCTTATTACTACATCCGGCTGGAGCGGAGCGGCGCCAGCCCGGGCCACGAAATACTGATCGTGGGCGGCTGCGACCACAAGGTGGGGCAGGACCACGATCCGCGCCATCGGCACGACCAGCTGGAAGCCTGGGTGCGCGAGCGCTTCCCGATGGCAGGCGCGGTGACGCTGCGCTGGTCCGGCGAAATCATGGAGCCGGTGGACGGCTTGCCATTCCTCGGCCGTAATCCGATGGATGACAGCCAGGTCTACGTCATCAGCGGCGACTCCGGCAACGGCATGACGCATTGCACGCTGGGGGCGATGATCGTGCGCGACCTGATCATGGGCCGCGAGAATCCGTGGGCGGACTTATACGACCCGGCGCGCAAGCCCTTCCACGGCATGAAGGAATTCCTGCAGGAGCAGGCCAACACGCTGGCGCAATACGGCGACTGGCTGCGCGGCGGCGAAGTCGACTCGGCGGTCGAGATCGCGCCGGGTCAGGGCGCGATCCTGAACCGGGGCGCGAAAAAGGTGGCGGTCTACCGCGACGACGATGGCGGCCTGCACGCGATGTCGGCGGTGTGCACCCATTTGGGTTGCGCGGTGAGCTGGAATCCGGCCGAACAGTCCTGGGATTGCCCTTGCCACGGTTCGCGCTTTGCCGCCGACGGCGCCGTGCTGCATGGCCCGGCCAACACGGCGCTGGCTCCCGTCGAACTGGACGACGACGAGGCAGGTGTGCAGCCGCGGCCGGGAGAGCATGGCAGCAGAAGGCCGTCGCCGCATTAGTGCAAACTGAGCGGCACCGAGCGCGCTGCGCGGCGCGCTTACGTGGCAGGGCGGCGGAAGGGCGTGTGTTCGTTCAATTCGTCGAGATAGGCGTCGATGCCGCCCGCTTCCCGCGCCAGGAAGCGTTCGACCGCGTCGCTGAAGGCCGGGTGCGCCAGCCAGTGGGCGGAATAAGTCTTTTGCGGCAGGAAGCCGCGCGCCATCTTGTGTTCGCCCTGGGCGCCGCCTTCGAACGTGCGGATGCCGTTGGCAATGCAGAATTCGAGCGGCTGGTAATAGGCGGTTTCGAAGTGCAGGCAGGGGATGTGCTCCATGGCGCCCCAGTAGCGGCCATACAGCGTGTCCGGCGTGTGTACGACCAGCGAGGCGGCGACCGGCTGGCCATCGCGTTCGGCCAGCACCAGGAGCAGATGCTGCGGCATGGTGCGTGCAAGGCGCAGCCAGAAATCGAGGTTCAGGTAGGGCGATGAGCGGTGCTCGGCGTAGGTGTTGCTGTAGCAGCGGTGGAAGAAGCGCCAATCCTTTTCGCCGGCTTCGTGACCGCGCAGCCGGCGCATGGTGATGCCGGCTTCGCGCACCTTGCGGCGTTCGGCGCGGATGTTCTTGCGCTTCCTGTGTTCCAGCGTCTGCAGGAATTGCTCGAAATCCCGGTAGCCCTGGTTCAGCCAATGGAATTGCACACCGGTGCGCAGCATGAAGCCGGCGGCCTCCAGCTGTGCGGCTTCCTCCTGGGGCGGGTAGAGGACGTGGGTGGACGACATGCCTGCCACCCGCTGCTGCTCGCCCAGATACCGCAGCAGCGCTGCGCGTGCCGCACCGTCGCGCGCCAGCAGGCGCGGGCCGGTCACCGGCGTGAACGGGATGGCGGACAACAGTTTGGGGTAGTACTCGATACCGTTGCGGTGGTAGGCATCGGCCCAGGCCCAGTCGAACACGTATTCGCCGTAGGAATGCGACTTGACGTAGAGCGGCATGGCGGCTGCCAGCCCGTCCTTGTCCCACAGCGCCAGGAACTGCGGCTGCCACCCCGTTTCCGCGCTCGCGCTGCCCGATTCGTGCAGGGCGTGCAGGAAAGCGTGCGACAGGAAGGGGTTGCCGGCCGCCAGCCGGTCCCAATCGGCAGGCGCGACGTCGGCGAGGGTGGCAAGGACGCTGGTACGGTATTCCATCCGGCCATTCTAGCGAATTGCGGCCGAGCGCGCCCGGCGGCCGAGCGTCCCGGTGGCCGAGGGCCGGCCGTCGGGCCTGGCCGGACATGGAAATGGGGGCAATGTTAAAATCTTCGCCATCACCATTGGTCTCGCTGAGCTATGTCGCATTCCTTCCATAATTTGTACCACCATGATTTCGCCCGCGTGGCGGTGGGCGTGCCGCGCTGCCGCGTGGCCGATCCGCTGTTCAACGCGGCACAGACGATCGCGCTGGCGGAGCAGGCGGCGGGCAAGGGGGCGGTGCTGGTGGCGTTTCCGGAACTGGGACTGTCGGCGTATTCCTGCGACGACTTGTTCCACCAGCGCGCGCTGCTCGATGGGGTGCTGCAAGCGCTCGACAACATCGTGGAGGCCTCGCGCCGTATTCCCGCAACCCTGATCGTTGGCGCGCCGCTGCGCGTGGACCACCGCTTGTTCAATTGCGCCATCGTGGTGGCCGGCGGCGTGATCCGGGGCGTGGTGCCCAAGACCTACCTGCCCAATTACGGCGAATTTTACGAGGCGCGCCAGTTCAGCGCGGCCGACGAGGCGGTTTCCACGGAAATCGCGCTGCTCGGCCAACTCGCGCCGTTCGGCGCCAACCAGCTGTTCGAGCTGGAAAACCTGCCGCTGTTCAAATTCCATATCGAGATTTGCGAGGATGTGTGGGTGCCGATCCCGCCGTCCTCGTTCGCGGCATTGGCCGGCGCGACGGTGCTGGTCAACCTGTCGGCATCGAACATCCTGGTCGGCAAGGCCGATTACCGCCGCCAGCTGGTGGGCCAGCAATCGGCGCGCTGCATCGCGGCCTACCTGTATTCCTCGGCCGGGCGCGGCGAGTCGACCACCGACCTTGCCTGGGACGGCCAGGCCCTGATCTATGAAAACGGCGAGATGCTGGCCGAGTCGGAACGCTTCTCCGACGAGTCCCACGTGGTCTTTGCCGACGTCGACCTGGAGCGCATGTCGCGCGAACGCATGCGCACCACCACTTTCGGCCATTCCATGCGCCGCCACAAGGGCGAGGTGGCACAGTTCCGCACCGTGCGCTTCCCGGTCGAATTGCCCTTGCACCGCGTGCTGCCGCTGGAGCGCAACGTGGCGCGCTTCCCTTACGTGCCTGCCAACCCCCAGTTGCGCGACCAGCGTTGCAACGAGGTCTACAACATCCAGGTCAGCGCGCTGGTGCAGCGCCTGTCCTCGTCCGGCATCAAGAAAGTGGTGATCGGGGTGTCGGGCGGGCTGGATTCGACCCACGCGCTGCTGGTGTGCGCCAAGGCCATGGACCGCCTCGGCCTGCCGCGCGCCAATATCATCGCAGCGACCATGCCGGGCTTTGCGACCAGCACCCGGACCCTGGACCAGGCAAGGGCGCTGATGCAGTTCATCGGCTGCACGGCGCTGGAAGTCGATATCCGTCCGAGCTGCATCCAGATGATGAAGGATATCGGCCACCCCTATAGCGAAGGCAAGGAAGAATACGACATCACGTTCGAAAACGTGCAGGCGGGCGAACGCACCAGCCACCTGTTCCGGATGGCGAACCACCACAACGGCATCGTCATCGGTACCGGCGACCTGAGTGAACTGGCGCTGGGCTGGTGCACCTACGGCGTGGGCGACCACATGTCGCATTACAACGTGAACGCCAGCGTGCCCAAGACGCTGATCACCCACCTGGTGCGCTGGGTGGCGGAGAGCCGCCAGTTCGGCGACGTCAATTCCAGCGTGCTGCTGGCGGTGGTGAACACCGAGATCAGCCCGGAACTGGTGCCCGGCAAGGCCGGCGACGAGGCCCCGGCGCAGGTCACGCAAAGCGTCATCGGCCCTTACGAGCTGCAGGACTTCAACCTGTATTACACGCTGCGTTTCGGCTTCGCGCCGGCAAAAGTGGCCTTCCTGGCGCACCACGCCTGGCGCGACCGCGACGTCGGCTTGTGGCCGGAAGACGAGCACGTGGTGCGCAACCAGTACGCGCTGAAGGACATCAAACATAACCTGGGCATTTTCCTGAAGCGCTTCTTCCAGACTTCCCAATTCAAGCGCAGCTGCGTGCCGAACGCGCCGAAAGTCGGTTCGGGCGGTTCGCTCTCGCCGCGCGGCGACTGGCGCGCGCCGAGCGACTCGGAGGCCGCAGCCTGGCTGGAAAACCTGAAGACCGTGCCCGACGCCTGATTACTATAAGGAGAACGCAATGAAGCAAATTACCGCCATCATCAAGCCATTCAAACTGGACGAAGTGCGCGAATCGCTGGCCGAAGTGAACGTGACCGGCCTGACCGTGACCGAGGTGAAAGGCTTCGGCCGCCAGAAGGGCCACACCGAGCTGTATCGCGGCGCGGAATACGTGGTCGATTTCCTGCCGAAGGTGAAAGTGGAGGTGGTGGTGGACGACAGCGTGGTCGACAGCGCCGTCGATGCAATCATCAAGGCTGCCCGCACCGGCAAGATCGGCGACGGCAAGATCTTCGTGCAGAACGTGGAGCAGGTCATCCGCATCCGTACCGGCGAGACCGGTGCGGACGCGGTCTGATTCAGGCGCAGCGAACGCAATCGCGGCCGGCGTTCTTGGCCGCGTACAAGGCCCGGTCGGCGCGCGCCAGCAGCGTGTCCGGCCCGGCATCTTCCTGCACCAGGCTGGCGACGCCGATACTCACCCTGACCGGAATCGGCCGGCCTTCCTCTTCCACTTGCAACGCACGCACGCCAAGACGCAGGCGTTCCGCCACCGCCTGGGCTTCGGCGTTGCCCGCTTCCGGCAGCAGCATGGCGAATTCTTCGCCTCCCAGCCGGCCTGCCAGGTCGCTGGAGCGGCATGCGTCGGCGCAGTGGCGGCCGACGGCGATGATGGCGCGATCTCCCGCCGGGTGGCCGAAACCGTCATTGATCGATTTGAAGTGGTCGATGTCGATCATCAGCAGCGACAGGGCGTGGCCGTAGCGCCTGGCGCGGGCGATTTCCTGTTCGGCGCGCGCCAGGAACTGGCGCCGGTTGGGCAGCCCGGTGAGGAAGTCGGTGGCCGCCTTTTCACGCAGTTCCTGGTTGCGCTCTTCGACGGTGTGTTCCAGCTGCCGGCTTTCCGCTTCCAGCTCTTCCGCCCAGCGGCGCAGGGCGGCGCGTGCGTTGTCGCTCTCGGTACGGAACTGGGTGGCGATGACGAGGATGGCCAGGGCGCCGCGCAGCAGCAGTTCCATCGCCGACAGCGCACCTTCCATCGGCGCAAAGGCGTGCACGGCCTGCCAGAGGGCATCAATCGCGAACAAGACGGCCAGGATGGTGCGGCCGGGGCGCGGCGCGTGACGCCAAAGGATGAGCGCTGCGGCGCCCACCAGTGGCGCGCGCAGATGGGCGGCCAGCAGGTTGCGCGCCGTGTCGTCCGGCTGCGCCAGCGCGAACCAGGCGATCGGCGCCGCGAGTATCGCCAGCAGGCCGGCGGTGGGGAGCGGGCCCGGCGCGCGGTCGTTGCCGCTGTAGCGCAATGCGCCGCGCAAGAGCAGCAGCGCATTGGCCGCCAACAGCACTTCGGCCGCGAAGATGGCGATGGTTTCCGGCTGCGGCGAACGCAGGCCCACCAGCAGCAGGGCGGCGCCCTGGCAGATGGCGGCGACGCTCCAGTCGCTGCCGGCCGATTTCACGCCGCGCACGGCGCCCAGGCCGTAGAAGGCGCCGCCCACCGCCAGGCAGGCGATGCCGAGGGTGAAGGCGACCGTGCCCAGGTGCAGGGCGCTCATGCGAACATGACCCGGTTGCGGCCGAATTGCTTGGCCTGGTAGAGTGCCCTGTCGGCCCGCGCCATCAGGCGTTCCAGCGTGGCGTCGTCTTCCTCCAGCACGGCCAGGCCGACGCTGGCGGTGACCGGGCGGGCAATGCCGGCTGCGGCGCCATCCACGGCAGCCACGGCGCGGCGTATGCGTTCGGCGGCCAGCTGGGCCGCGACCAGGCTGGTTTCGGGCATCAGCAGGGCAAACTCTTCGCCGCCAATGCGGCCGGCGAGGTCGGCGTTGCGGGCGGCGGACTGGCAGGCCCGCGCCACCAGGCGCAGCACCTCATCGCCGGTCGGATGGCCGTGGCGGTCGTTGATTTCCTTGAAGTGGTCGATATCGATCAGCATCAGCGCGAGCGGCTGGCGGTAGCGGCGGGCCCGTTCGATTTCTCGCCAGCCCTGGTCCATGAAGTGGCGGCGGTTGGCCAGGCCGGTCAGGCTGTCGGTGGTCGCCAGCTGGGTCAATTCGGCCGTGCGCTCGGTGACCGTGGCCTGCAAGGCGTCGCGTTTGGCTTGCAGGCGGCCGGCATGCTGCAGCAACTCGTCGCGCGTACGTTCGCTCTCCAGCCGGAACTGGAAAGCATTGATCAGGATTTGCAGGATGCCGCCGATGGCCACCATCACGGCAAAGGATGGACCGCCGGCCAGGAAGGTGCCGATCTGGCCATCGGTTTGCGCCAAGACCGCCAGCCGCGCCAGGTTCCAGGTCGCGGCAATGGCGAGGATGATGCGCAGGTGGCGCGTGCCGGCCGGCAGTCCGGGGCGGTGCAGCAGGACCAGCGTGGCGAGGTAGAAGCCGGCGCGGAAAATGCACACCAGGCCGATGCGGCGCTCGACGCTGGGCAGCAGGTACGACAGCACGATGAATCCGGCCGCGGCGGCGGCAATGCAGGCCAGGTAGCCGCGGTCGGCCGGGCGCTGGCCGACAAACAAGGCGGCGCCGCGGTGGATGAAGACCAGGCTGACGATGGTCAGCATATTGTCGGCGACGGTCGTCATGAAGGCGGGCAGGCCGCTGCCGAAGGCGGTGAGCAGGGCGGCGCAGCCGCCGAAGAAGGCCGACAAGGCCCACTGCCCGCCGGCCGAGGTGCCCAGCGTGTGCTCGTGCAGGCCGCGGAAAGTGCTGGCGATCAGGAGCGACAGGATCCCGATCAGGGTGGTGGAAGTGGCAACATCGAAGACAGGCATGACCGGTCAATCAGGGCCGGCCGATTTTGAGGTCGAAGCGCCAGGCCAGCAGGCGCATGGCGGTAATCAACGCGGCGCTGGACCACAGCGCCACATCATCCGAGACGGCGGTGTATTGCAGGGCGATGTAGAACCAGCAGCCGAAGAAGGCGCAGATCGCGTACGGTTTGCCGTCGCGGAACACCATCGGCACTTCGTTGCAGACGATGTCGCGCAGCACGCCGCCGAAGATACCGGTGATCACGCCCATCATCACGGCGACGAAAATCGGCATATCGGCCGCCAGCGCCTGCGCCACGCTGGCCACGGCGAACAGGCCAAGGCCGACGGCGTCGGCAATCACGATCAGCCGCTCGGAGACGATGTGCCGGATCTGCCTGACGAAAGGGGCCGCCACCAAAGCCACCACGAACAGCAGGATCGTGTACTCCTGGTGGGCCACCCAGAACAGCGGGCGCTTGTCGAGCAGGATGTCGCGCACGGTGCCGCCGCCGAATGCCGTGATAAAGGCGACGATGAACACGCCGACGATGTCCATGCGCTTGCGGCGCGCTTCGATAAAGCCGGAAAACGCCCCCACCAGGATCGCAACGACCTCAATGACGGTAATCAGGGAAACGGCGGGGACAATTTTCATGAGCCGCAGATTAGCATCCTGCCAGCATAACCTGCAAGCAATGCGGCGCCGCCGCCGGCGGGGCGGCAACCGGCGCGGCGGCTCAGCGCTGCGGCGCCAGGGCCGCGCGCAACAGGACCATCAGGGCGCCTTCGCCGCCTTCTTCGGCGTGGGCCTGGCAGAAGGCGATCACGCCGTCGGTCTGCACCAGCCAGGAATGCACCATGGACTTCAGGACCGGTTCGCCCTTGGGCGAGCCGTAGCCGCGGCCGTAGATCACGCACACGCAGCGGTAATTGCGGCGCTTGGCCTTGAGCAGGAAATCGTCCACCGCCTGGCGTGCCTCGTCGCGGCGCATGCCGTGCAGGTCCAGTTCGTCCTGCACCGGCCAGTGGCCCTTGCGCATCTTCTTCATCACGTCCGGGCCGATACCGGGCGCGCTGTAGTTCAGCGCAGGATCCTCTTCCATGTAGTGGTCGACGTCGAACATATCCGACAGCATGGATTCGCGCAGCACGGCGGCATCGTCGGCCGCCTGTTCGTCGGCGGTCAGCGGTTTGCGCGGGCCGGAGGCGGCCGGGTCGCGCGCCGCCCCGGCCGGGCCCTTGGCGGGCGGCGGCACGTAGCGGTCCGATGGCTTCATCTTCTGCACGCCGGCCATCGAGGATTGGAACACGTTCGCCGCGGCCGCAGCCGCCTTTTCGCGCTGCAGGCGTTCCTTCTCGGCGGCAGCACGCTGCTCTTCCTGCTCCCTGAGCTGCTTGCTGAGACCCTTCAGGTCGGCGAACGACTTCATATTGCTTACTCCTGGGCTTCCAGGTAGCGCTGGGCGTCCAGCGCGGCCATGCAGCCGGTGCCGGCGGAAGTGATGGCCTGGCGGTAGACGTGGTCCTGCACGTCGCCGGCGGCGAACACGCCCGGGATCGAGGTGGCGGTGGCCATGCCTTCGGTGCCGGTGCGGGTCTTGATATAGCCGTCCTTCATTTCCAGCTGGCCTTCGAAGATGCCGGTGTTCGGCTTGTGGCCGATGGCGATGAACAGGCCGTGCACGG
>CBFGQI010000163.1:0-10707 GCA_965650885.1 uncultured Oxalobacteraceae bacterium
TGATGTCGGTACCGGCCGAGCCGCGGCCGATGGTTTGCTGCACGTTCACCAGCGCTTGCTGGTGGCGGCGCTTGCCGTTCACCAGCACCAGCAGCTGGTCGGGGCCGAGCGAGCGCAGGGTGGCTGGACGGATGATGTCGGTGCCGTCGCTGATGAAGGTGGTGGAAAAGTTGAAGGATGGGTCCAGGGTTTGCAGCAGCTTGCCCAGCTCGAGCGGGCCGGCGGTCTGCAAGTCTTTCGAATTGATCAGGCCAACCGGCGCGGCGGTATCGAGGGCGGTCTTGGCAGTCGCACGGGAACCCAGCACCACAACAGTTTGTTGCTCATCGGAACCCGCCTGGTTGGCGGTCTGGGCAAAGGCCGGGGACAGGGCCAGCATCACGGCGCTGGCAATCAGGGTGCGTTTCATCGGTAAATCTACTCTCTCTAGTGTTGTTAGTGGGGAAATATTAACGCGCACGATTTGGCACACAAAGGAATAATTCATTTCTATCGCATCATTTTGGTGCAAGTGTTGTATTGACGAACAATATTGCGCTTTTCGCGTGATTTCCTATCGGAAATACAGTACCCTGCTGCATTGCGTCATAAATCTTGCGCAAAAGCCACTGGCTGGGCGTCCCTTGAAGTGCTACATTGTTTGCAAGCGATTCAAGGGAGGAAGTGTGATGACTGATGCTCTGTTGCTGACCGACCGCCTGTGCGACTTGACGGAAATGGCCTTGCAGGCCTACACCAAGTTCGAAAAGGCGACCGTCTATACCACCGCCAAGCTGCTGATGGCCGATTTCGAAGATGCGGGCTTACCCCTGGCAGCGTTCGACAAGCTGGCCTCGATCCAGGCCAGCATCCTGGCCGCCGTCGAGTTCGCGCCGCCCGGCGGCAAGAACAATCCCCAATGCATCGTTTGCGCGCGCAATGACATCGCGGCGCTGCGCGAAATGCTCAAAGAAAAAAAGCGCCCCGAAGGGCGCATCTCAGAACACTTGCACTGAGCGCTCGCCAACGCTGCGGGCCGGGGCGGGTGCACGCCAGTGCAGCCCGCTTGGCCCGACTGCGCGCTCGTTCAGGGCGCGCCGCGCCAGCACTTGCAGCAGGCGCTGGCCAAAGCGCCAGTCGCCCAGGCCCGATTCGGCGTTGATGTGGCCCAAAGCACCGGCGTTGACGAAGTCGCTGCCCCAGCGCCGCGCCCAGGTTGCGGCGCTGTGCGCCGTCATCCACGGGTCGTTGGCGCTGGCCACCAGGATGGATGGGCAAGGCAGTTCGCCGTGCGGCAGCAAGGCGCTGACCTGGAACTTGTCGGGATCGGCAGGCCCCACCAGCAGCACACCCGCCACGTGGGGGGAGGTTGCACGGGACAGGCTTAATGCGGTGGTGAGGCAGCCGAAACTGTGCGCAACGATCAGGGTCGGACGGCGGTCCTCATCCAGTACTTCATCCAGGCGGTCGGCCCAGCGCAGCAGCACCGGGTCGCTCCAGCGCTCCTGCTCTACCCGCTCGAAGCGCGGGTAAAGACGCTGCCAGCGCGACTGCCAGTGCTCCGGGCCGCTGTTGTGCAGGCCGGGCGCGACCAGCACGCGGAATTCGTTCAAATGGTGGATCGCCATACCGCCCTCCCTCGCTGTTATTGGCCGGCGACCTTGGCGCCCGGCTGGTAAATCTGGTCGAACACCCCGCCGTCGGCGAAATGCGTCTTCTGCGCGGTGGTCCAGTCGCCGGCCACGTCGGTGATCTTGAACAGCTTCACGTTGGGGAACTGCGAAGCGAACTTCCTGGCTTCCTTTTCCACGCCGGGACGGTAATAGTTCTTGGCGATGATGGCTTGCGCCTGGTCGGTGTAGAGGAATTGCAGGTAAGCCTCGGCCACCTTGCGCGTGCCGCGCTTGTCGACCACCTTGTCGACCACGGCGACCGGCGGTTCGGCCAGGATCGAAGAGGACGGCGCCACGATTTCCACCTTTTCCGGGCCGAGCTCCTTGATCGCCAGCAGCGCTTCGTTTTCCCATGCGATCAGCACGTCGCCAATGCCGCGCTCGACGAAGGTGGTGGTGGCACCGCGGGCGCCGGAATCGAGCACGGGCACGTTCCTGTACAGCTTCTTCAGGTATTCGCGCGCCGTGGCATCGCTGCCGCCCGGCTGGCGCAGTGCGTAGCCGTAAGCGGCCAGGTGGTTCCAGCGGGCGCCGCCGGAAGTTTTCGGATTCGGGGTGATGACCGCCACGCCCGGCTTGACCAGGTCGTTCCAATCCTTGATGCCCTTAGGGTTGCCCTTGCGCACCAGGAACACGATGGTGGAGCTGTAAGGGGCGGCGTTATGGCCGAGGCGCTTCTGCCAATCCTTGGCTACCAGGCCGCGTTCGGCGATGGCGTCGATGTCGTAAGCCAGGGCCAGGGTCACCACGTCGGCTTCCAGGCCGTCGATCACGGCCCGCGCCTGCTTGCCGGAGCCGCCGTGCGATTGCTTGATCTTGACGTTGTCGCCGGTCTTGGCCTTCCACTCCTTGGCGAAGGCTTGGTTGACATCCTGGTACAGCTCGCGGGTCGGATCGTAAGAGACGTTGAGCAGGCTTACATCGGCAGCCTGGGCCGCGGCAGCGCCGGCAAGCAAGGCGGCGGCGATCAGTTTTTTGGTCAGCATCTGGGTTCCCCTTTGTGTTTGGAGCAGCCAGATTAACCCTCGCTTATATAAATAAGAACGAATACTTTCGCTATTCGTTATACAGGAAAGTAATTAGTAGAAGCGATTGAACAGGACGACCACCCAGGTCGCGCCCGACAGCAGGCAAGCCAGCAGGACGGCAGCGCTACCGAAGTCCTTGGCATTCTTGGACAGGGGGTGGCGTTCCAGCGAAACGCGGTCCACCACAGCCTCGATGGCGGAATTGATGAGCTCGACGATCAGCACGATCACCATGCTGCCGATCAACACCAGTTTCTGGAAGGCTGACACCGGCAGCAGCAGCGCCGCAATACTGCCCGCCACGAACACTGCCAGCTCCTGGCGGAACGCGTGCTCGGAGCGGATGGCGGTCTTCAAGCCATCGATCGAATAGAAAAAGGCTGAAAAAATGCGCTTCAGGCCGCTCTTGCTTTTGAATTCGCTAGTTGGTTCCATGGGGCGGATTATAGCGACAGAATTCCCATTTTTTTCACATCATGGTATAAATAAGTCTGCTGATACCGCACTGCACAAACCGCATGATGAAAAGTGAAATCCTGCCCTCGCCGGAATCGAAGACGACGATTCAGGTGATCGACCGTATGACGGCCCTGTTGGACGCGCTGGCGAAATATCCCGATCCGGTCAGCCTGAAGGAATTGTCCAAAGTGTCGGGCTTGCACCCCTCCACCGCGCACCGCATCCTCAACGACCTGGTCCTGACGCGCTTTGTCGACCGGGTCGAACCCGGCACTTACCGCCTCGGCATGCGTTTGCTGGAACTGGGGAATGTGGTGAAAAGCCGCCTGTCCGTGCGCGAAGCCGCGCTGGACTTCATGCGCGCATTGCACAAGAAGACGCAACAGACCATCAACCTGTCGGTGCGCCAGGGCGACGAGATCGTCTACATCGACCGCGCCTTTTCCGAGCGCTCCGGCATGCAGGTGGTGCGCGCCATCGGCGGCCGCGGCCCGCTGCACCTTACCTCGACCGGCAAGCTGTTCCTGTCGGTGGATGAACCGAAGGCGATCCGCGCCTATGCCACCCGCACCGGGCTGGCGGGCCACAACAAGAATTCCATCACCGACCTGCCGCGCTTGGAACGCGAGCTGAGCCTGGTGCGCGCGCGCGGCTATGCGCGCGACAATGAGGAACTGGAATTGGGGGTGCGCTGCATGGCGGCCGGCATCCGCGACGATTCCGGCAAACTGGTGGCAGGCTTGTCGATTTCCGCGCCGGCCGACCGGCTGCAGGAAGAGTGGCTGGAAGACCTGGTCAACACTGCCAACCAGATTTCCGCCACCCTGGGTTACATCCCGGAATAAGCCTGGGCGCCAGCGCTGGCGCCGCTGACGTTGTCGCCGAAGGTCGGCTTCAGGGCTGCCAGCCAGTTTTTCATGCGGGTGGCATCGGCGATGCGCGCGGCGCTGCCCTTGGCATCGAGCAGCACCATGATCACGGCGCGGCCCTCGACCATGGCTTGCATGATCAGGCAACGGCCGGCTTCGTTGATGAAGCCAGTCTTCTGCAAGCCGATTTCCCAGCCCGAGTTGGGCGCCACCAGGCGGTTGGTGGTGCCGAACCAGCGCGGGCGTCCGCTGGTTTCCACCAGGGCTTTCGGATCGGTGGAGAATTCGCGCAGGATCGGGTGTTCATAGGCGGCCTGGACCAGCTTGGCCAGGTCGCGGGCACTCGCCACATTCATCTTCGACAAGCCGCTCGAATCGACGAACTGGCTGTCGGTCATGCCCAGGGACTGGGCTTTGGCATTCATCGCCGACACGAAGGCCGGCAAGCCGCCCGGATAGTTGCGGCCCAGCGCCGACGCGGCGCGGTTTTCCGAACTCATCAGGGCAATGTGCAGCATGTCGCGGCGCGTCAGGCGGTCGCCCACCTTCAGGCGCGAGGAACTGAATTTTTCGCGGTCGACATCTTCATCGGTGACGGCCAGCACTTCATCCAGGTCCTGGCCGGCTTCCACCACCACCAGGCTGGTCATCATCTTGGTGATCGATGCGATCGGCAGCGCCACACCGGCATTCTTTTCGAACAGGACTTCGGAATTGGCCTGGTCCACCACCAGGGCCACATTGGATTTCAGGTCGAGGGGATCGCGCACCAGGTTCAGGCCGGCCAGGTCGCCCACCGTCGGACGGCCGACGTAATTGGCCTTGGTGACGCGTGCGTACACCACCTTGCTCTTGCCGCGCACCTTGACCGTGCGCTTGACCACTTGCGCCTTGGACGCCGGGGCGGCATAGCGGGTGCCAGCTTTCTTGACGGCCGCCTGCGCAGAACCAATGGAAACCGATGCGCAAAGCAAGGATGCAAGCAGGCTGACAGCAAGTTTGTTCATTCGTCATTCCCCGGTGTGAAGCAGCAAAATCGCCAGTTGCAGTGTAGCAAAATCAGATTCCTGCGCAAGTGAAATCAGACTTTTCTGCACCAATGTTTTCAGCCGTACAATACACATTTTCCATAGTGACGTGCAGCTGCAACGGAAGCTTGTTCACTCCATAAATTTAACAAATCTGGCAATCGGTTCACGCTCAGTGACCAGCGTGTTTTCAATTTTGCCATGATCCGCGAAACCAAGCGACATCCCGCATACAACAGTTTCACTGGCTGGCAGGCCCAGCACTTCGCTGATGATGCGGTGGTACTGGGTGAAGGCGGCCTGCGGACAGGTATCGAGGCCGCGGCCGCGCGCCGCGACCATGATGTTCTGCAAGAACATCCCGTAATCGAGCCAGGAACCCTGCTCCATGATGCGGTCGATGGTGAAGATCATGCCAACCGGCGCATCGAAGAAGGCGAAATTGCGGCCATGCTGTGCCGCCATGCCGGCCTTGTTCTCGCGGGTCAGGCCCAGCAGCGCATACAGGTCCCAGCCCACCTTGCGGCGGCGGTCGATGTAGGGCGAAACCCACTCGCGCGGATAGTAAGCGTATTCCTCGGTGTGCAGCTGGTTTTGCTCCGGGTCGGCATAGGCGGCCAGGATCTTGGCGGACAAGGCTTCCTTCATGGCGCCGGTCAGTACGTAGACTTTCCAGGGCTGGGTGTTGGTGCCCGACGGCGCGCGCGAAGCAACTTCCAGCACCGCTTCGATGTCTTCGCGCGGCACCGGGGTCGGCAGGAAGGCGCGGATCGAGCGGCGCGAGGTGATGGCCGCGTCGACGGCCACTTGTTCTGGGGAGCGGATCATATGGGGCCTATTTCGGTTGCTTAACTACAAATAGTACTCCAATCACTGCCAGGGCCATGCCGGCAATGCCCATCCAGTTCAGCACTTCGCCGAACATGGCCCATGCCATCAAGGCCGTGGTCGGCGGCGTCAGGTAAAGCAGGCTTGTGACCTGGGTCGCGTCGCTGCGACGGATCAGGGCAAACAGGAGGAAGATCGCACCGATGGACAGGGCGAGCACAGACCAGGCCCAGGCCCCGAAGAATTGCGGCGTCCATTGCACCGATCCCATATCTTCCAGCACCCAGGCGAAAGGCAGCACCAGCACGAACGAAGCGGCAAACTGGATGACGGTGCCGGTACGCAAATCAAACTGCGGGCAGAAGCGTTTCTGATAGAGCGTGCCGGCGGTGATCGAGAGCAGCGCGAACACTGCCAACGCGATCGCCTGCCAACTGAGGCCAACCAGCGTGATCTTCGCATAAACGACCAGGGCTACCCCAGCGAGGCCAAATACCAGCCCCAGCCATTGGCGCGGCCGTACGCGCTCACCGATCAGCGGCGCGGCCAGGGCTGTCAGGATCGGCTGCATGCCGACGATCAGGGCCGACAAGCCGGCCGGCATGCCGAGTTTGATGGCGCACCAGACGCCGCTCAGGTAGCCCGCTTGCAGCAGCAAGCCGGCGATGGCGACATGCCCCACCTTCCCTTTCGGCCATGGGGCACGCAACAGCAGCACAGCCGGCGCCAGGATGGCCAGCACGCCCAGGAAGCGCAGCAGGAGGAAGGTCAGCGGCGGCGCATACGGCAAGCCGTAGCGGGCCACGATAAAGCCCGTGCTCCACAGGAAAACGAAGAAGAGCGGGATGGGGGAAAAAAGGGAGCGCATCCGTAGCATTCTAGCACTGCGTGAACTTCCCCTGCTTGGCAGCAATAATTCCGCAACCTCCAACAGGAAAGCCCTCAACCACGGGCAGTTGCTTACTTTGTGCAACGCACAAAAAGCGCTTGACTTTGATTCCTGAACCCGGATAATCACATTTGTTGCGTTGCACAATATGTTGTTTTCTGTTGTAGAAGCAGCAAGTTCCAACGACTAATTCACTTATTTGGAGAGTCCAATGTTTGCGATTCCTGAGCAGTTTTCCAATGCCACCAAGGCCAACTTCGAAAGCCAATTTGCACTCTTTTCTTCGCTGACCAATAAAGCCTTCGAAGGCGTTGAGAAGTTCGTCGACCTGAACATCACCGCAGCCAAGGCATCGCTGGAAGAATCGTCGGTCGCCACCAAGCAGCTGCTGGCTGCCAAGGACCCGCAAGAATTCTTCACGCTGACCGCTGCCCAGGCCCAGCCAGTTGCCGAGAAAGCCATTGCTTACGGCCGTCACCTGGCTTCGATCGCCTCCGGCGCCGGCGCTGAATTCAGCAAGGCCGCCGAAGTCCAGATCGCCGAGACCAACCGCAAGGTGATTTCCCTGGTTGACGAAGTGAGCAAGAACGCCCCAGCCGGCAGCGAAAGCGCCGTGGCCCTGTTCAAGTCCGCCCTGAACAACGCCAACGCTGGTTACGAGCAGTTCACCAAGAGCGCCAAGGCTGCTGCAGAAACCTTCGAAGCCAATGTGAATGCAGCTGTGAACCAGTTCACCTCCGCTGCCACTTCCGCCAAGAAGCAGTAATTTACCCGCACCGGCCCCAGCGGCCGGTTGCACGAAGCATCGCTGTACAAAGGTCTCCTCGGCATCCGTGGTTTCCTCTCAGCGGGTGTCCTTCCCGAGCCCCGGCATAGTCCGGGGCTTTTTTTCATCTACAGTGCCGGCGTGAAAGGGCCGCGCTGGTTCACCTTCTCAAGGATGCTGCGCAGTGTGACTTCGCCGAAGCGTGCCAGCAGGAGCGCCTCGGCCTCCTGTAAGGATTGCGCCAGCTGCTCGTTAACTGCCCGTTCGATCAGGCAATGGTCATGGTCTTCGGCCCAGCCCAAGGTGAAAACTGCCGGGGCTTCCAGTGCCTGGTAAATATCCAGCAAGGTAATCCGGTCCAGCGGCTTGGCCAAGGTCCATCCGCCGCCATGTCCCTTGCTTGATTCCACATACCCATGGTCGCGTAAGCCGGCCATTGTCCTTCGGACAACGACGGGATTGGTTTGCAACATCCTGGCGATGACCTCGGATGTTACCGGTTCATTCGACTGCTCCATGTGGAGCAGCACGTGCAGCATGCGGGACAGGCGGTGGTCGGCTCTCATTGTAACAGTATAAGTTGCATGAGAGTGGTTTGTCACCTATCATGTAACTTCAAAAGTATCCTGAGTGAGGTGACAGAATGTATGATGCAATCATTATTGGGGGTGGCTTTGCCGGCACCTCGGCAGCGCTGCAGCTGGCCAGGGCCCGCCGCCGGGTTTTGCTGCTGGACGGCGGCAATGGGCGCAACCGTAACGCCGAGGCCGCCCACGGTTTCTACGGGCACGATGGGAAAGCACCAGGCGCCCTGCGCGCAGAGGCGCACGCGCAATTGGCCAGATATCCGACTGTCCACCTGCTCGACGAACTGGCGATTGGCGCAAGGAGGCTGGACGCGGGGTTTGAGGTCGTGATCGGAAACGGCACGATAGAACGGGCAGCACGGATTATCCTGGCAAGCGGCATCAGGGACGAACTGCCTCCCCTCCCAGGCTTGCGCGAGCGCTGGGGGCACACGGTGGTCCATTGCCCCTACTGCCACGGCTATGAGCTCGCAACGGGGCCGCTCGGGGTGCTGGAGACAGGAGAAATGTCGGCGCATCAGGCGATCCTGGTGAGTGACTGGGGTGGGGTCACCTACTTTGGAAAGCCGCCAGCGGCTGAGCATGCCGCACATTTCGCTGCCAAAGGCATCGTGGTCGAGCAGACGGCAATTGCCGAAGTCATGGGCGATGCGCCAGCGCTGACTGGCGTAAGGCTTGCGGACGGTCGCGTACTTGAGCTGGCAGGCTTGTTCGTCGGGCCGCGCACGTCCATCGCAACACCGATCGCCAGGGAGCTGGGCTGCCAGATCGACGAAGGCCCGATGGGGCCGTTGATTCACGTTGACGAGCTCAAACAGACCAC
This sequence comes from uncultured Oxalobacteraceae bacterium, assembly GCA_965650885.1. Taxonomy (GTDB): domain Bacteria; phylum Pseudomonadota; class Gammaproteobacteria; order Burkholderiales; family Burkholderiaceae_D; genus Rugamonas. The sequence goes on from CBFGQI010000163.1 coordinate 8,930, forward strand.
GGTGCCCGGCGTATTTGCAGCCGGTGACGCAGCCGCCCCCTTTGGGAATTCCGTGATGGCTGCGGCAGCCGGATCCTTTGCCGGGGTTGCTGTCCACCGCTCCCTGGTGTTCGGAACTTGAGCAAGCGCGGGTTTACATTTCGTCCAATACGAGATAATCTGTCTCAATGACGAAACGAACCTCAGAGCAGCAGCATCTGCTGGACCAGATGAAGCACGTGGCGGAAGGGCTTGGCCGCACCCTTGCGCCTTTCACTGAAGTGGTGCTGCACGATTTGCTCGACCCCGGCCATGCCGTACTGGCCATCCATAACAACCTGTCGGGCCGCGCAGTGGGCGACCCGGCGACAGAGCTCGGGCTGGCGCGCATCGCCGATCCCGCCTTCCCGCAAGTGCTGGCCAACTACCCCAACACCTTCCCCGATGGCCGCCCGGCAAAAAGCACGTCGGTCGGCATCAAGGACGGCAACGGCCATTACATCGCCGCGCTGTGCCTGAATGTGGACTTGAACCTGTTCCGCAGCCTGCAGGCCATGCTGGGGCAGTTCGGCAACGTCGATCCGGCCGCCGCGGTGGCGGAATCGCTGGCGCCGGCGGCCGGCGCCGAAGCGATCCGCGCCCATATCGAACAGTTCGCGGCGCGTCTCTCGACCACGCCGCGCGCGCTGAAGGCGGACGACCGCCGCGCCCTGATGCGCGAACTGGGCGACGCGGGTTTGCTGGAGATGCGACGCTCGATGGAAACCATTGCCGCCCACCTCGGCGTGTCGCGCGCCACGGTCTACAACTATGCGAAATAACGACGCCTGCCTGCTGCTGCTCGACCGCGACGCCGTCGCCGCCCTGCTTAGCCCGGACGAGGTGTGCGCCGCGGTGCGCGAAGCCTTTGCGCTGCACGCCGCGCGCGCGGCCCGCGTCTTTCCGCTGGTGCGGGAAGAGCTGCCGGGCAGCGCGCTATTCGGCATCAAATCGGGCGACGTGCCATCGCAGGAACTGCTTGGCTTCAAGGCGGCAGGCTTCTGGCCGGCCAACCGCGAGGCTGGCGGTGAAGCGCATCAAGCCACCGTCATGCTGCTCGACCCGCGCACCGGCCGGCCGCTCTGCCTGGCCGACGGCAATGCCGTCACTACCGCACGCACCGCCGCTGCCGGTGCGCTCGGCCTGGAACTGCTGGCGCGCACCGACAGCGAACAACTGTGTGTGTTCGGCACCGGCGTCCAGGCGCGCGGCCATGTCGACTACGCCCTGCGCGCCCTGCCCTCGCTCAAGCGCGTGCGCTACGTGACGTCCGACGGAAGGCAAGACCCTGCGTTCGAAGCACTGTTCGCCGGGCGCTGCGACGTGCGCCCGGCCGGCGGCGCGCGCACAGCGGCCGCCGACACGGCCGTCGCCGCCTCGCACGTGATCATCACCGCCACGCCGGGCCGCAGCCTGCTGTTCAGCGCGGATGCGGTGAGCGCCGGCACGCACATCAATGCAGTCGGGGCCGACACGCAAGGCAAGCGCGAACTGCCACCGGGTTTGCTGGAGCGCGCCCGTATATGGGCTGACGACCTGCCGCAAGCACGCCGGATCGGCGAACTGCAATGGGCGCACGAGCTGCCGGCGGCCGAGCTGGGCGAACTGGCCGCGCCGGCGGCGCGCGCCTCCGGCGACATCACGATTTTCGATATGACGGGCATCGCCCTGCAAGACCTCACCACGGTGCGCATGCTGTACGAGCGCGCCCTCGCCAACAACATCGGCCGGAACATCCCCTGGCCCTGGTAAGGAAAGGA
>CBFGQI010000164.1:0-10695 GCA_965650885.1 uncultured Oxalobacteraceae bacterium
GTCACGCGGCACACACGCCAATCCGGCAGCACATCGGCCCCCATCTGTTCATAGAACTTGATCGCATTGACGTTCCAGTCCAGGACCGACCATTCGAAACGGCCGCACTGGCGCTCAACGGCAATCCTGGCCAGCGCCACCAGCATTTGCTTGCCATAGCCAGCGCCGCGGCGGTTCTGCTTCACGTACAAGTCTTCCAGGTACAGGCCCTTCTTGCACAGGAAGGTGGAGAAATTGTGGAAGAACAGCGCGTAGGTCACCACTTCGCCGGACTCTTCCCCCACGATACCCTCGATGCCCGGCTTGGCGCCAAACAGTTCCTCGTGCAGCATGGCTTCGTCGGCCACCATCAAATGTTCCAGCTTCTCGAAAACGGCCAGTTCACGGATCATGGCCAGGATGGATGCCACGTCGTCCGGACGGGCAGGGCGGATATGCAAATTGCTCATGAAGCTTTCTTCAAAGGGTTAAGTTCAACAGGAGTGCTGCGGGCCGGCGCCGATGGCGCCTTGAGGGCCCAGGCCACGCTGGCGATGCACACCGCCATGCCCGCGATTTCCATCCAGCCCGGCCGGTAATGCTCGAGCCAGATGCTCATCAACACGGAAATCACCGGCGTCACCACGCCGATGTACACCGCCTTCTGGGTGCCGATGCGGTCGATCAGCGTAAAGAAGCAGGCGAACGCAATCACCGAGCCGCACAGCGACAGGTACAGCAAGCCGCCCCAGTAACGCGCGGTCGACGGCATCACGAACGGGTCCCCACGCAGCACCGCCAGCAGGGCTACCAGCAAGGTGCCCCATAACATGCCCCAGGCCATGGTCAACAGCACATTCGATTCGTGCTGGCGGACCTTGACCACCAGCGTGTTGCCGACCGCGCTCGCAATGGTCGCGCCCAGCGCCAGGCCGAGGCCGAGCAGCAAATGCCCTTCGCCGCCGGCCAGCATGTCGCGCAGCGATTCGCTGATGGCGTGGTAGAACAGCATGACCACGCCGCCCACCGCGACGGCGCCCGCCGCCCAGGTGCGCAGGGTCAAGGGCGTGCCGAAAGCGATCCGGCTCAGGATCGGGTTCCAGAACACCATCAGCGCGAACAGCACCGCCACCAGGGCCGACACCACATGCTGCTCGGCGAAATAGGTGCCAATATAGCTGAGGCCAAAACTGCAGCAGCCCTGCAGGATGGTCCAGCGCTGCGCCGCCCACGGCAGGCGCAATTTGTCGCCGCGCGCCAGGCACCAGGCAAACAGCACGCTCGAGGCCAGGGCGAAACGGTAGACGATGGAAACGGTGGGAGCGATATCGCCCAGCTGCAAGGTGATGGCCCAGAAGGTGGAACCCCAGATCAGGCAGGCGACAATGAAGAGTAGTGGAGAAGGCATCCCGCCAGTATAAGTGTTTCTTCGATGCAGCGCAGGCGGCCGCCAAGGGCCGGGGCGGTGGCGTCCCCGGCCGTTCGCCGGCAGGTTTCAATAGGCCAGGTTCAGGCGGCGGTACAGCACGCCCAGCACGAACAAGGGGCCGATCAACAGGAAGCGCAAGTCGTCGAAGAAGGAGGGTTTCTTGCCTTCGATCTTATGGCCGATGAACTGGCCGATCCAGGCCAGCACAAAGATCACGATACTCAGCGGCAGCACCGCGCCTGGCGGCAAGGCTGTCAGCACGGTCAGCATCAGCGCCGACATCAGCAGCATGCCGAAGGCGAAATTGCGCGACAGCTTGAAGTAATAAGCCATGGCAACGACGACCAGGGCCGTCGCCAGCCAGGGATGGATGGCCCAGATCAAGCCCAGCAGGCTGAACACGATCAGCGGCACGCAGACGCAGTGGATCGCCTCATTGGCGGGATTCATGTGGCTTTCGCTGTACTTGGCCAGCAGGGTATCGATGGCGCGTTCATCGGACATGGTTGGTCTCCGGACTGTGATTATTTGTTTAGCACTACCGTTCGATTCTACACCTGAAGTGCCGTTAAAATGCACACATGGAACGTAAACGATGCTTTGATCCCGTGGTCGACGAGCGCACCCGTCTGCTGCTGCTGGGCAGTCTGCCGGGCGAGCAGTCGCTGGTGCTCCAGCAATACTACGGGCACCAGCAAAACAAGTTCTGGGAGCTGCTGGGTGCCGTGATCGGCGCCGACTTGCGGGCCATGGCCTATGATGCCCGCCTGGCGACCCTGCTGGCGCATGGCGTCGGCCTGTGGGATGTGGTGGCGGAAGCCCACCGCCAGGGCAGTCTGGACAGCAATATCCGGGCGCGCGACGACAACGACTTGCTCGGCTTGCTGGCGCGTTATCCAAATATCAAGGCCATCGGCTTCAATGGCGGCACGGCGGGCAAACTCGGGATCAAGGTCCTGGGGGCACGCGCCGCGGCCTATCAAATAGTGGCGCTGCCATCGAGCAGCCCGGCATATACGTTGCCTTATGCGGAAAAGGCCGTGCAGTGGCAAGCCTTACAGCCCATCTTGCAGACGCATCGCCCGGCCGCTTGACTCTTTGTCGGTAATCGTGCGTCACAGAAACTTCTTCTTGGATAGACTGCGCCCATTATTCTAGGAGAAAAACATGAAAAAACTCTTCGTCCATTTCCTGCTGTCGGCCTTCGTCGTGGTGGGCTTCGAACAGAATGCCCAGGCGGCCATGATCGGTACCGCACAGGTGGCGGCGGCCGAGGTAGGGGCGCAGGCGCGTGCCCGCCTGGCCAGCACATTGCAGCGCGCCGACGTGCAGGCGGCGCTGGAACGCCAGGGCATCGCCCCGGAAACGGCGCAAGCCCGCGTCGCGGCGCTCAGCGACGCGGAAGCGGCAGCGCTGGCGCAGCAGGTCGACACCCTGCCGGCCGGCGGTGATGGCGTGGTCGGTGCCCTGGTCCTGATCTTCGTGGTGCTGCTGGTGACGGACATCCTCGGCTTGACCAAGGTGTATCCCTTCACTCGTTCGATGCGCTAATGACGCAGCGCCTGCTTGCGTTGGCGCTCGCGCTCCTGCTGCTGGCAGGCTGCGCGAGCCAGACCCGGGCGCTGTTGGCAGCGCCGCGGGCCGGCCCGCAGCAGCAGGAGCTCAGCGCAACACCTTTCCACGCCCAGGAGCGTTACCAGTGTGGCCCGGCCGCGCTGGCGATGGTGCTGGGCGCGGCGGGGATCGCGACGCCGCCGGAAGCCTTGGTGGACGAAGTCTATCTACCGGGGCGTGAAGGCAGCCTGCAAATCGAATTACTGGCCGCCGGGCGCCGCCATGGCGCTTTGAGCGTGCCCATCGCCCCGCGCCTGGAAGCACTGCTGGCCGAGCTTGACGCTGGCCATCCCGTGCTGGTGCTGCAGAACCTGAGCTTGCCGATCGCGCCGAAGTGGCACTATGCGGTGGTCATCGGCTATGACATCGGCCGCGGCGAAGTCATCCTGCGTTCCGGCACCACCCGGCGCATGATGATGCCGCTTTCCACTTTCGAACACACCTGGTCGCGCAGCGGCTTCTGGGGCATGGTGGCGCTGGCGCCCGGCCAATTGCCGGCCTCGGCCAGCCTCGCGGAGCTGCAGCCCGCACTGATCGCCTATGAAAAGGCGGCGCCACCGCTGTCTTCGCATTTGGCCTACCGCGCTGCCCTGCAGCGCTGGCCGGACACCCTGGCCTTGCAACTCGGCCTGGGCAACAGCGCCTACGCGGGCGGCGACCGCAAAGCCGCTGCCGAGGCTTTCCGCCGCGCCGCTGCGGCACATCCGAGCCACGGCGCCGCCTTCAATAACCTGGCCGTGGTGCTGGGCGAACTGGGCCAACTCGACGAGGCACGCGCCGCGGCCCAGACTGCCATCGCGCTGGGCGGCCCATGGCGCGACGAGGCACAGGCAACCTTGCAAGAGCTGCGGAAACAGGCTGTGTCGCGCTAGACGCACTTTGCATGCGGCCGGCGTCGATTCCGCCGCCGCTCGTTCGTCGTTATCCCTGGAAGGGCGGCAAATCCGCCCTTGGACCGCCAACAGGAGAACACGATGACACCCACCATTACAGCATTCGAACGCTCGCCGGACGGCGGCATGGGCTTGGCGCGCGATACGCGCGTGCGCTGGGCGCTGGAGGAAGTTGGCCAGCCCTATGCAGTGCGTCCCGTTTCCTTCGCCGCAATGAAGGAGCCGGCGCATTTGGCTTTGCATCCGTTCGGCCAGATCCCAACCTGGCAGGACGGGGATCTGGTGCTGTTCGAGTCGGGTGCGATCGTTTTCCATATTGCCTCGCGCTATCCGGGTCTGTTGCCGGACGACGCCAATGCCCGCGCCCGTGCGGTGACGTGGATCTTCGCCGCACTCAACACGGTCGAGCCGCCCATCCTGGAACTTGCCGTCGCCAAGTTCCAGGAAGGCGATAAACCGTGGAGCAAGCAGCGCATGCCGCTGATCGTGGACCGTATCGGCCATCGGCTGAACCAGCTCACCGCACGGCTCGGGGACGCTGAATGGCTGGACGGCGAATTCAGCGCGGGCGACTTGATGATGATTTCCGTGCTGCTCAGGCTCAAACCATCGGGCCTGCTGAGGGAATTCCCCCATCTTGCCGCCTACGTGGCCCGTGGCGAAGCGCGTCCCGCCTACCAGCGCGCGTTTGCCGCCCAATTGGCGTTCAACACCGGCAAGCCAACGGCGGGCTGACGCCAGCGCGGTCGTGAGGATGGTGTTATGATTTTCTTAAATGAAAATCGAAATGCCTACACGGGATGGTGGCGCCGCGGACACGCCGCCGCAGCCATTGCCCCTCATCGCCGCCTGGCTGGCGGCACGTTCCATTGCACGCGGCCTGCCGCCGCCCGTTGCCGAACATGGCGGCTACCGCGTCGACACCAATACGGCGGATGAAATCGTACGCTGGGTCTATCCGGCAGTGGCGCCAAGCCTGTCGGCATTGGCGCGCACGATTGACCGGCCAGGCCATATGGTCAAAGCCTGCGCCGCGCCGGACGTGTTGGGTGCCGCCCTGCCTGCCGGTTGGGTGGTCGAGGAACCGGGTTACTTCATGGCCGGGCCGGCGGCCCCGCTTGCGCCGCCCACCTGCCCAACGGGCTATACGCTCGACGTCGAACGCATCGGCGCGGTCACACAGGTCCGCATCGTCGCGGACGGCGGTGATCTGGCCGCCAGCGGGTATGCGGCGGAGACGGAAGACGCCTTCATTTACGACCGCATTGTCACGGCGCCCAGCCACCGGAGGCGTGGCCTCGGCCGCCTGATCATGGCAGCGCTGGGACAGGCCAGGATGCGCGCATCGGCGCCTGAACTGCTGGTGGCCACGGAAGAGGGGCGGGCGCTGTACGAGACGCTGGGGTGGCGCACCTTATCCATCTTCTCCACCGGCTCGCTGCCGGGCCGCTGTCCTGCCCCATGAAAATCGGCATGCTCACCTGGGGCAGCCACGGCGACATCCGTCCCTTCCTTGCCCTGGCCGACGGTTTGCAACGCGATGGCCATGACGCCCATCTGGTGATCACCAGTCTCGAAGCGGATACTTACAACGGTATCAGGTCCGCTGCCGGCGCCAGGATTACGACCCTGACGCCGCACACCTTCAGTGCCGAACAGGCGGTGCGCCTGAGCGAAGCGACGTACCGCATCGGCGACCCCATGAAGCAGATGGCAACGCTGCTGCGCCACGCCTTCGCGCCAGCCGAAGACGCGATGTTCGACGCCGCGCAGCGCCTGTGCGCCGAGTCGGACCTGCTGGTTGGGCACTACTTCATGCATCCGCTGCAGATTGCGGCTGAACATGCCGGCAAGCCTTACGTCAGCGTCCTGTTAAGCCATGCCGGCGTGCCGAGCGACCACGTCAACCCGACCGGCCTCTCGATATTGGGCAAACCCGGCAACCGTGTGCTGTGGTGGTTGACGCGTACCTTGCTGAACCGCACGCTGCGGCATTATCCGGACCGGCTGCGCCGCCAACTGGGCATGCGGCCGATGGGCGACATCGTCTCGGAAGTGTGGGTTTCGCCCTACCTGGCCCTGGTGGCGGTCAGCCCGCAGATTTGCGCGCGGCAGCCCGACTGGCCGAATTCGGTCCAGGTGTGCGGCTTCCTCGACCGTCCCAATTGCGGGCTGGAAGGTGCGCTGCCCCCTGCCATGGCGGATTTCCTGGCGGCGGGGGAGGCACCGGTTTTCATGACCTTCGGCAGCTGGATGCCAAGGGATGTGGCGGGGCAGTCGGCCGCGCTGCGGCTGCTGACCGAGGCGGCGCGGCTGGCGGATTGCCGCGCCATCATCCAATGCCACGATTGGCAGGCTTGCGGTTTCCATTCCGACCACCAGGTGCTGTATATCGCGGCGGCGCCGCACCAGCAAATCTTCCCGCATTGCCTGGCGATCGTGCATCACGGCGGCGCGGGCACGACACAATCGGCGACCCAGGCGGGCAAGCCTTCGATCGTCGTGGCCCACATCAGCGAGCAGGAACATTGGGGCCGCGAGCTGCAGCGTGTCGGCGTCGCGTTCAGGCCGCTTAAGCGGCGCAGTGTGACAGCCGCCGCGTTGGCGTCGCAGATCCGCCGCCTGCGCCATTCGCCCGCCATGACCGATCGCGCCGGCGCGATCGCGCAAGCCATGCGCAACGAGGATGGCGTGGCGCAGGCCGTACGGCAGATCGGCCTGCGCAGCCGCCGCGAATCCGTTTGACGCGCCGCCGCTCGACGCGCACACGAAAAATGCGCTGGCGGCGGGCGCCACGCGGCAGGAATTGGCGGAAGTGGTGTTCATTGCGGCGGCGCTGCGGGCCGGCGCGGCGGTGGGGCATGGCCTGCTGGCCATGAAACAGGCCGGCGACAGCCGGCCCGGGGAGGAAGCTCAGCGGTAGAAGGCTTCCACCTTGCCTTTCAGCTTGATCAGCATCGGCTGGCCGCGGCGGTCCTTGGCCGTTGCGTGCTGGACCTTGATCCAGCCTTCGCTGATGCAGTATTCCTCGACGTCAAAGCGTTCCTTGTCGTTGAATTTGATGCCAATGTCATGCTCGAACACGGCGGCCACGTGGTGCGGGCTGCGCGGGTCGATCGACAGATGGTCCGGGAGTTCTGGGCGGGTAGTATCGTTCATGGGGCGGGATTATACCGGAAGCCGGACGCGCGCTGCTGCCGCGCCACCTTCACGCGGCCTGCGCGAATTGCGCCTGCAGGAAGGTCGCGATCTTCTGCTGCGTGGTGGGCAGGTAGGGGATGTTCAGGTGGTCGGAATCGGGGATGATTTCGTCGTGATGCAGGCAAGCGAGCTTGCTGACCAGTTCATTGGTGTGCGAGTGCGGCACGATATCGTCGCTGGCGGCGCGCAACACATAGGTGGGTGCGGCCAGCTGCGCGGCATGCTTGACCGATTCGAAGCGGTGCTGCAGCAGCATCGACACCGGCAGCGCTGGGAATTTGCGCTGCGCCAGCGCCAGGATCGAATCGTAAGGCGTGATCAGCACCGTGGCCTGCACCCGGCGCTGCAGCGCCGCCTGCACCGCCACGCCCGAGCCAAGGCTGCGGCCCACCACGGCAATGCGGGTGGGATCGACCTTGTGGTGCTTGCAGAGCCAGTCGAGCTGCATGCAGGCGTCGGCCACCAGCAATTGTTCGCCCGGTTCACCATGCGAATTGCCATAGCCGCGGTAGTTCAGCGTCAGCACCGTCATGCCGGGGAACAGGTTGCCGGCGTCGCGCACCAGCCACGAGACTTCTTCCGAGCGCCCGCCGAAATACACCACGGCAGGCCGCACGCCCGGTTCGCGCGGCGTCATCAGCCAGCCGGCCAGACGCGTGCCGTCGGCGCCGCGCAACACGATGGCGCGCGTGCGGTGGCCGCTGCTGCGCGGACTTTCCACTTCGCGCTTGACGGTGGGATTGAACAGCAGCTTGCGCTGGCCAGCCATGAGCAGGGCCGTCAAGCCGGCCCAGACAAAGCCCACGGCGCCCGCGGCGGCCGCCATTTTGCGTGAATTGCTCATGCTTTTCAGTGTAGTCTTATTGTTGAGAGTGCACAGTGAAGTAACGCACCAATGTCAGATTGCGGCAACACAGTTAAAAGGATGACCATGCCCAGCACCGATCCGCGCATCGACGCCTACATCGCCAACGCGGCCGACTTCGCCCAGCCCATCCTGGCCTACCTGCGCGAAATGATCCACGCGGCCTGCCCCAAGGTTGAGGAAACCATCAAGTGGGGCATGCCGCACTTCGAGTACCAGGGATTGCTGTGCAATTTCGCCAGCTTCAAGCAGCATTGCGCTTTCGGCTTCTGGAAAGGGGAGCTGTTGCTGGCCGCGGAGGACGACAAGGGCCGGGAAGCCATGGGCCAGTTCGGCCGGATCACCTCCATCAAGGACTTGCCCCCGAAGAAAGTCCTGACCGCCTACATCAGGAAAGCCATGAAGCTGAACGAGGAAGGCGTGAAAGTGGCGCGCGCCAAGCCGGCGGCGCGCGAACTGGTGGTGCCGGACTACTTCATCGCCGCGCTGGAAGCCAATCCGGCCGCGTATGAAGTCTTCAACGGTTTCCCGCCCAGTGCCCAGCGCGATTACTGCGATTGGCTGACCGATGCCAAAACCGAGGCCACGCGCGGCAAACGCATGGCCCAGGCGGTGGAGTGGATTGCCGAGGGCAAACGGCGCCACTGGAAATACGAATCCTGCTAAGGCAGCGCGGGGCGCGCGCCTGATGCGCAGATCCGCTGCGGCACGGCCGCCAGCGGGGGGCTTAGGGCATGACCATCAGCTGCAGCCCCGACGCCGTGCCCGGCGCATGGTACACGCGCTGGGTGGCCTTGACGAAGTCTTCCGGCTTGGCTTGCGGGATGCTGGTGAAGGTTTGCGGGTTCAGGTCCACCAGCGGGAACCAGCTGCTCTGCACATGCACCATGATGCGGTGGCCGCGGCGGAAGGTGTGGTGGACGTCGCCCAACTGGTAGCTGAGCGGCTCCACCTTGCCGGGTACGAAGGGCGCGGGCTGCTCGAAGCTGTTGCGGAACTTGCCGCGCAAGGGATTGCCGCGCACCAGCTGCTGGTAGCCGCCCATTTTCACCGCTGGCGGCGGCGTGTCCTTGTGCTTGGCCTCTTCCTTGTCCTGCGGGTAGTCGGCCGGGTAAACGTCGATCAGCTTGACCACGAAGTCGCTGTCGGTGCCGCTGGTCGAGACGAACAGCTTGGGTGTGACCGGCCCGGCCACGGTGACGTCTTCTTCCAGCACCTCGCTCTGGTACACCAATACGTCGGGACGGGTCGAGGCGAAACGCTGGTCGGACACCATGTATTCGCGCGGCACGCCGGTTGCCGGGTAGCCGATGAACGGCACCGGCTTGCGCGGGTCGCTGACGTATTCGTCGAAGCCGGCGCCGACCGCCGGCTGTTGCCAGCTCAGGGTGCCGTTCGGCCCCAGGTACAGCATCTTCGGCCTGGCCTGCACGGGCGGCCAGGCAGTGTACTGGCGCCACACATTGGTGCCGGTTTCGAAGGTGTTGACGGCGGCGATCGGCTGCGCCGGTTTCACACCCTTCAATTGCTCCTCGAAGAAGGGGAACAGCAGCTTCTTGTTGAAATGCTCGCTGGTCTTGCTGTCGAATTTCACATGGCCCAGGCGCTTGCCTTCGCCGCTGGCCCAGCCGCCGTGCACCCAGGGGCCGACCACCAAGCCGTTGAAAATGCCCGGATTGTTCTTGCCGATGGCGCGGTAGGTGGAGAACGGGCCTTGCGGGTCTTCCGCATCGAACCAGCCGCCCACGGTCAGTACGGCGGCCTTGATGTTCTTCAGATGCGGCGCCAGGTTGCGCGACTTCCAGAACTCGTCGTAGGTGTCGTGCTCGATGGTCGGCTTCAGGTAGGCTTGCTGCTTCGCTTCCATGCCGGCAAGGATATTCGACAGCGTCAGGCGCTGCTGGAAATAGTCGTAGCCGCTGGTGGTGCCGTACTCGAAATCGCTCCAGGTCTTGGGCAGCGGCGTCGGGTTCTTTTCCTCGGTGAAGGCGGCATAAAAGTCGAAGTTCGCCGCCAGCATGAAGGCCCCGCCATGGTAGGAGTCGTCGCCCATGTATAGGTCGGTGATCGGCGCCTGCGGCGAGGCGGCCTTGATGGCCGGGTGCGAATCGATGATGCTGGCCGAGGTATAGAAGCCGGGGTAGCTGATGCCGTAGATGCCGACCTTGCCATTGTTGTTGGCCACGTGCTTGAGCAGCCAGTCGACGGTGTCGTGCATGTCGCGGCTTTCATTGCCTTCCCCCGCTTCCAGGCGGGACTTGGCATGCGGCGTCATTTCCTGCCACTTGCCTTCGGACATGTAGCGGCCGCGCACGTCCTGTTTGACGAAGATGTAGCCGGCATCGCTGAATTCTGCCGAGGGACCCAGGCGGCGCGGATAGAAGTCGACCCCGTATTGCAACTGGTCGTCGACGTTCACGCCGGCGCTGTAGGGCGTGCGTTCGATCAGGAAGGGGTACGTCTTGCTGGCATCCTTCGGCACGTAGACGGCCGTGAACAGGCGTACGCCGTCGCGCATCGGGATGCGGAATTCGTACTTGGTGTAGGAAGAGCGCAGGTCCGGTTTTTCTTCAGGTGCCGCCTGGGCGGCGCCTGCGAAGGCCAATGCGAGGGAAAGGGCGAGGGGAGTGAATTTGTGCAGCATGGATCCTTATGGGGTTTGCTATGCGGTGCCAGGGCCCAACACGCTGCGCGTGTCAGGACCTGGCACCGGG
>CBFGQI010000165.1:0-10535 GCA_965650885.1 uncultured Oxalobacteraceae bacterium
CCGCCTGGGAAGGGTTCGTCACGCATTGCGCCACGGTTGGCAGGACAGCCTGGCAACCTGCCTGCGCGGGATTGGCCACGCACTGCGAGAGCGGCGGCAGCACCACCTGGCAGCCAGCCAGCGCTGGATTGGCCACGCATTGGTCGAGCGGCGGCAGCACCGCCTGGCAACCCGCGAGCGAAGGATTGGCCACGCACTGGCTGACCGGCGGCAGCACCGCCTGGCAGCCCGCCAGCGAAGGATTGGCCACGCACTGGCCGAGCGGCGGCAGCACCACCTGGCAACCCGCGAGCGCAGGATTGGCCACGCACTGGTCGATCGGTGGCAGCACGGCCTGGCAGCCGGCCAGCGTCGGATTGGCCACGCACTGGCTAAGCGGCGGCAGCACCACCTGGCAGCCGGCCAGGGCCGGATTGGCCACGCATTGATCGATCGGCGGCAACACCACCTGGCAGCCGGCCAGGGTCGGATTGGCCACGCATTGATCGATCGGCGGCAGCACTTCCTGGCAACCCGACAAAGCCGGATTGGCCACGCATTCGGCCAGGGTTGGCGGAAGCGGCACGACCACCGGCGGTTGGTTCTGGTTGGCGGCCTGTTTGATGGTGCCATTGGGCGCCAGCACGTTGGCGGCCGGATACGTGATGTCCGATCCGGCGCTCAGGCTGATATTGCCGGAAGCGGACTTCACCAGCGCACCGCTGCCAATGGTCAGGTCATCCCCGCTGCTGCCGCTGTTGCCGGCCACCAGGCTGATATCGCCCGACACGGTCTCCACCGTCCCATCGACGGTCAGCGGGCTATGGGCGGTAATGGCGATATTGCCGCTATCGGTCTTCACCACGCCGGTGGACGGCACCACGGTGGCACCATAGTTATCGAGCGTCACCGCGCCGGCATTGCCGGTATTGACCTTCAGGCGCTGCACCAGCAGCTGGCCAGGCGTGCCCTGGTTGTTGGTGATGCGGATCGGCGCAATGCCGCTGGTTGCCGTGGTCTCCGCATACAACTGGGCAGCCTTGGTCAGCAGCGGCGCCGTTGCGCTACCGATGCTGCCGCTGGCCATGACCTTCAGCTCATTGGCGGCGATCGGCGCCGTGCCGTCGGTCGTCAGCGAACCGATGATGTTGAAGTTGACAATCCCGCTGCCATACACGCCATTGACGTCGTAATCCGTATCCGCCAGGGCGCTGCCGCCCTGCATGTGGACGATGGCCAGCGATTGGGCATTGCGGAAGGTGAAGTCGCCCCCGGCGACTTTGGCCGCCAGCTTGCCGACCTGGTTGGAGGCGTGGTCCAGCAGCACCGGGCCATTCGCCTCCACCCCCAATTCCTGCACCGTCAATCCCGCAGCCGCGGCGCTGGCGTCTTGCGTGATGCTGGTGTTGCTCAGCAGGCCGAGACGGATGGTGGCGGCATTCAGGTTGGCGGCGCCGGCCAGCGTCAACGCGCCGGAGCCATCGGTATCGCTGCTGCCGATGCCGACCGTGGCTGCCACGATCCTGTCCAATTGCGTCAGCGACAGGCAGCCGCCGGTGTTGGCGCAAGCCGCGCCCACCGTCACCGCTTTGCCCGCGGTCGCCGGCGCCAGCAAGGCCATGGTCGCCGTCACGTCGGCGTTGATTGCCATCACGTCGGCTTCCAGCCTGATGTGCTTGGCCAGCACCGGCGCCGCCACGGTCAGCGTGCCGGGGCCGGACGTGGAGCCGCTTCCCGCTTCCAGCCCCAGGTCGAGGTTGGCATTGCCGATGGCGGCGCCGACCTTGATCGATGCGCCGCTGCCGATGTGCAGGGCGCTGGCGTTGATGCCGGCCAGGGCGGCACTGGACAGGAAGCTGGGCGAACCGGCGGTCGGGGCGCTGCCCCCCAGTTCGATGTCGCCGGCGCTGTACAGCGAAACCTTGCCCGCGCCGCCGTTGGCGGCGATGCCGCCGCCGCTGAAATTGATGGACTGGCCATTCAACATCACCGTGTTGGCGGCCAGCGTGGCACTGCTGGTGATGTTGCCGGCCGCATTGGCCAACAGGCCGGCCGTGCCTGGCAGGGTGACGGTGCCGGAAAAGTCGATCCCGTTGCCGGAACGCAGGTGCAGCGTGCCAAAGCCCGCCGTGCCGACGTCCAGGTTGCCGACCGCGATGGAGGCACCGTTCGCCGTTTCGCCGCCCACATTGTCGATCCGCACGCGCGGCGCCGAGATCCTGGACAACGATGCGCCGTCGATCGCCAGGGCGGACAGTTCGTTCGCGCTGCCGCCCACCCGGATGGTGCCGCCCGGATTGACCAGCGCGACTTCGCCGCCAGCGCCGCCCGTGTCGGTGACGCCCTTGACCGTGCCGCCCAGCAGCATGCTGCTGGTCGATTCCAGGGTGACGTAATTGCCCTCGATCTGGGAGCCGCCGGCCGTGGACAGGCCCTCATAGTGCGCCGTCAGGTGGAGGTCGCGCCCTTTCACCACGGCGCTGCTGCCCACCGCCACGTTGGCGCCGAGCAGGTCGAGCATGCCGCCGCGGGAATCGACTGCGCCGCTGACGGTCAGGCTGCCGCCGGCATCGACCCGCAGCGTGCCGCCGGTGGCGCTGGCCGCCAGGCTCAGGGCGCCGATATCGACCGAGCCGCTGTCAATGTAATCGAGGCCGCCGATATTCTCGGCCACCAGTTTGGTGGCGTGGTTGTCGTAGTTGATGTTCAGGTTGACCTGGCCGCTGTTCGACAGCGTCAGCGTTCCCGCAGCACGCACCGGCGACGAGTCGCCCTGGGTCAGCGAGCTCGCTTCCAGCGTCACGTTGCCGCTGCTCGATTGCACGCCTGCCATGGAGTCGCCGAAGCTGCCCACATTCAGGCCGGTCGCGTTGCGGAAGCTGATGTCGCCCGTGGCGGCCGCCGCCAGTTCGTTGACCTGGTTGGCACCGGTCAGCGCAATGCTGTCGCCGCTGGCATACAGGGCCGATCCAGTGATGATGCCGGCGCCGCCAATGGCGCCGCTTGACTCCAGGTACACCACGGAGCGCGGCTTCAGGTCCGAGGCCACCTGCACGGTGGCGCCGGCCAGCTTCAATAGCCCGGTGCCGGCATTGCTGGCAGACAGGTCGAGCGGACCGGCCACGGTCAGCGCGCCGCCGCCGGAACTGCCGATGCTGACTTCCTGGGCGCTGATGGCGGCCAAGGTAGCGCTGCCCAATTCCAGGGTGCCAGCGCCGGTGCCGCCCACGGTGATGGCCTTTGCCGCGCTGTTGGGTGCGATGTAGGCGCTGGTCACGGCCGAGGCACTGGCGCCGCCGGCAAAGTCGATCTTGTCGGCATACAGGCGCAGTTCCTGGCCGGCCAGTTCGGCGCCGCTGCCGAGCGACAAGCCCGCGCCGTACAGGTGGATGCTGCCCACGCCGGTGCGGATGGCACCGCTGGCGCCCACGTTGATGGCGCCGGAACCGCTGGCCGCGCCGGACGCGCTGTCGTTGGCGATCAGCTTGACGGAGCCGCCGTTGGTGGCGATCGCCGCATTGACGTTGATGTTATTGCCCGCCTGCGCCGTCAAGCCCACCGCCGGTGCCGAAATTGACACCGCATCGCTGAAAGTGATGTCGTGCTTGGCCTGCAGGTTGACCTGGGCCTGCGCCCCGTCCAGCAGGGAAGTGGCCACTTCGGTGGCGCCGGTCGCTGCACCGGCCGCGAAGGTGGCGACATCGGACAGCGTGCCCGGCACGTTCGGCGAGGTCCTCACCACGATATCGTATGGGTCGAGCAGCCACTGGCCGCGCTGGCCCTGCGCCGCGCTGGCATCGACGCGCAAGCCCGCCATTTCCAGCTGCTGCGCCGAGGTTTCGACCAGGCCGCCATCGCCGCCGGCCGCGCCGCCGCGCGCCGCAATCGTGCCGTGCACGCGCGCCACGTCGTCGGCCCACACCACCACCTTGCCGCCCTGGCCCGTGGTGCCGGCATCGGCCGACAGCAGCGCATCCTTGCCGATATAGACTTGCCGGGCATTCGGACCGCCGGCATTGGCGCCGCGGTAATCGCCGCCCACCAGTACCGACCCGCCGTTGCCCGCGCCTTCCGGCGCCGCGCTGGCGTCGATCCGGGCGTTGCCGGTCACACCCACCTGCGGGCCAAGGATCGCCACTTCGCCGCCCCTCGCCGCGGTGCGGCTGCCGCCTTCGACCATGGTGCGCACGCTGGAACGCAGCATGACCTTGCCATTTTCGCCCAGTACCGCGCTGTCGGCACTGGCCAGGCCGCGCTGGTTGACCAGTGCGCCGAAAATGCCGATGCGGCCGCCCTGTGCCACCACCTGGCCCAGGTTCAGCGCACTGTCGGCCGGGGCCGAGACCACCACTTGCAATGCCGGGTTGGCGGCATCGACCAGCTGCACGCTGTGGCCGGCGGCCAGCATGACGGCGCCGCCCGGCGCGTGGATGATGCCGCTGTTCGTCACGTCGGGCGCCACCAGGTAGACCTGGCCGCCGCGCCCGGTGCTGATGCTGCCCTGGTTCTCCACCTTGCCGGCCGCGCCCTGCGCGCTGAAGTGCGCGCGCCCGGCCAGGAAGTCGGTATTCGACATGCCCAGGCTGGACGCCGCCAGCCCTTGCACGTCGATGCGCGCCTCCTTGCCGAACAGGATGCCGTTCGGGTTGATCAGGTACACCTGGCCGTTCGATTGCAGCGTGCCCAGGATGCGGCTGGGGTCCTGGCCCGTGATGCGGTTCAGCACCTTGCTGTCGGCACCCTGCTGCAGGAAGCGCGTCACCTCGTTGGCATTGACCGAGAAACTTTGCCAGTTGATGATGGTGTTCGGCGTATTGGTCACCGTGAACACATTGCCCTGCTGTTGGAAACTGGCTTGCCCCGCCACCACCTGGGGCGACAGCGGGTTGGCTTGCACGCTGCCGAAGCAGGCCGCCACGGCCAGGCTAAGCAGCAGAAGTTGGCACTGTTTATTCTGTTTCATGGTGAGATCTCAATAGGCAAAGCCGAAGCGCACATGCAGGCGGCCACTGTCGTCGCGCCCAGTGGCGCCGGCCTGGACTACCCGGCCGTAATCGAGTTGCAGGTTGGCCTGGCTGGCCAGCATCAGGCGCAGGCCGAGGCCGGCGCTGGCAATCGAAGTGCGCACCAATTCCCCCGCCAGCGCATGATTGCGCCGCACGTGGGCACGGTCGTGGAAGGCCAGCAGCCGGCATTGCCAGCGGCCGTCGCCGCACAGGTTCGGCGTGTACAGTTCGAGGTTGGCACCGATACCGCTATCACCAGCCACATCGCGCTCGCCGAAGCCGCGCACTGAGCCGGCGCCGCCGCCGCCAAACTGCTCGCCGGGCACCAGCGCATCGTGCGAGTACTGGCCGTTGGCGATGGCGCGCCATTGCCAATCGCCGGCCAGCACGCGGGTCACGCTGGCGCCGGCGCGCAAGACCGTGTAATCCTCGTCCGCGCCGGTGCGGGCGCGGGTGAAGGCTTCCTGCCCGCCGCGCTTGCCGCCCGGGATATTGCGCAGCAAGGTCAGCGCCACGCCGGCATCGCTGCCCGCGCCTTCCCAGCTGCCCAGGTAGCCGATGCTGAGTGGATGCAGCGCCACGTCGTTGCCCAGCTCCTGGCCCAGCAACAGCACGCTGTTGCGGAAATCCTTGTATTCGAGGCCGTACAGCAGCTTGTCTTCGCGGCCCGGAGCGCTGCGCAAGCGCTGCGTGTAGCGCATGCCGTACACCGCGCCCTTGCCGCTGACGGCCAGGTCGAAGGCGCCCGCCGTCACCGTGCCCGAATCGATATTCGAATAGCTGGCGTACAAGTCCAGGGTATCGCCCAGGGCATACAGCGGGATGTGGTAGCCCAGGCCATAGACCTTGACCCGGCCCGGCTCCTCGGCCGAGGTGGTGTACTGCAGGCTGGCCACGTGGTCGCGCCCGAACAGGTTGGCGTGCTGCAGCACGGCGCCCACGTGGGTCTTGCCGGTCTGGCCGCTGCCGCTGTTGTCGGCATTGAGCATGGCTTTCCATTGCTTGTCGTCGGCCACGTCCAGCAGCGCATCGACTTCGTCATCCTGGTCGGCGCTTTGCAGCTTCATCGTGATCTTGCGCGCCGGCTGCTCGTTGGCCAGCTTCAGCGCCGCGGAAATTGCCGCCACGTTCGGCGTCTCGCCTTCGCGCAGCGGCGGCAGGGCGCGCCGCACATTGGCTTCGTCCACGTGGCGCTGACCGCGCACCTGCACCCGGCCGATGCGGGCTTGCACCACGTCGAAACGCACCACGCCGCGCTCCAGTTCCTGCTCCGGCAGCGTCACCGACACCACGCTGTAACCGGCCGCCTGGTAGGCCGCGTGCAGGGCTTCCAGTGCTTGCTGGACGTGGCCGAAGTCGCGCCCCGGGCCGCGGAAGGGCGCCAGGATGCGCTCCACGTCCGCCGCCGGCAGCAGCGTATTGCCGCGCACCTCGAAGCGGCTGATGTCGAAACGGATCACGTCGGGCGCGGCATCGGCAGCAAAGGCCGAGGCCGCGATCAGCGGCGCAGCCAGCAGTAACGCAAGGCGTTGTTTCATAAGCAATTTTTCTTGGATTTTGGGGGAGGACAGCAGATGACCGCGATTATCCCGCATTTACCTGCGGAAACAGTTGCAATCATATGACAAGTTGCGCCGTTGCGGCGACTTGGCGACACTTTTATAACAATATTTCCTGCTGGCCAAGACTGGCCGCGGCACTCACCAGCGATAGCCGAAACGCAAGGTCAGGCGGTTGCGCGCATCGTCGGGCAAGGTGTCGGAGCGCACCACCCTGCCATAGTCGAGCTGCAAGCTCATCCCCTTATCCAGTTGCAGCCGCATCCCAACGCCCAGGCTGCCCACGCTGCGGCCGCGCAGCTGGCCATTCAGGTTGCGGTTGGTGCGCACCGCATTGCGGTCATAGAACAGCAAGCCGCGGCAATGGCGGAACAGGCCGGCGCACAGGTTGGGGGAATACAGTTCGACATTGCTGCCCAGGCCGCCGTCCCGCAGGACGTCGCGGTTGGACATCAGGCGCAGCGCCGTCAGCGGCGACGGTGCCAGGGTATCCTGCAGCGTCAGTTCGCCGGGGCTGTACTGGGTATTGATGCTGGCGCGCACCAGCCAGTCGCGCGGCAAGGTTTGGGTCAGGCTGGCCGCCAGGCGCACGGTGGGCAGGCTGCCGGGCAGGCCGGGCAAATGCGACGGCGGGTAAGCGGTGGCGGAAAAATCCAGGCTCGGCGCGGCACGTCCGGTGTCGGGCGGTGCGGCCTGCGCCGCGGTGCAAGCGGCCAGGGCCAGGAGGGCGGCGAGGCTGGACTTCATGACTTCCCCCGGCATTCAAGTGCCTAGCTAAGAAGCAACTCTTGTTACTCTCAGTTTAGGACGAAATGGCGGAATTGACAGGGTCATTGTACGCCTGTCGGGGTGCGCACGGTTGAGTGTTGCTTATTTGCTGTCGAATGTGGTGACGCCGTCCCAATCGGCGCCCGGCGGCGCCGCTTCATAGTGGTCGATCCGCGCCAGGTAGAGCGCGTACAGGTCGCATCCCGGGGCGGCGGCGGCCAAGGGCGCCAGTTGCGTGCGTGCCGCGGCCCATTGCTGGCGCCGCACCAGGGCCAGCACCGCATGCCATTGCGCCAGCCCGGCCATGGCGGCCTCGCCCAGTTCGGCGGCCAGGCCGAGCGGCTCGAAGATGGCCACCGGCTCCTGCTTGCCCTTGACGCGCACCAGGTCCAGTTCGCGCCAGGCGAATTCCGGCGCTTGCGCCCGCGTCAACGGCCCGGCCACGATGCCCGCGCCATACACCTTGGTGATGCCTTCCAGGCGCGAGCCAAGATTGACCGCATCGCCCATCACGGTATAAGCGCGGCGGATGGCCGAGCCCATGTCGCCCACGTGCATCGGGCCGCTGTTCACGCCGATGCCGATGTGCAGCGCCGGCCAGCCGCGCTGCTCGAAGTCCTTGCTGAGGCGGGCGGCGGTGGCTTGCATCGCCAGCGCGGTCGCCACCGCGCGGCTGGCATGGTCGGCGCAGGCCACGGGCGCGCCCCAGAACGCCATCACGGCGTCGCCGATGTACTTGTCCAGGGTGCCGCGGTGGCGGTCGCGGATTTCCTCCGACATCGCCGTCAGGTAGAGGTTGATGTACTCGCGCAGCTGCTTGGGCGACAAGCCTTCGGAAATCGTGGTGAAGCCGCGCACGTCGACGAACATCACGGTCAGCTCGCGGCTCTCCCCTTCCATGCTGTATTGGGCGGGGTCCTCCGCCATTTCCGCCACCAGCTCGGGCGCCACATATTCGCCGAAGCGCGACACCAGCGCCTGCCCGCGCCGCACTTCGAAGAAATACCCCCAGGCCAGGTTCAGCATGAAGAGCGCCAGGCCGAGCAGCAGCGCGGTGGCGATATCGAGCACCATATCGTAGCGCTGGTACAGCAGGAAGTTCAGCGCCGCCGCCGCGGCCAGCGCCGCCAGCGAGAGCGCGATGGCCGCGGCCGGCGCCAGCACCGGCAAGGCCAGTGCCAGCAGCACGCCCAGCACCAGCACTTGCGCCAACTCCAGCGCGAATGCGAAATCGGGGCGCTGCTTGAAGCTGTCGTCCAGGATCGACTTGATCAGGTTGGCGTGGATTTCCACCCCCGGGTATTCGGCGCTGACCGGGGTGGCGCGCAAATCGTTCAAGCCGGGCGCCGAGGTGCCGACCAGCACAACGGTGCCGGCCAGCACTTCCTGCGCCACGCGTCCGGCCAGCACGTCGGCTGCCGACACGTAGCGGAAAGCGCCGCCGTCCGGGCCGCCGCGCCCGCGGAATTGCACCGTCGTGGTCAAGCCTTCGCCGACCGGGATGCGCAGCCGGCCTTCCGCGTGGAACAGGCCGATGGCATCCAGGCCGCCGCTTTGGCGCTCCGCATCGCTCAGGGTATCGACGGTCCCTTCCCACAGTGGGGCGATGGCGTGGGCACGCAAGGCCGCTGCCACCGTCGCCAGCGACAGGGTCGGATAATAGCCGTCGCCAATGCGCTGCAGCAGGGCCGAGGAGCGCACCACGCCGTCGCGGTCGGGCAACGCGGTAAAGATGCCGGCGCCCTGCGCCGCTTCCTGCAGGCGCGCGATGTTCGCCTCATAACCCTCGGCGGCATAGGCGTCCAGGGTGCGGCCATTCAAGTCGTCGACCGTGAAAGCCGGCGCCGGCAGGACGCCCTTGCGCTGGCTGCCCGACAGGCTGTAGCCCAGCACCACCGGCTGGCCCTGCAGGGCGCGCGCCAGCTGGCCATCGTAATCGAGCTCCGGCTGCAGCCTTGCCAGCTGCGCCGGCAAGCCCGGCACATGGCGCAGCGCGCCGCCGGCCAGGCGCTGCAGCACTTCGTAGCCGGAACTGGTGTCGGCCTCGGGGAAGGAAATATCGAAGCCCAGCGCCGCCACCTCGTACTGCACGGTCAATTGCTCGACCAGCCGCGCCACCTTGTCGCGGCTCCAGGGGAAGCGCCCCACCTCGGCCAGGCTGCGCTCGTCGATATCGACGATGACGATGCGCGGATCCAGTTGCGGCGGGTCGAGCCGCATGCGCAAGCCGGCGAAGAACGTGTCCATGCGCGCCACCGATTCCGACGGCAGCCAATTGCCAACCTGCAGCACGGCCAGCGCCGTGAGCAACAGGCCCAGCAGCCAGCGGGCGCCGTAGCGCTGCAGCAGTTTGCGCATTTAGGGCGTGTATCCCGGGATCAGGGATTCGTCGACCTGGTCGATCTGGCGCGGATCCATGTGCTGGAAGGCGAACTGCAGGTATACCTTCTGGCGGATGAAGATGTCGAACAGGTCGGGGTCGATATGGCCGTTCAGGCTGAACTTGCCCAGGATGTGCAGCGATTCGGACAGGGTCTTGCCCTTCTTGTAGGGCCGGTCGCGCGCGGTCAGCGCTTCGAAGATGTCGGCGATGGCCATCACGCGCGCCGGCACCGACATCTGCTCGCGCGTCAGGCCGCGCGGATAACCCTTGCCATCCATGCGCTCGTGGTGGCCGCCCGCGTACTCGGGCACGTTCTGCAAATGCTTGGGCCAGGGCAGCGATTCCAGCATGCGCACCGTCATCACGATATGGTTGTTGATCACCTTGCGCTCATCCTCGGTCAGGGTACCGAAGCGGATGCACAGGTTGTCCACTTCCTCGGCGCTGAGGAAGGGCTGTTCGCTGCCGTCCGGACCCACCCAGCGCCGCTGCGCGATGCGCCGCACGCGCGCCTGGTCTTCCGGCGCCATGCCTTCGCCGCCGATATTGGCGTGGCGCAGGAAATCCCGTTCGGCGCGCAATGCCGCCTGCTCCTCGGCCAAGGCCGCCTGCAGCGCCGCCGCATCGCCGCCGGCCAGTTGCGCCCGCAGCGCCCGCAGCTCGGCGTCGCGCAGCAGCACTTCGTAGCGCGTGTCGAGCAGGCCGATGCGGTCGTAAATGGTTTGCAGCTTGGTGGCCTTGTCCACCACGTGCACGGGCGTGGTGATCTTGCCGCAGTCATGCAGCAGGCCGGCCAGCCACAGCTGCTTGCGTTCGCCCTCCGACAGGCGGAAGCCGGCC
>CBFGQI010000166.1:0-10520 GCA_965650885.1 uncultured Oxalobacteraceae bacterium
CGTCTTGACGCCGGGGTGGGCTATATTCACAGTCCTTAAGGGAGTTATTAATGCGTCACTACGAAATCGTATTTATCGTCCATCCGGACCAAAGCGAGCAAGTGCCCGCGATGATCGAACGTTACAAGACCAGCGTGACCTCGCGCGGCGGTAACGTGCACCGCGTAGAAGATTGGGGCCGCCGTCAAATGGCGTACTCGATCCAGAAACTGGCCAAGGCACACTACATCTGCATGAACATCGAGTGCGACAACGAGACCCTGGTCGAACTGGAAACCGCATTCAAATTCAATGATGCCGTGCTGCGTCACCTGACCGTCAAGATGAAGAAAGCGGAAACCGCTCCTTCCCCGATGATGAAGTCGGTCCAGCGTGAAGACGCGGCCAAGAGCCATCGCGCCGAAGCCCCAGCAGCGCCTGCAGCGGCCTGATTCCTGAACAGGAGACGGTCTGAACAACCAGCTCCGGGTCACCGCCCTGATCGCCGAACGGGAAGACATACGTTATACCCCGGCCGGCCTGCCGATTGTGAATGCCACCCTGGCCCACAGTTCGCAGCAGATCGAGGCAGGCATCGCCCGACTGACCGAGTTTGAAGTCCCTGCCGTGGCGGCGGGCGAGTTGTCAAAACGATTCAGTCAGGCGCCCCTGGGAGGCTTGTACGAGTTCACCGGCTTCCTGGCCAAGAAGAACCGCAATAGCAGAACCCTGGTGTTTCACATCATTGATTTTCGTGCTGCCTAAAGCAGCGATGCAATTTTTATATACAGGAGCCTAAAATGGCATTCGGTAAAAAGTTCGACAAAAACAAGCTCAAGCTGAAAGAAAAGCGCAAGCAACAAAACCCTCTGTTCAAGCGCAAGAAGTTCTGCCGCTTCACCGCCGCTGGCGTTGAGCAAGTGGACTACAAAGACGTAGATACCCTGAAAGATTTCATCCAGGAAAACGGCAAGATCATGCCAGCACGCCTGACCGGCACCAAGGCGCACTACCAGCGCCAAGTGGACACCGCGATCAAGCGCGCACGCTACCTGGCCCTGCTGCCATACACCGATCTGCACCACGCTTAATTCGCGGTCAGACTAGTACCTGGAGAACACTATGCAAATCATCCTGCTGGAAAAAGTTATCAACGTCGGCAACCTGGGCGACGTGGTGAAAGTGAAAGACGGCTACGCCCGTAACTTCCTGATCCCTCAAAAGCTGGCACGCCGCGCGACCGCTGCTGCCGTGGCCGAATTCGAAGCCAAGCGCGCCGAACTGGAAAAAGCTGCCGCCGCCAAGCTGGCCGCTGCCCAAGCCCAAGGCGAAAAGCTGAACGGCATGACCGTGACCGTGTCGCAGAAAGCCGGCGTGGACGGCCGTCTGTTCGGCTCCGTGACCAACTTCGACATCGCTGAAGCCCTGACCAAAGCCGGCTTCGCCGTGGAAAAGGCTGCCGTGCGCCTGCCAGCCGGTCCGCTGAAGACCGTCGGCGAGTTCCCGGTTGCCGTGTCGCTGCACACCGACGTGGTGGCGGAAGTGACCGTGGCAGTCGTGGGCGAAGCTGCTTAATCGGCAACGTCGTCAAGCTGCATCAAAAAAGCCGGGTTCTCCCGGCTTTTTTTGTTTACAAGATTTTTTCTGGCTTGCCGAAGCAGGTATAATGCGCGCCATGAACGCCGCACCCCAGTCCGACCCACAAGTCGATTCCCTCCGCATCCCGCCGCACTCGATCGAGGCAGAGCAATCTGTCATCGGCGGCCTGTTGCGCGATAACGCGGCATGGGACCGCATCGCGGACTTCATGCGGGCCGAGGATTTCTACCGCTACGACCACCGCATCATCTTCGAGCAGATGATCCGCCTGATCAACGCCGGCAAACCGGCCGACGTGGTGACCGTGTCGGAAGCGCTGAACATGCTGGGCAAGGCGGAAGAAGTGGGCGGCATGGCTTACCTGAACGCCATGGCGCAGAACACGCCGTCGGCGGCCAACATCCGCCGCTACGCCGAGATCGTGCGCGACCGCGGCGTGCTGCGCAAGCTGATCACGGTGGCCGACGAAGTGTCGGGCAATGCGTTCAACCCGCAGGGCAAGGAAGTCAAGCAAATCCTGGACGAGGCGGAAGCCAAGATCTTCGCCATTGCCGAAGCCGGCGCGCGCGGTGCGGCGGGCTGGCTGCCGGTGCAGCCGCTGCTGACCCAGGTGGTCGAGCGCATCGACGAACTGTATTCGCGCGACACCACGTCCGAAGTGACGGGCGTGCCGACCGGCTGGACTGACCTGGACAAGATGACGTCCGGCCTGCAGCCGGGCGATATGGTGGTGGTGGCGGGCCGTCCCTCGATGGGCAAGACGGCATTCTCCATGAACATCGCCGAAAACGTGGCGGTGGAAGCGGGCTTGCCGGTGGCCGTGTTCTCGATGGAGATGGGCGGCGTGCAGCTGGCCATGCGTATGCTCGGCTCGGTCGGCCTGCTGGACCAGCATCGCCTGCGGACCGGCAAACTGATCGACGAGGATTGGCCGCGCCTGACGCACGCCATCCAGAAAATGAACGAAGCCCAGGTCTACATCGACGAGACCCCGGCCCTGAACCCGATCGAGATGCGCGCCCGCGCGCGCCGCCTGGCCCGCCAATGCGGCAAGCTGGGCTTGATCGTGGTCGATTACCTGCAGCTGATGCAGGGCAGCCAGCCGGGCGACAACCGCTCGGCCGAGATTTCCGAAATCTCGCGTTCCCTCAAGGGCCTGGCCAAGGAGCTGCATTGCCCCGTCATCGCATTGTCCCAGCTGAACCGCTCGCTGGAGCAGCGTCCCAACAAACGTCCCGTCATGTCCGACCTGCGCGAATCCGGCGCGATCGAGCAGGACGCGGACGTGATCATTTTCCTGTATCGCGACGAAGTCTATAACCCCGACTCGCCGGATAAAGGCACCGCCGAGATCATTATCGGCAAGCAGCGTAACGGTCCGATCGGCGCGGTGCGCCTGACCTGGATCGGGGCGTACACCAAGTTTGGCAATTACACCGGTAACCTGTCGATCTACCAAGGCGACTGATTACCAGGCAGGCCGCGCTGGGTGGCCCTGCTGCAGTATCGACGAATCAACCAACGGAGAACAAAAATGTTTGGACGCTTGATGCCCACGGAGGGCAAATTCTTTGACATGTTTAACCAGCACGCGGAACTGTGCGTGAAGGGCGCCAAAGAAATGCTGGGCCTGATGGCCAACTTCGATGACCTGGAAAACCGCGTGCACGCCATCGAAAGCATCGAGAAGCAGGCTGACAAGATCACCTACGCCGCAGTGGACCTGCTGCACAAGACTTTCATCACCCCGCTGGACCGCGACGACATCCACAAGCTGATCACCAAGATGGACGACATCCTGGACTTGATGGAAGACGCCGCCCAGACCGTATCGCTGTATGACCTGCATTCCGTGACCCCGGAAGCCAAACGCCTGGCCGAGCTGGTGCTCGCTTGCACCGAGAAGGTGAAGGACGCCGTCGCCCTGCTGTCGAACATGGACAACGCGTCCCAGATCGTGGGCATCTGCGAGGAAATCGACCGCCTGGAATCGGATGCCGACCACGTGATGCGCGCCGCCATGTCCAAGCTGTTCCGCGACGAACCGGACGTGCGCAACCTGATCAAGATGAAGGCGATCTACGAGATCCTGGAAACCGTCACCGACCGCTGCGAAGATGTTGCCAACATCATCGAAGGCATCATCGTCGAAAACGCATAATAAAAAGACCAATTCATGAGCAATCTCGAAATTAGCATCTACGCGCTGGGGGCACTGATCTTCCTGGCGCTGGTGTTTGACTTCATGAACGGCTTCCACGATGCCGCGAATGCGATCGCCACGGTGGTGTCCACCGGCGTGCTGAAGCCGCAGACCGCGGTGGCCATGGCCGCCTTCTTCAACTTCATTGCGATCTTCATCGTCGGCCTGAAGGTGGCGACCACCATCGGCAAAGGCACCATCGAGCCTTCCGTGATCGACCATTACGTGATCTTCGGCGCGCTATGCGGGGCGATCATCTGGAACGTGATCACCTGGTATTACGGCATCCCGTCCTCTTCCTCGCACGCCCTGATCGGCGGCCTGGTGGGCGCGGCGGTGGCCAAGTCCGGCACCGGCGCGCTGATTTCCGGCGGCTTGATCAAGACCGTGACCTTCATCGTGGTGGCGCCGTTGCTGGGCTTCGTGCTCGGTTCGCTGATCATGCTGATCGTATCGTGGGTGTTCGTGAAGAGCACCCCGCGCAAAGTCGACACCTGGTTCCGCCGCTTGCAGCTGGTGTCGGCCGCCGGCTATTCGCTGGGCCACGGCGGCAACGATGCGCAAAAGACCATGGGCATCATCTGGATGCTGCTGATCGCGTCGGGCCATGTCGCGGCCGACGCCAAGCAGCCGCCCGACTGGGTGATCATTTCCTGCTACGGCGCGATCGCTTTCGGTACGCTGTTCGGCGGCTGGCGCATCGTCAAGACCATGGGCCAGAAGATCACCAAGCTGAAACCGGTGGGCGGCTTCTGTGCCGAGACCGGCGGTGCGATCACGCTGCTGATGGCTTCCTTCTGGGGCGTGCCGGTCTCCACCACCCACACCATCACCGGCGCCATCGTCGGCGTCGGCTCGGCCCAGAAGATGTCGGCCGTGCGCTGGGGCGTGGCGGGCAATATCGTGTGGGCCTGGATCTTCACCATCCCCGCGTCGGCGTTCGTGGCCGCCGTGGCGTGGTGGCTGGGTACGCAATTCATGTAAGCCGGCAGCGGGGTCTGGCCCGTCGGGCCAGACCCCGGTTGACCGGTTTTTTTTGCGTGACAGGCATCTCAAAATTGGGATATATTCCCAATTATGGGAAATTCATTCGAGAACCGGCTGCTCAAGCGCCTCGCCAGCCTGCGCGAAGCGCGCGCGCTGTCGCTGGAACAATTGGCCACGCAAAGCGGCATCAGCCGCGCCACCCTGTCGCGCCTGGAACGCGGCGAAACCAGCCCGACGGCGGACATGCTGGGCAAGCTGTGCACGGTGTACGGCATGCCGATGTCGCGCCTGATCGCCGAAGTGGAGCAGGCACCGGTGCAGTTGCTGCGCCGCGCCGGGCAAGCCGAATGGCGCGACCCGGCCACCGGTTTCCTGCGCCGCATGGTGTCGCCGCCGGCGCGCGGCTTTGCGGCGGAATTGATCGAGGGCCGCCTGCCTGCCGGCGCCGCGATCGACTATGACAAGCCGTCGGTGCCGGGGCTGGAACAGCACCTGTGGATGCTGTCCGGCGCGCTCGATTACACCCTGGACGGCACCACGCACCGGCTGCAGCCGGGCGATTGCCTGCGCTTCCACCTGTATGGTGCGACGCGCTTTTCCTGTCCCGGGCCCGACGCGGCCCATTACCTGATTGCGATATGCGAACCATAGAAGAACTCGATGGCGCCGGCTTGACGGCGCATGCCGGCCAGCTGGCCGACGTGCTGCGCGCCTGCGTGCTGGCCGGCGCCAGTGTCGGCTTCGAACTGCCTTGCCCGCATGAGGAAGCGCACGCCTTCTGGCTCGGGCTGGAAGGCGCGGTGGCGCGCGGGGAGCGGCGCCTGTTCGTGCTGCGCGGCGCCGATGGCCGCATCGATGGCACGCTGCAATTGGTGCTGGCCGGCATGCCGAACAGCCGCCACCGCGCCGAGCTGTCGAAAATGCTGGTGCATCCGCGCGCGCGCCGCCAAGGCCTGGCGCAAGCGCTGATCCGCCATGCCGAACTGCAGGCGCAGGCGCTGGGCCGCACGCTGCTGGTGCTCGATACCTGCACCGGCGAACCGGCTGAGGCGATGTACCTGAAACTGGGCTACCAGCGCTGCGGCGAAATCCCGCAGTTCGCCACCATGCCCGATGGCCGCCTGGGCGCCACCACGTTCATGTACAAGC
Organism: uncultured Oxalobacteraceae bacterium; assembly: GCA_965650885.1. Lineage (GTDB taxonomy): Bacteria > Pseudomonadota > Gammaproteobacteria > Burkholderiales > Burkholderiaceae_D > Rugamonas. Next base: position 5,918 of record CBFGQI010000166.1, read on the forward strand.
TGCTGCCGCAGGCGACGGCGCAGCCACGTCAAGCCGGGTCGTGACAGCAGACGCCGATCTTGTTGCCATCCGGGTCGCGGAAGTAGGCGCCGTAATAGTTGGCGTGGTAGTGCGGGCGCAAGCCCGGCGCGCCTTCGCAGCGGCCGCCGTTGGCCAGGGCGGCGGCGTGCGCCGCATCCACCGCCGCGCGCGACGGTGCCAGCAGGGCGGTCATCGCGCCGTTGCCCGCGCTGGCGGGCGCGCCATCGAAGGGGCGGCCAATGATGAAGAGCGGGCGGCCGCCGGTGGCCGGTTGCCAGGCGGCCCATGGCTTGCTGTCGTCGCAAAAGCGCTGCGCGTGACCCAGCGCCGCCATCACGGCCGCGTGGAAGCGATAGGCGGCGGCGAAATCGCTGACGCCGAGGAAGACGTGGGAAATCATTTGATGCACACCTGGCGCACCGCCTTGATGTCGGTAATGCCCAACAGGACCTTTTCGATGCCGTCCATCTTCAGGGTCAGCATGCCATCCTCCAGCGCCGCCGCCAGCAGCTGGGCCACGCGCGCGTGCTCCTGCAGCAGGCGCTTGATGCGGTCGCTGCCGATCATCAGCTCGTGCAGGCCGACCCGGCCCCGGTAGCCCTTGTTGCACTCGCTGCAGCCCACCGGCCGGTACAGCGTGAAGCGGCCCTCGCCATCGGCATAGCGTTCGCGCCAGCCGGCCAGCACTTGCTGGCGCGCGGCTTCGGCGTCGTTGGCGAATGCGCCGGTCTGCTGCAATTCCTCGCAATACTCGGCCAGCAGCAATTCCAGCTCCGCCTCGCCCGGATGGTAGGGCATCTTGCAGCGGCTGCACAGGCGCTTGGCCAGGCGCTGCGCCAGGATGCCCAGCAGGGCGTCGGCGAAGTTGAACGGGTCCATGCCCATGTCCAGCAGACGCACCACCGATTCCGGCGCGCTGTTGGTATGCAGGGTGGAAAACACCAGGTGGCCGGTCAGCGACGCTTCGATGCCCATGCTGACGGTTTCCTTGTCGCGCATTTCGCCCACCATGATGATGTCGGGGTCTGCGCGCAGGAAGGCGCGCATCACGGTGGCGAAGTCGAGCCCGGCCTTGCGGTTGACCTGCACCTGGCGCAAGCCTTTCTGCGTGATCTCGACCGGGTCTTCCGCGGTCCAGATCTTGGTCTCCGGCGTGTTCAGGTAATTCAGCACCGAGTGCAGCGTGGTGGTCTTGCCGGAGCCGGTCGGGCCGCACACGAAGAACAGGCCGTACGGCTTTTCCACCGTGGCGCGCAGGCGGTCCAGGTTGCGCGGCAGCACGCCCAACTGTTCCAGCGGGATCGGCTCGCCGGCCGCCAGGATGCGCATCACCACGTCTTCCACGCCGCCGGCGGAAGGGATGGTGGCCACGCGCAGCTCGATGTCCAGCGGGCCGTATTTCTTGAACTTGATCTTGCCGTCCTGCGGCTTGCGGCGCTCGGAGATATCGAGGTCGCACATGATCTTGATGCGCGCCACCATGGCGGCGCGGTAGGCGGCCGGGATTTCGATATACGGCACCAGCACGCCATCCTTGCGGAAGCGGATGCCGGTCTTGCCCTTGCCAGGCAGCGGCTCGATGTGGATGTCGGACACGCCCTGTCGATGGGCGTCGACGATCACCTTGTTCAGCAGGCGCACCAGTTCGTTTTCCACCGCTTCCGACACGTCATGCGACGCGTCGCCATCCTCCTCGCCGTCTTCGGTCATGCCCGACAGCAGTTCGCCCACGCTGGCCGCATCGCCGCTGGTGCCGAAGAATTGCGCCAGGGTGTCGGCGAATTCCTGGCGCGTGGTGACGCGGTAATTGATGCGCTGGCGCGGGAACACCTGGTTGACGATGCGCGACTGGATAATGCGGTCGGGGTCGGTCGTCAGCACCAGCAAGCCATCGCGGTTTTCCTCCAGCGGCAGCCAGCCCGATTCTTCCAGATACTGCTGCGGCAGCTTTTTCAGCAAGTCGGCCGGGCGCACGCGGTCGGACCGCGCCGGCTCGTAGGGGATGGTGTAGTACTGGGCCAGCGCCGCGCCCAGGGCGGCTGGCTTGACCTGGAAATCCTGCACCAGCACGGTTTCCACGTCGGTTTCCTTGTCACGCGCCGTGCGCAAGGCCTGTTCCAGCTCCTGCGCCGAGATCACGCTGTCGGCCACCAGGGCATCGTAGCGGGTGCGCGGCAGCGGCGCCGGCCGCAGGCGCTGGCTGAAGGCCACGGCCAGCGTGTCGCACAACTGGCGCACCCCTTCCAGCGCGATGGAGGAGAAGGGGTGGCCATTGCGCGTGTTGATGAACTGGACCACCCCCAGCAGGCTGTCGTGGGCCACCGCCTCCAGCGGCGCCACCAGCATCTGGTGCGTACGGTAGCCGGTGCGCTGGTCCACGCCCTGCTGGAAGTGCAGCTCGGGAGAAATGCGGCGCAATTCCTCGCTGTCGTAGACGTCGCGGATATTCAGGGTCTGGCGCGTCAGCGCCACATAGCCGGCAATGCTGCTCGGATTGATGGCCAGCTTCAAGTCGCGGAAGCTGGTCAGCCCGGTCTTGACCTTGGACACGATGTAATTTTTCTCGTGGTCCATCGCATACAGGGTGAAGCGGTCGCACTCGAATAGGTCGCAAAACTCCATGCCCAGGTCGAGCATGATTTCGTCCAGGTTGCTGGTGGCGTGGATCTTGGTCGTCACGGCCTGCAGCTTGCGGAAAAACGCCAGCCGCAATTCGCTGTCGTTGCTGGCTGGGGTGCGGTCGGCTTCACTCATGGCGGGGGCTCACAGGCTCACTTCCAGGCCCTCGTAGGCCAGGAAAACTTGCAGGCCGTTGAGCTGCCCGGCGTGGCGTGCCATCACATTGGCAAACACCGCCTCCAGCTCGTCGTCGCTGCGCGTGGGTTCATGGTGGGTGCAATACAGCTGGCGCACGCCGCAGCGCAGCGCCATCGCCAGCGCGCTGTCGAACGTGCCGTGGCCCCAGCCAAGCTTGGCCGGGTATTCGTCGCGGGTATAGGAGCAATCGACAATCAGGGCATCGACCCCGCGCACCAGGGCGTCGATGGCGTCGTTGCTGGCGGCCACTTCGGCCGCGCGCGCCGCGTATTCCGGATGGTCCGGCGGATAAGGGTTGAAGGGCGGCTCATGGTCGCCGGTGAAGAACAGCGACTTGCCGCCGCAATCGATGCGGTAGCCCAGGTTGGTGACCGGGTGGCTCATGACGACGTTGCTGACCGTGGCTTCGCCCACCGCCACCGGCGCGCCCAGCTCCAGCGTGCGGTATTCGATGGTGGCGTTCATCTGGGCTTCGCCGACCGGGAAATAACTGTACTGCAGCTGCACCCCCATCACGTGTTCGATGCCCTGGCCGGTGACCTGGTCGGCAGCGCCATGCAGGCGCACCCGGCTGCCCGCGACGAACAGGGGCAGGAAGAAGGGCAGGCCATGGATATGGTCCCAGTGGCTGTGGGTGATGAACAGGTTGGCGTCGATCGGGCGGCGGGCGTCCGCCACCAGCGCTTGCGCCAGCGGGAACAGTCCGGTGCCTGCATCGAGCACGATCAGGGTACCGCCGCCGCAGCGCACTTCGATGCAGGTGGTGTTGCCGCCGTAGCGCATGGTGCGCGGGCCGGGCGAGGGTATCGAACCGCGCACCCCCCAGAACTTGAATTTCATGTTGTATATGTACGGTAGTTTTATTAGCCGGATGATAATGCTTTGGCCGGATTGACAAGAGGATGATAGCGTTTTTTATGCGGCGCAGGATGAAGCCATACACATTTGCTTGCGCGAGAGATACACTTCCGCTATGGAAGACTTGACGCTGCCCCAAATTACCGCCCGCCTTGAGCAATTGACCGAACTGAGCGTCGCCCTCGGCGATGGCCATGACACCACGTTGCTGCTCGAGCGCATCCTGCATGTGGCCAAGCACATGACGCAGGCCGACGGCGGCACCCTGTACCAGCCCAGCCCCGACGGGCGCAAGCTGAACTTCCAGATCGTGGTCAACGATACGCTGGGAATCCACCTGGGCGGCAACAGCGGCCAGGCCATCACCATCGCGCCGGTGCCGCTGTTTACGGAAGAGGGCGGCCAGAACCTGTCCGCGGTGGCCGCCTACGCCGCCCACATGGGGCGTTCCGTGTCGATCGCCGACGTCTACGATGCCAGTGAATTCAATTTCTCCGGCATGCGCCAGTTCGACCAGCAGTTCGGCTACCGCACGCGCTCGATCCTGACCGTGCCCATGCGCGACCACGAGGGCGAGCTGCTGGGCGTGCTGCAACTGGTGAATGGCGCGGGCGGCGATGGCTTCAGCGCCACCGACCAGCGCTTCATCGAGGCGCTGGCGGCGCAGGCCGGGGCGGCGTTGACCCAGCAGCGCCTGATCGGCCAGCTGGAAGAATTGCTGGAAGCGCTGGTCAACCTGATCAATATCGGCATCGATGAAAAGTCGCCCTACACCGGCCGCCATTGCCAGCTGGTGCCCAAACTGACCATGTTGCTGGCCGATGCCGCGCACGCCGTGGACGAGGGGCCGCTGGCCGGCTTCCGCCTGTCGGAGGGCGAACGCAAGCAGCTGTGGCTGGCCGGCCTG
>CBFGQI010000167.1:0-10507 GCA_965650885.1 uncultured Oxalobacteraceae bacterium
CAATCGCTGCGCGACAACTGGCAGACCCTGCACAACCAGGTGGTGGCGGCCGGCGGCTTGCACATCGTCGGTACCGAGCGCCACGAGTCCCGCCGCGTCGACAACCAGCTGCGTGGCCGTTCCGGCCGCCAGGGCGACCCGGGCTCCTCGCGCTTCTACCTGTCGCTGGACGACCCGCTCCTGCGCATCTTCGCCGGCGACCGCGTGCGCGCCATCATGGACCGCCTGAAGATGCCGGAAGGCGAACCGATCGAAGCGGGCATCGTGTCCCGTTCCATCGAATCCGCGCAGCGCAAGGTCGAAGCCCGCAACTTCGACATCCGTAAGCAGCTGCTGGAATACGACGACGTCGCCAACGACCAGCGCAAGGTGATCTACTCGCAGCGTAACGAGCTGCTGGAAGCGACCGATATCTCCGACACCATCCTGAACCTGCGCCACGGCGTGTTCACCGACCTGGTGCGCCAGTACGTGCCGGAAGAATCGGTGGAAGAGCAGTGGGACGTGCCTGCCCTGCAGAAGGCCCTGGCCAACGAGTGGCTGATCGACCTGCCGCTGGTCGAGATGATGGAGAAGGAAGCCAACGTCACCGACGAGGACCTCGTCGAACGCGTGGTGGCTGCAGCCGATGCCGTGTACCAGGCCAAGGTCGATATCGTGTCCAAGGAAGCCTTCGCCGGCTTCGAGCGCAACGTCATGCTGCAGTCGGTGGACACCCACTGGCGTGAGCACCTGGCCGCGCTGGACCACCTGCGCCAGGGCATCCACCTGCGCGGCTATGCGCAAAAGAACCCTAAGCAGGAATACAAGCGCGAAGCGTTCGAGCTGTTCGGCACCATGCTGGAAATGATCAAGAACGACGTGATCCGCATGGTGATGATGGTACGCATCCAGTCGCGCGAAGAGGTCGAGGCGGCGGAAGCGGAAATGAACAAATCGCACGTCGAGAACGTCCATTACCAGCACGCCGACTTCAACCCGAACGCCGCGCCGGAAGAGTTGCTGGCGCCAACCGCCGTGCCAAGCAGCGAGTTCGAAACCAGCCTGTCCGTCGGCTACAAGGTAGGCCGCAACGACCCCTGCCCATGCGGCAGCGGCAAGAAGTTCAAGGCTTGCCACGGCAAGCTGGCATAAGCCTCACCGCCCCATCCTACGGCCCGGCCGCGCAAGCGCCCGGGCCGTTTTGTTTGGTGACGCCAATCAGCCACTACGTCACTTGACGTATGGGCCAACGCGGCCAGCCTCTTTACTCTGACACAAGCGGCAACATTTCAAACTTGTGAAAAGAGGACTGGCATGCAAAAGAAGATCAAGCTCTCCGTATTACTCAGCGCCGCCATGGCGTCGCTGGCGCACGCGGGTGCGACCATTCCGATCGGCGAGGACAGGTCCGTCAGCGTGGGTTTTGGCGCACGTGGCAGTTACACCAGTGCCAAGGACGGCGCGCCGGACGGGAGTTCGCGCTCGAACGATTTCAACCTGGACAGTGCGCGCCTGTTCTTTGGCGCTTCGTTGAACAAGACCATCAAGGGCATGCTGAACACGGAATGGGACGGCGACCAGATCCGGGTACTCGATGCTGCCGCGCAGTTCGCATTTTCGCCGGAGCTGAACGTCTGGGCCGGTCGCCTCCTGTCGCCGAGCGACCGGGCCAACATGGCCGGCCCATATTATTCGCTCGGTGGCGGCTACTGGGCGGGCGTGGCGTCGCGCTACGGCTACAACGGCGGCATTTTCCGTGGCCGTGATGACGGCGTGGTGGTGTGGGGCAATGCGGCTGGGGGCAAGCTCGGATATTCCTTCGGCGCTTTCGAGGGCCATACCTTCGGCATCGGCAGCATGACGCAGAAGGAAGCCAAGGCCGCGGGCGTCAAGGCCGACGACAGCCTGATGTACGCAGGCCGCGTGCAATACGACTTCTGGGATGCGGAGCCGGGCTACTACGGCACCGGCAACTACCTGGGCAGCAAGGATATCCTGGCCATCGGCCTGGCAGGCCGCTACCAGAAGGATGGCGTGCTGACCGTCGCCAGGAACGGCGATTACAAGGCATGGAACCTGGACTTCCTGCTGGAGAAACGCATCGGGGCCGGTGCGGTGTCGGTGGAAGCGGCCTATTACGACTACAGCAATGGCGACGTCATCCTGGCGGAGCAGGGCAAGGCGTGGTCGACCGGCCTTGCTTACGTATTCAACCTGGCGCCAGGCCAGGGCAAGTTGCAGCCCTTCGTCCAATACCAGAAGTTCAAGCCCGATAACAATGTCGACGTCAAGCAGTCGGACGTCGGCATCAATTACATCATCGATGGCTACAACGCGCAGTTGAGCGCCAAGTATTCGAAGACCGAGACGGTCGCCGCCGCCGACCAGTCGAAGTTTGTCGTCGCGCTGCAAGTCCAATACTAAGCACCATCCTTTCACCATCAGAAGAGGGTAACCATTATGCAAACTCGCCGTCATTTCTTCGCTTCCATGACCCGCATTGCGGTGGCCGCCGCCATGTTGGGCGGCAGCTTCGCGGCCCACGCGGCCGACACCATCAAGGTCGGCATCCTGCACTCGCTGTCCGGCACCATGGCGATTTCCGAAACTTCGCTGAAGGACGTGGCCTTGATGGCCATCGACGAGATCAATGCCAAGGGCGGTGTGCTGGGCAAGAAGCTGGAGCCGGTGGTGGTCGATCCGGCGTCGAACTGGCCGCTGTTCGCCGAGAAGGCGCGCCAGTTGATCGCGAAGGATAAGGTGGCCGCAGTCTTCGGCTGCTGGACTTCGGTGTCGCGCAAGTCCGTGCTGCCGGTATTCAAGGAACTGAATGGCTTGCTGTTCTACCCGGTGCAATACGAAGGGGAAGAACTCGAGAAGAACGTGTTCTATACCGGCGCGGCGCCGAACCAGCAGGCGATTCCAGCCGTCGAATACCTGATGAGCAAGGAGGGCGGCGGCGCCAAGCGCTTCGTGTTGCTTGGCACGGACTATGTGTACCCGCGTACCACCAACAAGATCCTGCGCGCTTTCCTGAAGAGTAAAGGCGTGAAGGACAGCGATATCGAGGAAACCTACACGCCGTTCGGCCATTCGGACTACCAGACCATCGTCGCCAATATCAAGAAGTTCTCGGCCGGCGGCAAGACCGCCGTGATCTCCACCATCAACGGCGACTCCAACGTGCCCTTCTACAAGGAGCTGGGCAATGCCGGCCTGAAGTCGACGCAGGTGCCGGTCGTCGCCTTCTCGGTGGGTGAAGAGGAACTGCGAGGTGTGGATGCCAAGCCGCTGGTAGGCCACCTGGCAGCCTGGAATTACTTCGAGTCGGTGAAAAATCCGGTGAACGAGGCGTTCATCAAGAAATGGAAGGCCTATGCCGTGGCGAAGAAGCTGCCGAATGCCGCGACGGCGGTCACCAACGATCCGATGGAGGCAACCTATGTCGGCATCAACATGTGGGCGCAGGCTGTCGAGAAGGCCAAGTCCACCGACACCGACAAGGTGATCGCGGCAATGGGGGGCCAGTCCTTCAAGGCGCCGTCCGGCTTCACCCTGACCATGGACCCGAGCAACCACCACCTGCACAAGCCGGTGATGATCGGCGAAATCAAGGCTGACGGCCAGTTCAGCGTCGTATGGAAGACCAAGGAACCGATCCGCGCACAGCCCTGGAGCCCGTTCATTCCGGGTAACGAAGGCAAGCAAAAGATGTAAGCCGTACGCCGGCGGCGGGCGTGCCGCCCGCCGGCCTTGATTTTCGGAGACTTCCCCATGATGTATTCCGCTGTGCGCCGGCTGCTGGCCGGCATGGCCCTTTGCCTGCTGGCCGGCGCCGCGCAGGCGGCCATCGCGCCAGCCCTGCTGCAGGCGCTGGCCGGCGACGACCCAGACGCCAGGGTGGCCGCGGTCGCCGCCATCGGTGCGCTCGGCACGCCGGAGGCGGCGGCCGTGCTGCGCGACTTGAAGGACGACGCCTTGTACCTGACGCCTGACGGGCAAGTCGCAAGCGTCGCACCGCCGTCGCCAGCGCCCGAGGGTGCGGCTGCGATTGTCGTCAACAACCGCCTGCGCGCTGCCATCGAAGCAGCCTTGTCAGGCATGGATTTGCTGGCGCCGGAGCCGGCGCAACGCCTGGCGGCCGCGCGCGCCCTGGTGGGCCAGGAATTGAGCCCCGGCCAGCTGGCACTGGCACAGCGCGCATTGAAGGCCGAGCAGGATGCGCAGGTGCGACCTGCGCTGCAACTGCTGCTGGCGCTCGCCAGCTTGCAATCGCCGCAGGCAGGCGAGCGTGCCGCTGCCGCACGGCAGGTGGGCGAGTTGGGCGGCAGTGCGCAGCGCCTGGCGCTGCAGGCCATGCTGGAGCAGGCTTCCGGCGAAGCCGATGCGGCCGTCCGCTTGGCGGTTACGGAGGCATTGAGGGCCATCGATGCCAGGCAAGCCCGCACGGAGCTGGTCGGCAACCTGTTCTATGGCGTGTCGCTGGCCAGCGTGCTGCTGCTGGCGGCACTCGGCCTGGCCATCACCTTCGGCCTGATGGGCATCATCAATATGGCGCACGGCGAACTACTGATGATCGGCGCCTATACGACCTATCTGGTGCAGGCGCTGTTCCGCCATTACCTGCCGCAGGCGCTGGACTTGTACCTGCTGGCGGCGCTGCCTGCCGCTTTCGCCGTGGCGGCGCTGGTGGGCATGGCGCTGGAGCGCACGGTAATCCGCTGGCTGTACGGGCGACCGCTGGAAACCTTGCTGGCGACCTGGGGCATCAGCCTGGTGCTGATGCAGGCGGTGCGCACCCTGTTCGGCGCGCAGAATGTGGAGGTGGCCAATCCGGCCTGGATGTCGGGCGGCGTGACGGTGCTCGGATCGCTGGTGCTGCCCTACAACCGCATTGCCATCATCGTCTTTGCCGTGCTGGTGACGGCCGGCGTCTGGCTGCTGCTGAACGGCACGCGGCTTGGCCTGTTCGTGCGCGCCGTCATGCAGAACCGGCGCATGGCCGGCTGCGTCGGCGTGCCGACCGGCCGCATCGACATGCTCACTTTCGGTCTCGGCTCCGGCATTGCGGGGCTGGGCGGGGTGGCGCTGTCGCAGCTGGGCAATGTTGGCCCGGACCTCGGGCAATCCTACATCATCGACTCGTTCATGGTGGTGGTACTGGGCGGAGTCGGCCAACTGGCCGGTACCGTGATCGCTGCCCTGGGACTTGGTGAAGCCAACAAGTTGCTGGAGCCGTTGGCAGGCGCCGTGCTGGCCAAGATCGCCATCCTCGCCTTCATCATCATCTTCATCCAGCGCCGGCCGCAAGGACTGTTTGCTGTCAAAGGCAGGAGTGTCGAATGAGTAAACTGTTTTCCCGTCGAACCTGGTTTGCAGTGGCGGGCCTGGCGCTGCTGGCGGCCTTGCTGCCGGCATGCAATCTCGCCTTCCCGCCTGGGCATGCGCTGCATGTGCCGGACTACCTGATCGGGCTGACCGGCAAGTTCATGTGCTATGCGCTGGCTGCGCTGGCGCTCGACCTGGTATGGGGCTACACCGGCATCCTTTCGCTGGGCCATGGCTTGTTCTTTGCGCTGGGCGGCTATGCCCACGGCATGTACCTGATGCGGGCGATCGGTCGCGACGGCGTCTACCAGAGCGCGCTGCCCGACTTCATGGTCTTCCTGGACTGGAAGGAATTTCCCTGGTACTGGGCCATGACGGACAGCTTCTGGTACTGCATGGCGCTGGTGGTCCTGGTGCCGGGCGCGCTGGCCTTCGTGTTCGGCTATTTCGCCTTCCGTTCGCGCATCAAGGGCGTGTATTTCTCCATCATCACGCAAGCCCTGACGTATGCCTGCATGCTGCTGTTTTTCCGCAATGACACTGGCTTCGGCGGCAACAACGGCTTCACCGATTTCAAGCGCATTCTCGGCTACAGCATCACGGCGCCGGCCACCAAGGCAATGCTGTACCTGGCGACCCTGGCCTGCCTGGTGGGGGCGCTGCTGCTGTGCCGCTGGATCGTGACGTCGCGCCTGGGCCGCGTGCTGCAGGCGGTACGCGATTCGGAGGCGCGCCTGATGTTCATCGGCTACAACCCGCTGTGGTTCAAGCTCTTTGTCTGGACCCTGTCGGCCGTCCTGTGCGCGATTGCAGGTGCGCTGTATGTGCCTCAGGTGGGAATCATCAATCCGTCGGAAATGTCGCCGGCCAATTCGATCGAGATGGTGGTCTGGGTGGCCGTCGGCGGCCGCGGCACGCTGCTGGGCGCGATCCTCGGCGCGTTCACGGTGAATGGCTTGAAGAGCTGGTTTACCGCAGCCTTCCCGGACCTGTGGCTGTTTGCGCTGGGCCTGCTGTTCATCCTGGTCACGCTGCTGATGCAGAAAGGCCTGCTGGGCCTGCGCCTGCCGCGGCGTACCCAACGTGTACCTGAGCCGAAACAAGAACTGGAGGAAGCTGCATGAAGGTCGCGCAAGACACCGGGCTGGACACCAGCCATGGTGCCATCCTCTACCTGGAAGACGTGACGGTCGAATTCGACGGTTTCCGCGCCCTGAACAAGCTCAGTCTCGATATCTCGGTGGGTGAGCTGCGCTGCATCATCGGCCCCAATGGCGCCGGCAAGACCACGATGATGGACGTCATCACCGGCAAAACCCGGCCCAGTTCAGGCAGCGCCTGGTTCGGCCAGCGCCACGATCTGTCGGCGCTGACCGAATACCAGATCGCGCAAGCCGGCATCGGCCGTAAATTCCAGCGGCCGACGGTGTTCGAATCGCACACGGTGTTCGAAAACCTGGAGCTGGCCATGAAGATGGACAAGCGCGTGCGGCCCACGCTGTTCGCGCGCCTGAGCGGCGAACAGCGCGACAAGATCGCCGCCATCCTGCGCCAGATCCGCCTGGAAGGGCAGGCGCAGCGCCTGGCGGGCCTGCTTTCGCACGGCCAGAAGCAATGGCTTGAAATCGGCATGCTGCTGATCCAGGACCCGCAATTGATCCTGCTCGACGAACCGGTGGCCGGCATGTCCGACGCCGAGACGGCGCGTACCGCGGAATTGCTGAACGAATTGCGCGGCAAGCATTCCATCATGGTGGTGGAGCACGACATGGGCTTCGTGGCCGAGATCGCGCAGCGCGGCAAGGTGACGGTGCTGCACGAAGGCGCGGTGCTGGCGCAGGGCCGCATGGACGAAGTGCAGGCCGATGAACGGGTGATAGAAGTCTACTTGGGACGTTAGGACGAAGATGCTGCAAGCCGAAAACCTGAACCAGTACTATGGCTCTTCCCACACCTTGCGCGGCGTCTCGCTGCAATTGGCGCGCGGCCAGTGCCTGGCCTTGTTGGGCCGCAATGGCGTCGGCAAGACCACGCTGCTGAAATGCCTGATGGGCGTGCTGCCGGTGGCGGGCGGCACGGTGCGGCTTGCCGGGCGCGACATCACCCGCCTGCCGCCCCATGCGCGCGCGGCGGCCGGCATCGCCTACGTGCCGCAGGGGCGGGAAATCTTTGCGCGCCTGACGGTGGAGGAAAACCTGCGCATGGGCATGGCCACCCTGTCCGGCCGCGAAGCGGCGCGCATCAGCGGCGAAGTCTACGAGCTGTTTCCCGTGCTGAAGGAGATGCTGCAGCGGCGTGGCGGCGACCTGTCCGGCGGCCAGCAGCAGCAACTGGCCATCGCCCGCGCCCTGCTGCAACGGCCGCAGGTGCTGATCCTGGATGAACCGACCGAGGGCATCCAGCCGTCCATCATCAAGGATATCGAACGCGTGATCCGCCTGCTGCGCCAGCGCGGCGACATGGCCATCCTCTTGTGCGAGCAGTACTTTGATTTCGCCCACGCGTTGGCCGACCATTTCGTCGTGCTGTCGCGCGGCGAGGTGGTGGCGGCCGGCAGCCAGGCGCAAATGGCGGGCGACGACGTCACCCGCCACCTGTCGGTCTAGACGACACGGCCAGCGCCGCGGCGGCGGTGCGCGTCTCCACGCCCAGTTTCGCGAATACGTGCTCCAGGTGCTTGTTCACGGTGCGCGGGCTGGTGCCCAGGATGTCGCCGATATCGCGGTTGGTCTTGCCCTTGCTGACCCAATTCAGGACCTCGGCTTCGCGCTGGGTCAGGTGGTGCTTCGCCATCAGGGACTGGACCAGGGCGTCATCCGCTTCCTCGCGCAGCACCACGCTCCACTGGACAGCCTCGTCCGCCTCGCCCAGCGTGAAAATCAGGCGCCGCGTCCCTTGCGCGATGACCAGCGGCGTTGCTTGCTCGCCGCTGGAGCGTGCCCGCACGGCGCGCTGCAGCCAGGGCGATACCTGGGGCGGCAGCGCGGACTTGGCATGGGCCGGGAAGTAGCTGTCCAGCCATTGCCGCGCCAGCGGCGTTTGCCAAATGATGCGTTCGTCCGGATCAATCGCCATCACGGCATGGCCAAAGGCATCGAGCGCGCTGCGGGCCTGGCTCACCAGGCGGGCATTCTGCGTGTGGGTGCGGATGCGCGCCAGCATTTCGTTCTGGCGCACCGGCTTGGTCACATAGTCGCTGCCGCCGGCCTGGAACGCCGCCACCACATGTTCGCTTTCCGTCAGCCCTGTCATGAAAATGACCGGGATGGCGCGGGTTTGCAGGTCCGCTTTCAAGCGGCGGCAGACTTCGAAGCCGTCCATGCCGGGCATGACGGCATCCAGCAGCACGACGTCGGGCACCAGCGCGTGGGCCTGTTCCAGTGCGGTGGCGCCATTGTTGGCAACCACCACGGAGTAGCCCGATTCATCCAGCGCGTCGTGCAGCACGGCCAGGTTTTCGGGCATGTCGTCAACCACCAGCACCAATTGGCCTGGCGGACGCTCAATCGTTTGTTGCATGGGATGCTCCCTGTTCGAGTAGCCGCGCCATCGCTTCCAGTTCGAAGCGCTGCGCGTGGGCTCGCATGATGTCGACGAAATGCAGGTACGGTTCGCCGAGCGCGGCGATGACGTCCAGCTGTTGCTTGATGCCGCGCATATAACCGGCCTTCACCTGGGCGCGCAAGGGGGCGAGCTGGGCGGGCGGGGGCAGCTGCGGCTGTCCGGTCGGCTGGGCGCCGGCCAGGGGCGCCGCCGGCGCCGTCCACGCGAGCCGCAGGCGGCGCCCGATCCAGTCCAGCAGTTCGGCCAGTTGCACCGGCTTGGTAAAGAAATCGTCGGCGCCGATGCCGGCAGGGTTGGGCAGGCCCTTGTCATAGGCATTGGCCGAAACGATGCCGATCGGCACGGTACAGCCGTGTTCGGTGCGCAGCAGGTGGCTGGCTTCCCAGCCGTCCATGCCCGGCATGGCCAGGTCCATCAGGATCAGGTCCGGCGCGAAGCCGGCATGACATTGCAGGCACTCCTGGCCGGAAGCGGCCTGGCCGACGATGAAGCCGAGCGGCGACAGGATTTCGGCCAGCAGCTCGCGGTCGTTGCGGTCGTTGTCGACCACCAGGATGCGGCGGCGGGCGCCGGCATAGCCGCTGCGCTGGCGCGGGACGGCATCGGGTTCCGGCGCCTCGGCATGCAGGCGTGGCAGCAGCAGGCGCACGCCGAACGCGCTGCCGGCGCCTGGCGTACTGCGCACCGTCAACTCGCCGCCCATCAGCTCTGTCAGCAGTTTGCTGATGGGCAGGCCGAGGCCGGTGCCGCCGCAGTTGGCGGCATCGCCGGCGCTGCCGCGCGCGAAAGGCTCGAAGATGCGTTCCAGTTCGTGCTCCAGGATGCCCGGCCCGCTGTCCTCCACCTCGAAGTGCGCCATGTCGCGCTGGTAGCGCAGGCGGAAAACAATGCCGCCCTGGCTGGTGAACTTGACGGCGTTGCCGAGGATATTGATCAGGATCTGGCCGAGCCGCTTGCGGTCGGCCCGCACCACGGCCGGCAGGCTGCCTTGCACCTCGTAGCGGAACGCCAGTCCCTTGCTGGCGGCCTGTTGTTCGAACATCTGCACCAGCTGCGCGATGAAGGTGGCGAATTCCAGCGGGCGCAAGTCGACGCTCAGACGGCCGCCCTCGATGCGGGCGATGTCGAGCGTGCCTTCGATCAGGGACAGCAGGTGCTCGCCGCTGCCCCGGATGACGCGGATGGCTTGCTGCCGGTGCGGCGGCATGGCCGGGTCGTTCTCCAGCAATTGCGCATAGCCGAGGATGCTGTTGAGCGGGGTGCGGATCTCATGGCTGATGCCGGCGATGTAGCGGCTCTTGGCCTGGTTGGCCTGGTCGGCCAGCTTCCTGGCTTGTTGCGCCTCTTCCTGCGCCACGCGGCGGCCCTCGCGGTTCAGCACCAGCCACCACGCCACGATGGCGCTGACCAGCAGCAGCGCGCCGAAGATCTTGAGGAAGGCCAGGCGCAGCGGCGCCAGCAGCTGCGCCTGCCCGGCCTGCACCAGGGCCGCTGCCTCATGCAGGTAGAGCAGCCCGAGCAGGCCAGCCAGGAAGAGCAGGGTCAGGGTCATCAGCAGCAGGTAATAGCCCAGTCCGCTGACCAGGTAAGGCCAGGCCGACCTGGGCAGCAGCCAATGCATCGCTGCCTGCCA
>CBFGQI010000168.1:0-10496 GCA_965650885.1 uncultured Oxalobacteraceae bacterium
CGTCAGCAGCAGAGAAGCGAGATTATGCGGTACAGCGTGCAACTCGTCAACCCCTTCTTTTTCTCGTTTCGCTTCGCGCTGTTGGCTGCGTTGCGTTGCGAGGGACAGAACTATAGCAAGCCACATCCACTCTGACAAGGGCTGAACGTGAAAAAGCGCCCACCCACCGTACTGGTCGTCGACGATTCGCCGACCTTGCAGCTTGCCCTGCTCGACCATTTGAGCCGCCATGGCTTCCTTGTCATCCTCGCGCACGACGCCCGGGATGGCATGATGCGCGCCGCTTTGGCGGAACCCGACCTGGTCATGCTCGACATTGTGATGCCCGGCATCGACGGATTTGAGACTTGCCGCCGTCTGAAGGCTGACCCCAAGACGCGTGAAGTGCCCGTCATTTTCATGACTGGCCTGAGCGACGCGAAACAGATCGTCAGCGGCTTCGCGGCGGGAGGCGTCGATTACATCACCAAGCCGTTCCGTGCGGAAGAAGTACTGGCCCGCATCAACACACACCTCGCCCTGCGCCGTGCGAACGAGGAATTGAAGCAGGCGTACCAATCGCTGGCACGTGCACAGGAGGACCTGGTCCAAAAGGAAAAGCTGGCGGCGCTGGGCGCGCTGATGGCAGGCATTGCGCATGAACTGAATACACCGATTGGCAACAGCCTCATGGTGGCCAGCACCTTTGAGTCGCAAACGGGGGCGATACGGGAACACTTCGCCAATGGCGAGAACATGCGCCGATCGGAATTGGCGAGCTACCTGGAAAATGCCGGCACCACGACCGAAATCCTGATGCGCAACCTGCAACGCGCCGCCGACATGGTGAGCAACTTCAAGCAGGTCGCAGTGGACCAGACCAGCATGCAGCGCCGCGCCTTCCTTTTGTCTGAAGTCGTGTCAAGCAATGTGTTGACGCTGATGCCGGCGATCAAACGCACGCCGTTCCAGGTGGTACAGGCGGTGCCCGACGCGCTGATGATGGATAGTTACCCCGGTCCGCTCGGCCAGGTCATCGCGAACCTGGTCAACCACGCCATCATGCGTGCCTTCGATGGCCGTAGTGAAGGCCAGGTTGAAATAGTGGCTGAATACGAAACCTCCGATCGCATCGCTCTTCACGTGCGCGACAACGGCAATGGCCTCAACGCTGCCGACCGGGAGCGTGTTTTCGATCGCTTCTCCACGACCAAGGCTGGTGCCGGCGGCTCGGGCCTTAGCTTGCACATTGTGCACAGCATCGTGTCCGACATCCTGGGGGGAAGCATCACCGTCGCCAGCACGGAAGGACATGGCACCTGCTTTACGCTGTCCCTTCCGCTGGAGGCGCCACGTCACGAAGACGCATGCGGCCCTCCTTGAGCCATGCGATGAACTCGCGCGCCGTCATTGGCCCGGCGGCCAGCGGGCCCTGGCCGGCACGGCATCCCAGCTCGCGCATCAGCGCCCAGTCATCGGCATGTGCAATGCCATCGGCGCATGCCGGGATGCCCAGCTTGTCCGCCATATCCAATAGCCCGTCGAGCAAGGGCCGGCGATGGCTGCGCTGCGCTATTTCGTGCACGAACAGCGGGTCGATCGTTATCTCCGATAGTGGAAAACAGGCATAGTCGCGAACGCTTGCTTCATAACGCCCGCAATGCACGGCGCCGATGCGAAAGCCGCGCAAGTTGAGGCGGGCAATATTGTGCAGTGCTTCCGGTTCGCAGGCGGCAATCACGGCTTCGCTGACCTCCCAGCAGATGTCGCCCGGCCTCAAGTCTTGCGCCTGGACGCTGGCCACCAGGCCGCCCAATTCCCCCAGGTCGTCCACCAACTTGTCCGGCAGGGGAATCGACAGCCTGATGGCTGGCAGGTCCATCGCCCGCATAACGCGAAGGTCGGCCACGGTTTGCGTGACGAGCGCGCGCATGATCGAACCAGCCAGTTCACGATTGTCTGCCAATGCCTGGAATACCGCACCAACGCCCGACAGGCCGCGGTGCGGATGGCGCCAGTGGCCACGCATGGAAATACCCGCCAGGTGGCAGCTGTCGAGCGCCAAGCGCGGTACGTACAGCGGGACGAACTCGCCCGCTGCCAGGGCCGCATCGATCTCGGCGACGCTGGGGGGTTCCGCCGCGACGCGCGAGCCAAGCTCGGATAGGGTCTGCATCGGCGCGTCGTGCAGCAAGGCTTGCAATGCTTCCTGCCGCACTGGCTTGGCAATGGTGGCCAGGATGCGCATGGTGCCGCCTTCCGGCAGGCTGGGCGCCGCATCACGCAGGCGTTGCTGGCTGGCGGATGTGGCTATCAGGTTGGCAACGCAATGCCGCTGGGCCAATTGCTGGATCAGCTCCACGCCATCCATTCCCGGCATATCAAGGTCGGTCAGCAGCAGATCGACCGGGGTGCCGCACTGCTCCAGCACGCGCAAGGCATTGATGCCGTCGCTCGCACTGAGCACGGTGCCAAAGCCGATTTCACGCAGCAATCGGGCTAGGTGCTCGCGTTGCACCGTGCTGTCTTCGACAATCAATACTGAGCTTGCGCTAAAGTCCTTCATCCACCCTCCGATAGATGGCTGGGGCCTGGCTCTGCACCGGCAGCGCCATCTCGTGCAGGCTTTCCGATTCCCCAATATACATGAAGCCGTCCGGCCGCAGGTAACCGAGCACGCGCCGCATGACGAGGCGCCCCGTTTCGCCGTCAAAATAGCCCAGCACATTGCGCAGGAAAATCGCATCGAATCTGCCAAGGGAGGGCAAGCGCGGCGCGTTCAGGTTGACCTGGACAAATTCAACGCATTCGCGCAACCCGCGCGACACCAGCAAGCTACCTGCTTCAGCTTCGACGCAGAATCGGCGCAGATAATCGGGCGGGATGCCGGCGGCGTGCGCCATGGGATAGCGGCCCTTGCGCGCCGTGTCGAGCACACGCGGACTGATGTCGGACGCCAGCAGTTCCCAGCCCTGGGCCGGCAGCGCGTCGGCCAGCACCATGGCGATCGAATAAGCCTCCTCCCCGGTGGAGCAGGCAGCGCTCCAGGCGCGGAATGGGCGCGCTTTGGGCCTGCGCTCCGCCAGTACGGCACGCAAGTGTTCGAAATGGCGGGCTTCACGGAAGAAGCCGTTGGCATTGGCGGTTGACGGAAGGCTCACGCTGCAATCGTAACAGTTTGCCGATCGCAGCGGCATCTGCGCGACAATTGAGAAATATCAAATCCGCACACAATCGTGCGAAGCGAATAATCTGCTAAGATTTTTGACAAATGCACCCGCCCCGGGTGCATTTTTTTTTGCGCAAAGGAGCAGAAATGAAGAGATTTACCCCGGTAGTACTGGCCGCAGGACTCTTTGCCGCCGGCGCAGCACATGCAGCACCCGGTACCTGGATCACGCTGGGCGACGCCGCCTACGCCAAGCTGCGCGAGGCGGTGCCCCAGGCAACATCGAAGATGAGCAGGCAAGGCCCTGGCAAGGAAAAGATCCACCTGATGCAGGTCGACGACCAAACCATGCTCAAGCTGACAGCCGCCATCCATAAGGACTTGAAGCGCTGCGGTGGTTTCATCACCCACTCCAGTGAAGAGGAAGGCCGTCAGGCCGTCGCCAAAGCCAGCGCGGCTATCACGACGCTCGCGACCCGCCCAGCCTACGCCATCGACAACTCGGCCCAGGTGACGCCTGTGCTGCCGCTGCTGCAGGCATCCAACATCGCGCAGACCATCAATGACCTGTCTGCCTTCGCCAACCGCTACTACCTGACCACCAACGGCGCCAACGCATCCAACTGGCTGGCGCAAAAATGGTCGTCGATGGCTGCGGGGCGCAGCGATATCAGCGTGACGCAGTTCTCGCATACCGGCTACAACCAGAAATCGGTGATCATGACCATCAATGGCACCGACAACGCATCGGAAGTGGTCGTCATCGGCGGTCACCTCGATTCGATCAATATGAGCGGCAATGGGGAGACTTCACGCTCGCCAGGGGCGGACGACGACGCCTCCGGCATCGCCACCCTGACCGAGGCGGCAAGAGTGCTGATCTCATCGGGCTACAAACCGCGCCGCACCATCAAGTTCATGGGCTATGCAGCGGAGGAGGTTGGCTTGCGCGGCTCCAAGGACATTGCCGCCAATTTCAAGACGAACAATGTGAACGTGGTCGGCGTGCTGCAGCTGGACATGACCAACTACCGCGGCTCGGCCAAGGATATCTGGATTTACACCGACTTCACGGACAGCCAGCAGAACGCTTTCCTGGCATCGCTGGTGTCGACCTATACGCCAGCCGTCACCGTCGGATACAGCGCCTGCGGCTACGCCTGCTCCGACCACGCATCCTGGCATAACCAGGGCTTCCCCGCTTCGTTCCCGTTCGAGACGCTCGATGGCGAGGACAACCCCTACATCCACACCGCCAACGATACCTATGCCAATATGGGCAGCCAGGCTGACCATGCGCTGAAGTTCGCGCAGCTGGCGACGGC
This sequence comes from uncultured Oxalobacteraceae bacterium, assembly GCA_965650885.1. GTDB lineage: Bacteria > Pseudomonadota > Gammaproteobacteria > Burkholderiales > Burkholderiaceae_D > Rugamonas. Next base: position 4,474 of record CBFGQI010000168.1, read on the forward strand.
TTATGCCGTGGAGCTGGGCAGTGACGGCCCCGGCGTGCCCGACAAGGTTGAGACGTTCAGCGGCAGCCTGGCACTTGGCCAGAAGGCCACTTTCGGTCCGTTCAAGGCCGGCGTCGGTACCTTCAAGGCGGAAACCACCGGCACGGGCGACGTAGACCTGTATGTGCGCAAAGGCGCCGTACCGACTACCACCAGCTATAGCTGCAAGTCCGACGGCTCGAGCGCGACCGAAACGTGCAGCACCAGCGTAACGGCCAACGGCGATGTCTACGTGATGCTGCATGGGTACACGGCTTCGACCTACAACTTGAAGGTCACTTACCGGCCGCAGTAAGTCACGTTGCCAGCGGGGCACTGGCGCAGAAGCCGGAAGCCGCCGCCTGCGCACCGGGTATGCACGGTGCGCAGGAATTTTCGGCCACTTTTCAGGTGTAGGCCATCACTGTCGTCATCGCACCGACGATAGACGCGAACAGTATGCTGTGCTTCACGGTAAACCGGAACAGCTCAGACTCACGCCCAACCAATCCAGCGGCGGCACATGCCACAGCGATGGATTGCGGCGAGATCATCTTCCCTGTCACGCCACCCGTGGTATTGGCCGCTACCATCAAGGTGCTGTCGACACCGATCTGATGCGCGGTTGCATTCTGGAGGGAACAGAATAGCGCGTTGGATGAGGTGTCCGAACCGGTGAGGAAGACGCCAAGCCAGCCCAGGAAGGGAGAAAAGAACGGGAATGCAGCGCCTGTGCCGGCGAGAAGCAGAGCCAGTGTGGATGACATGCCCGAATAGTTCGCGACAAAAGCGAACGCCAGCACCAGGCCAATGGAAAGGATCGGGCGCCGCAGCTCGACCAGCGTGTCGCGGAAGGCTCGCGCTCCATCGGCAGGTTTCATGCGCAGCAAAGCCATCGAGATCAGCGCCGTCAGCAGGATCGCGGTGCCAACGGCAGAGAAGATATCGAGTTTGTAGAGCGCCTCGTACGGCTTTGGCGTGGCGACAATCGGGGCGGACTTGATGACCAACTGATCGAGGTACGGAACGTGGAATTTCAGCACGGTGGCTGCCAGTGGGCCGGTGACGCTGAACAGGGCCTTGAATTGCGGCAGGCTCCAGAGCGTGACCACCGCGGTAAGGATGCCGAACGGCGCCCACGCCTTGATGGTCTGCGCCGCACTGTAGGGCGACCGGCGCTGCGCGCCATCGGCGCCAAGCGCGCCGCCTTGTCGCGTATCGCCGGAGACCGACGCGAATCCGGGCATGCCGGACAGCGCCGCAGCCCCACCCATCGCCACGGACGTCAGCCCATGCGCCGCCTGCTTTGAACTGGCGGGCCTCCATACCTTCAGCAAAAGCGTGAGCGATACCAGGCTGACCAGCGCCGAGGTGATATCGGGCAGTTCAGGACCGAGGTAGTTGGAAGTAAAGTACTGGGTGAGGGCGAAACTGCCGCCCGCCACCAGTGCAGCAGGCCACACTTCCTTGATTCCGCGCACGGAGTCCATCATGAACACCAACCAGAATGGCACGATCAGCGACAGCAGTGGCAATTGACGGCCCGCCATGGCGCCGATCTGCATTGCGTCGATGCCAGTCACCTGCCCTGCCACGATGATCGGAATGCCCATTGCGCCAAACGCCACCGGCGCAGTATTGGCAATCAGGCATAAGCCCGCAGCGTATAGCGGATTGAAGCCCAGCCCCACCAGCAAGGCCGAGGTGATGGCGACAGGTGCGCCAAAACCTGCCGCACCCTCCAGGAAGGCGCCAAACGAAAAGCCGATCAATAGCATCTGCAGCCGCTGGTCATCGGTGATGGCAAGTATCGAGGCGCGGATGATTTCAAGCTGCCCCGTGCGCTCCACAACCTTGTAAAGGAAGACGGCCGTGATGATGATCCATGCGATCGGCCACATGCCGTACACGAAGCCGAAGCCGGCTGCCGCCAGCGCCTGCGGCAAAGGCATGCCATAGGCGAATATGGCGACGCCCAGCGCAAGCAGCAGCGTGATCGCGCCGGCCACGTGGCCTTTGATACGCAGCGCCGCCAGGGCGACGAAAAAGAAAATGATCGGAATGGCTGCGGCAAGGGCCGAAAGCCATAAGCTGCCTAAAGGGGTGTATATCTGCTGCCAGGTTTGCATGGTGTCTCCTCTCTTAATAAAATCATTCCGGCTGGCCGCGCTCGCGCATCATGTCGGCCAGGCTGCGCTGAGCGGGCTTGAGCGGCAGGCGGTGCTCGGTCCATCCCATCTGCTGCTTCGGCGCCAGTGCGCGCCATCGCGTGGCGGCCCAGCGGAACAGGCGATAGGCACTGGGCCGCGCGAACGCTCCGCTCCAGAATTGCCAGACCAGTTGCTCGCTGCGCTTGAACTTTGCACCTTGTCCACGCAGGCGATGCGCTACCTGTTCGTCAGGGTTGCGGTTCGCCTCCGTCCGCAAGCGCACCAGCAGCGACGGGATGGGAATGCGCACAGGACAGACTTCGCCGCACGCCCCGCACAGGCTGGATGCCGTCGCCAGGTCTGCCGTCGCCTCCAGCCCGAGCAAATGTGGCGAGATGATCTTGCCGATGGGGCCCGGGTATGTGGTGCCATACGCATGCCCGCCAATCCGCGCGTACACGGGACAATGGTTCATGCATGCGCCACAGCGGATGCATTGCAGCGTGGCGCGCAGTTGTTCATCCGCATAAGCCTGCGTACGGCCGTTGTCGAGCAGGACCAGGTGCATCTGCCGTGGCCCGTCCTTTTCTCCGGCGCGGCGCGGTCCCGAAATCAGGTTGAAGTAGGTGGTGATTGCCTGGCCGGTGGCGGAGCGGGTGAGCAAGCTGGCCAGCGGCACGATGTGTTCCAGCCGGGCGACCACTTTTTCCATGCCCATGATCGCGATGTGCACATCCGGCACCGTGGTGGACAAGCGGCCGTTGCCTTCGTTCTCGACCAGCCACAGGGTGCCGGTATCGGCGGCGGCGAAATTAACGCCGGACAGGCCGATATCGGCGTCCACGAACGCCTGGCGCAAGGCGCGGCGGCCGGTCTGGATCAGCGTGTCGACGTCTTCGCTGTATGGCGCTTCAGGAATATGCCGCTCGAACAGCGCACCGATTTCTTCTTTGGTCTTGTGAATGGCGGGCATCACGATATGCGAGGGCTTCTCGCCCGCCAACTGGACAATGTACTCGCCCATGTCCGACTCAAGGCATTGGATGCCGCGCTCTTCGAGGTAATGATTCAGTTCGATTTCCTCGCTGGCCATCGACTTCCCTTTGATGATGCTGCGCGCATGGGCGCTTTGGGCGATGTCGTGGATGATTGCGTTGGCTTCCTGCGCCGTTGCAGCCCAGTGCACTTGTACACCGGCTGCCGTCAAGCGCTCTTCGAGCTGGACCAGCAATTGCGGCAGGTTTGCCAGCGCATGCTGGCGGATCGCTTCGCCGATGTCGCGCAGGTTTTCCAATTCGTCCGCGCGTGGGAATTGGCTACTGCGCTTGTTTTGCAGGAAGTCCATCGCGCCACGGAAACTGGCGCGCAATTTATGGTCGTCCAGTGCGATGCGTGCCCGCTCCCGGAAATCCGCTGGCGGCACGAAATTCAGCGGTGACGTCGTCATGGCAGCATCTCCCCGTCTATGACGATGACGCTCCACAGCCAGCGCGGACCGTGTGCGCCATATGCAAGGGTCTGCTGGATGTCCGATGTCTTCGAGGGCCCGGTTACCAGCACCAGATTGGCCGGCATGCCATCGCACCAGCGCTCGGCTCGCGCGGCCGCATGCAAGTCCGGATGCAAAGTGCTCGCATAAACCAGCGCTATGTGCAGCGGCGGAACCAGCGACACCGTGCGCGGCGTCCCCCCGTCCGGTGCAAGCACCAGGGTGCCGGTGGCGGCGATTCCGGAGCGGGCAACGGTAAAGCCGGCATCGACGCTGGTGAACAACTCCTGTTTCCATTCCTCGATTGGGCGGTCGAAGGGCAGCGCCTGGATTTCCGCCGGCAGGGCCCGTGCCAGGGCGGCGCCTTCAACGCCGGACGTATCCAGCAGCAGACGTTTCACCCCATGCGCGGCCAACCTCGCCGCCAGGAGCGCAGGCCATTCTTGCTGCGTCGCGCACAGCACGTCCGCGCGCGAAGCAGACATCGCCTGTTTCATCAGGTTTGCGAGAACGTCAGGCCCGGCCGGGCCGCCTGCTTGGGCGGCGTAGTGTTCGTCGATGCGGCGATCCAGTTCGGCCAGCGTTTCGGCTGCGGCGGCGCGTGGCATGGCTGGCTGCCTGGCCGCACGCAAGCGTCCGAGAATGCGCTCACGGGCACTCATGGCGCTCATTGCGCAGCTCCACGCACACGGCGCCACAAGAAGCTGGCCATATGCTCGACCTGCAACGGTGCACGCTGGTATTGCGCGGCATGGCCGATATTGAGCAGGCAGCCGCAATCGGCCGACACCAAGGTGCCGCAGCCGGTCGCGCAAGCGGATGCCACCTTGTCCTTTACCATCGCGCCGCTGATGTCTGGATGCTTCAGGCAGAAAGTACCGCCAAAGCCGCAGCATTCAGACTCTCGTTCATGTTCAATGCGGGAGACGCCCGGCAATGCATCCAGCATCTCAACGCCATGCTCACGCGTGCCCATCTCGCGTCGTGCACCGCATGATGTGTGCAGGAGCACACGCTCATCCTTCTGCGCCGACGCCGGATAGCGCACCCGCAGCACGCGCACCAGGTATTCTGTGAGCTCGTACACGCGCTCTGCCAGCGCGCGCGCCTTAGGTCCTGCCACCGGATCGCCGGAAAACAATTCGGGCCAGTGATGGCGCATCATGCCTGCGCAAGATCCGGAAGGGACAATCACCGGCCAAGGCTGGGAAAACAGATCCAGCTGCGCCAGTGCGACGGCACGTGCCTGCTCGGGATGGCCACTGCTGTACGCAGGCTGGCCGCAGCAGCTCTGGCCGCGCGGGAAATGCACGGTCACCCCCTCCCGTTCGAGCAGCTGCGCCGCATCGATCCCCGCTTGCGGCATGAACAAGTCGATCACGCAGGTGCCGAACAGGTAGGCATGCTGCGACCGCCGCGTGTAGTCTCTAGATTCCATGTCTCACTCCACTTTGCTTTTCTTGCGACAGCCACCATAATTCCCGGATGTTCGGGGCGTCACAAATTGGTTGGACCAATGATTTCGGAGGCTGGAAATGAAGGTGGTGCGAGGCAGTGGGCTTGTTGAGTCGGTGATACGCCGGATCGAAGCGGCATTGCTGGATGGGTCTTTTCCTGCCAACTCGCGCATGCCTTCCGAACGCGCCCTGGCTGAACGTTACGATGTATCCCGCAATACGATCCGCGAAGCGATCCAGCGCCTCACTGCACGCGGGCTGGTAAGCAGCCGTCAGGGTGTAGGCGTGTTCGTCACGGATCAACTACGTACAGGCAGCGCCACCCCATGGGGGCAGTTGGTGGCCGATTCAACCGCGATGCGCGGGGACGTACTCGAGTTCCGCCGTGTACTGGAGGGAGCGACGGCCTACTTTGCCGCCCTGCGCGGCGACGAGGAAGACCACGTCCGAATCCTCACGGCGCTCGACGCCCTGGAGGTAGCGCGAAAGGCGAATGACCCGACTGCGGAGGCGGCAGCCGACACACGGCTGCACGAAGCAATCGCACTGGCATCGCACAACACGATGTTCCTGCATTTGCATACGAGCGTGATCAGCATGCTGCGCGAGCACATCACGCTGAGCGGCAATAACTTGCGCGCACTGGAAGCGGAAGTTGCGCAACAGTTGCTGATCCAGCACCGCACCATTTGCAAGGCCATCTGCGCACGCCAGCCGGAAGAAGCGCGCACTGCGATGCAGGGGCATATCGATTTCGTCGCCAGCGGGCTCGATAACTGAACTGGTCCAACCAGTGCTTTTTTGATGCTGGTTTAGTTTGGGGATTGGTGGAAAACCGACAGGGGTAGTGTGCAAAACCGGTAAACCGGGGTCTGACCCGGAGGGTCAGACCCCGTCTGTTCGAAGGGG
>CBFGQI010000169.1:0-10439 GCA_965650885.1 uncultured Oxalobacteraceae bacterium
AGATGCTGGGCGACGGCTGGCAGCAAGTGTATGCGCCGGACGCCATTCCCGCCATCCTGGCGCACTGGCGCGCATCGGTGGACAGCGGGCGCCCTTTCGAAATGGAGTTTCCGATCCGTGCCGCCGATGGCCAGTACCGCTGGTTCCTGACGCGCGCCAACCCGATGCGCGATGCCGGCGGGCGCATCTTGCGCTGGTTTGGCACCAGCACCGACGTCGACCAGGTGAAACGGGTGCAGGAGCGCTTGCGCGACGAAACCAATATCCTGGAGCTGCTGAACAGCACCGGCACCGCCCTGGTGCAGAACCGCGACCTGCATTCGCTGCTGCAGGAAGTGACCGATGCCGCCACCAGCATTTCCGGGGCGCGCTTTGGCGCCTTCTTCTACCACGGCGCCATGGGCGACGGCCAGCGCCAGCCGATGCACACCCTGTCCGGCGCCCCGCCCGCCGATTTCCAGGGCTTGCCGCATCCGCAAGTGCGCAGCGGCCTGGCCGTGCCCGTGCTGGCGCGCGCCGGCGAAGTGGTGGGGACCTTGTTCTTCGGCCACCCCGAGCCGCATATGTTCAATGAGCGCACCGAGCGCATCGTCGGCGGCGTCGCGGCCCAGGCCGGCATCGCGATCGACAATGCGCGCATGGTGGAGGCGGCCCAGCGCGCCGCCGAGGAACGCGAAATGCTGCTCGACCGCGAGCGCAATGCGCGCGCCGAGGCCGAGCGCAGCAGCCAGATGAAGGATGAATTCCTGGCCACGCTGTCGCACGAATTGCGCACCCCACTGACGGCCATCCTTGGCTGGTCGCAAGTGCTGCGGCGCGGCAACCGCACGCCCGAAGAACAGGTGCGCGGGCTGGAAACCATCGAGCGCAATGCGCGCGCCCAGGCCCAGCTGATCGAAGACTTGCTGGACATGGGCCGCATCACCTCGGGCAAGGTGTTGCTCGACATGAAGCTGCTGATGCCCTCGGTGGTGGTCGATGCCGCGCTCGATGCCGTACGGCCGGCCGCCGACGCCAAGGGCATCCGCCTGGAGCGCGATTTCGCCCCCACCGGCCACGTGGCGGGCGACGCCAACCGCTTGCAGCAAGTGGTGTGGAACCTGCTCACCAATGCCCTCAAGTTCACCCCGCGCAGCGGGACCGTGCGGGCCGCGATCTGGGCCCATGCCGGCCAGGTCGACATCAACATCACCGACAATGGCCTCGGCATCCGCCCCGAATTCCTGCCCTATGTGTTCGAACGGTTCCGCCAGGCCGATGCCTCCACCACGCGCCGGCACGGCGGCCTCGGCCTGGGCCTGTCCATCGTCAAGCACCTGGTCGAGCAGCATGGCGGCACGGTGTCGGCCGCCAGCGACGGCGAAGGCATGGGCTCCAGCTTCACGGTCCGGCTGCCGCTGGCCAGCGGCGAAATCCGCGCGCAGCGCATGCACAGCCCGCCGCGCAGCCATAGCGTGCCGCTGCCCGACCTCGGCTTGCGCGACCTGGGCGGCCTGAAAGTGTTGCTGGTGGACGACGAAGCCGATGCGCGCGACCTGATTGGCCGCATCTTGCGCGACTGCCAGTGCGAGGTGCACGCGGCGGCCAATGCCGCCGAAGCGATGGCGCTGGCGCGCGCCGGCCGTTATGATTTGCTGGTCAGCGATATCGGCATGCCCGATGTTGACGGTTTTGAATTGTTGTCGCGTATCCGCGCGCTCGGTCCGGCGCGCGGCGGTAGCGTGCCGGCCATCGCCCTCACCGCCTTTGCCCGCTCGGAAGACCGCCTGCATGCGCTCGAGTCCGGATTCCTCGACCATGTGCCAAAACCAATAGAACCTTCTGAATTGGTAGCCACAATTGCGCGCGTGTGCAGCGCCAGCCAGAGTGGCTGAGGACTACCCGCACACGGGGAAATGTCCTACAAGCAACTGGCGGAAACTTTGCTAGACTGGTTAATGACACGTGCGCCACGGCAAACTGCCGCAAGCTACACTAGGAAGTCCAGTTCCCGAGACCGCCATGCCAAGCCCCGATGAGATCCTGAATGCCAAGATCCTGGTAGTTGACGATTGTGCAGACAACATCGACCTGATGTTGGAGATCCTGCGCGATGCCGGATATACCAATGTGACGGCCACCATGTTGCCGGAGCAGGTTTGCCCCCTGCATCGCCAGCACCGCTACGACCTCATCCTGCTGGACTTGCAGATGCCGGAATTGAATGGTTTCCAGGTGATGAAGGGCTTGAAGGAAATCGAACAGGAAGGCTACCTGCCGGTGCTGGCCCTGACCGCCCAGCCCAGCTTCAAGATCGCCGCGCTGGAAGCGGGCGCGCGCGACTTCATCAGCAAGCCGTTCGACTTGCTGGAAGTGCACAAGCGCATCCACAACATGCTTGAAGTGCGCTTGCTCTACAAGGAGTTGGCGTCCTATAGCAAGCAGCAGCAGGAATTGGCGCTGCACGACCCGCTGACCGGCCTGCCCAACCGCCGCCTGCTGGAAGACCGCATCGCCACCGCCTTGCAGCACGCCGCGCGCCAGCAGCGCCGCGCCGCGGTGATGTACCTCGACCTGGATGGTTTCAAGGCCGTCAACGATACCCATGGCCATGCCTATGGCGACGAAATCCTCAAGCAAGTGGCGCAGCGCCTGGTTAACTCCTCGCGCAAGGAAGATACCGTGGCGCGCATCGGCGGCGATGAATTCGTGATCGTGCTGGGCGATGTCGGCACCCTGGCCGATGCCCAGGAACCGGCCACCAAGCTGATCGAAGTAGTGGCCCAGCCCTACCAGGTCAACGGCTTGACGCTGCAACTGTCGACCAGCCTGGGCATCGCGTTGTATCCGGACGATGCCACCTCGGTCGACAACCTCATGCATGTGGCCGATGCCGCGCTCTACGAAGCCAAGCGCACCGGCAAGAACCGTTTTTGCGCAGCCTGCCAGATGCCGGCCGCCACCGTCCCGCAAGTGCAGGTCACGGTTGCCTGATGGCGGCAGGCCGACTGGGCGCTCAGGAGGTGGTTTCCGCCTCGCGGCCGATTTCCGTCGATTCTTCCACCTGGCCGGCATGCTGGTGGTCTTGCTGCGCGTCGACTTTTTCCGGCGCCACTTCGATGCGCGTGATGCCGGCATCGACCGAGATCGGATCGCTGGCCGGGAACGTCATTTCGACCGCATCGTCCAACAATTCTTCCTTGGCTTTTTCGGCGGGCGCCATCTGCTCTTCCTCGGCCAGCACCGTGATCGCACTGGCCCAGCGCACGAAGTTGAGCTGCGCCAGTTCGCGCACCGTATGCACGCCAAACGCCCCTTGCAAGGCCTTGGCATCCTTCACGCTCAAGCCGCGCAAGGCGCTGAGCGGAGCCTCGGCCAGTTCGCGGAAACTCTTGTCCACATACTCTTTGTCAACGATGGTATCGATATTCATGGTCGCTCCTTCATTGGACGAGTTTTCACTATGGCAGCATGCGCGTCGCCTGACTGTGCGCGGGCGTACACAGCTTCATGCGCGATTGGCATGTGTTCTTTTGACACGGTAAAACGGCAACGCTATGATCAGACTGGTGGACAAGCCCAAGATCCTCGTCGTCAATGACGATGCCAACAGCCTTTTTGCGCTGACCAACCTGCTTGAGCAGTGGGCGGCGCAAGAGAACTATGAAGTGGTCGCCGCGCGCTCCGGCGAGGAAGCGTTGCGCGCGGTGCTCACGCACGACTTCGCCGTCATCCTGCTCGACGTCAACATGCCCGGCATGGATGGCTTCGAGACGGCCGAAGCGATCCACCAGCGGCCGCGCTCCACCGACATCCCGATCATCTTCATCACCGCCTTCGTGGCCGATGAACTGGACCGTCTCAAGGCTTACCAGCGGGGCGCGGTGGATTTCCTGTTTACGCCGGTGATCCCGCAAATGCTGTACGCCAAGATCAGCGTGTTCGTCTCGCTGGCCACCAAGAATGAGGAATTGCGGCGCCAGGCGCGCCAGCTGAGCCAGCGCACCACCGACCTCATCGCCAGCAACCAGCGCTTGCTGCGCGAAATCGAAGAGCGCAAGTTGGCCGAACGGGCCAGCCATGCCAAGGATGAATTCCTGGCCATGCTCGGCCACGAATTGCGCAATCCCTTGTCGGCCATTAGCAGCGCCGCTTCGCTGATCGGCCTGCCCGGCGTGAATGCAGACAGTGTCAACCATGCCAAGAAAATCATCCAGCGTCAGAGCCGCCACCTGGGGCGCATCGTGGACGACTTGCTGGATTTGAGCCGCGCCATGTCGGGCAAGATCCTGCTCAACCGCAGGCCCCTGGACTTGGCCGCCCTGCTGAAGACCACGCTCGATACCTTCCGCGCCACCGGCCGCCTCGACGATTACCACGTGGTGGCGGAAGTGGTCCCCTGCTGGGTCGACGGCGATGCCACGCGGCTGGAACAGGTGATCAGCAATTTGCTCGACAACGCGCTCAAATATACGCCGCAGGGCGGACGCATTGAACTGCTGAGCGAAGTCGAAGACGGCGAAGTGACCATCAGCGTGATTGACACCGGCGTCGGCATTTCATCGGAATTGCTGCCGCAAGTGTTTGACGTGTTCGTGCAAGGCTCCAGCACCCTGGACCGCGCACAGGGCGGCTTGGGCATTGGTCTGTCCCTGGTGCGGCGCCTGGTGGAGCTCCACGATGGCAATGTTTATGCCGAAAGCGACGGCCCGGGCGAAGGCAGCACCTTCACCGTCCACCTGCCCTGCATCGAACATGTGGTTGAAACCAAGGCGCCTCCCATGGATACACACGCACAGCCCAAGCCAGCGGGCCTGCTGGTCGAAGACAATGACGATGGCCGCGAAATGATGGCCATGATGCTGGGGTGCTACGGCTTCCCGGTCCAACACGCGGCCGACGGCTTCGAGGGCCTGGCCAAGGCGGCGGCCGACAAGCCCGACATTGCCCTGGTCGACATCGGCCTGCCCGGCATTGACGGCTATGAAGTGGCACGCCGCATGCGCGCCAACCCCGAGACCCATCACATCAAACTGATCGCCCTGACCGGCTACGGCCTGGCGGACGACCAGCGCCGCGTACTCGATGCCGGCTTCGACATGCACCTGGTTAAGCCGGTCGATGTCGAGCAATTGCTGCGCGCAATCGACGATTGCCTCGCGCGCACCCCGGCCGAGCTGCGCAGCTGAGCCGTCGCGCGCTCAGGAGCGCAGCCGTGCGCCGCGGCCGGCGCGCGCCTGCGGCAAGCGCGGCGGCACGAACTCGATTTCCTCCTTGCGCGCTTCGATCTCGCGCGCCATCGTCTGCAGGTCGAGGCCGGCCCGCTTCGCCTGCGGGAAGATTTCGCCCTCTTCCTCCTTGACGTGGTGGTCGATGTATTCGCCCAACACTTTGACGGTGGCGTCGAACAGCTCGTCATGCGCATCCATCGCGCCAATTTGTGCGATCAAGTCCTTGGCGGTGGCGTGCTCGACCGTTGCTTCGTCGACCAGGTCCTCGGCATCCGCCGCGGCCTCGCGCACCGCCGGGTAAAAGAGTTCTTCTTCCGCGGTGGCGTGCTTGGTCAACTCCAGGCAAATCTTGTCGGCCAGGCGCTTCTTGGTGGCAAAGGCGCGGTCGCCCAGGGCCTCGAATTGCTGGAACATGGCTTTCACATTGGCATGGTCCTGCTTGAGCAATGCAATGGCGTCTTTCATGTTTTCATCTCCTCGGTAACGAAGCCCCAGCTTGGCAGCCGCACTGCTGGCTGTATGTGCGCCATCTCACGACCATCCTCATGTATGATCAAGGCAATAAACATGGATCACCAAACATATGTCTGCTACCACGGACGCGGCTGACTTACGGGAGCTGCTGGGTTACATCAACAATTGCTGGGACGACGAGCGCCGTGCCTTGTCGCGCCAGATGCACGACAGCCTGGGCTCGTCGCTGACGGCGCTGACCATGCACCTGGGCTTGCTGACCTCCAAGCTGCCGCAGGAACCGGCCTTGCTTGACCGGGCCGCCCAAATGAAGAACTTGCTGCATTCGATCATCGAAACCAACCGCGCCATGCAGCACAAGCTGTGGAACGACAAGCTCGAATTCCTCGGCATGCGCGTGGCCTTGGACGAGCTGGTGGCCGAGTTCGGCACGACCCAGCAAATGCAGGCCCGTTGCAGCCTGCCCGACGATGAGCCGGCCTGCCCGCGTTCGCACCGCGTGGTCCTGTTGCGGGCGGCCGAAGAAGGCTTGCGCAACGTCGCCGCCCATGCGCGCGCGCACCACGTCGACGTGATCGTCGACGATCTCGACGACAGCATTGTCCTGATGGTGAAAGACGACGGTGTGGGCCTGGACGGCGCCGCCGGCGGCCACTGGCATGGCGGCCATGGCTTGCGCATGTTGCGCGAACGCGCCATCTTCCTCGGCGGCTCGCTATCGCTGGAGCCCAACGCCGGCGGTGGCACCCTGCTCACCGTGACCCTGCCCAAGCCGGCGGCGGCCTGACCCCGCTAGCGGCGGCTGCCGCGCTTCAGCGCCATCCAGGCCGACAAGGGCAGCGCCAGCGCACCCAGCCCGAACCACAACCATTGCGGCAGGTAAAAGCCGCGCTCCTGTTCATATGCCAAGCCCGGATCGATGGCGCGGTGCACCGCCGGCACGGCCGGGTTGACATATACCGTCACGCTGTCGCCGAGCCGGCGCCGCGCGCATGCCGCGCCATCGGCGCCATCGCTGGCCCAGCCGCGACGGTGCTGGCCGTCCCATTCGAACTGGTACCACCAGCGGCCAGCGTGCTGGCAGTCGAGCGCGACGATGCGGCCGGCGGCCGTGGCATGGTGGCGCGCCAGTTCGGCCACTTCCGCGGCGCGGTTGTAACAGCCGCCCAACAGCAATGGCAGCGCCGCGGCGCCCAGCAGCGCCGTATGTAGGCGGGACGGCATCAATGCAGTTTGACCAGCGGGGTGGCGCGTTTGACGAGAAAGCGCGCCAGCGCCAGCACGCCGGTACGCACCGTGCCCAGCACCGCCTGGTGATGCAGCAAATGCAGGCTGACGTACATCATGCGCGCGAAAAACCCTTCGACGAACCAGTTGAAGCCGCGCAGCGATCCCATCAGGCTGCCGACCGAGGTCGATTGGCCAAACGACACCAGCGAACCATAGTCGCGGTAGGCATACGGCTTGTCCTGCGCCGCCTTGCCGCGCGCCTGCCGCAGGAAGGTCTCGGCCAGGTAGTCGGCTTGCTGGTGCGCAGCCTGGGCCCGCGGCGGCACCGGCTTGCCGTCTGCGCCCAGGCACTGTGCACAATCGCCCAGGGCATACACGCCCGCCACCCCCTTCACCTGCAGCGCGCCGGTCACTTCGATCTGGCCGCCTTTGGCGGTCGGCAAGCCCAGCGTGGCCAGGAAGGCGGGCGCGCGGATCCCCGCCGCCCAGACCACGACATCCGACGGATAAAGCTGCGCGCCGACGGCCACGTGGTCGGCGGCGATCGCCGTGACGCGGCAATCGGTGACGACCTTGATGCCGCGTTCGTTGAGCAGCTTGAGGGCGGCGGCCGACACCCGTTCCGGCAGCGGCGCCAGGATGCGCGGGGCGCCTTCCAGCAGTGTGATGCGCACATCGCGCACCGGGTTCAGGTGCCCGAAACCGTAAGCCGTATAGACGCCGCTGGCTTCGCGCAGCTCCGCCGCCAGCTCGACGCCGGTGGCGCCACCGCCGATGATCACGACATCGACGCCCGTGGCTTCCTGCTGCGCACCCTTTTGCAGCGCGGCACGCGTCAACAGCTTGAGCAGGGTCAGGCGGAAGCGTTCCGCGTCTTCGGTGGCATTGAGGGCAATGGTATGTTCGGCAGCGCCCGGCACGCCGAAATAATTGGAGGTGCTGCCGACGGCGATCACCAGCGATTCATAGCCGATACGCCGTTCCGGCAGGACGGTTTCGCCGCCTTCGCTGGTGATGGCGTCCACCGTCAGCTGACGGTTGGCGCTGTCCAGCGCCGTCATGGCGCCATAGACATAGGTGAAGCCATTGTCGTGCGCCAGCATCTGGTAGGACAAGCCTTCCTGGTGGATGTCCAGGGTGCCGGCCGCCACCTCGTGCAGCGAAGGCTTCCAGATATGGTAAAGCCGGCTATCGACCAGCATCACCTGCTGCGGGCCCAGTCTGCGGCCCAGTTTGCAAGCCAGCTCCAGGCCGCCTGCCCCACCACCTACGATCACATATTTGCTCTGCAAATAATTCTCCCGATCCCGGCGGCGCGGCGGGCCGGCGGCCCGGTCCCGTCGCCGTGTTAATCCTTATGCTTGCCGTGGCCGTGACCTTTGCCGTGGCCCTTGCCCGGATGGTCGTCGTCGCGGCCGCGGCCGCCATGGTCGCCGCCACCGCCGCGATGCTGTTCGCGGTAGCGCGGCGCGTATTCGTTTTCATACCAATCGTCGCGCACGAAATAGACGTTGCGCGTGCACGCGTTATATTTGCTGCAATGCTTGCCCCAGTTCTTGGCATGGCCCGGCGGCACGCGCAGGTAGAGCGGCTCGGCCACGATGCGGGCTGGGCGCTGGATGATCACCGGCTGCGGGTACAGCACCGGCGGCGGCGCCATGTTGCCGATGTCGATGCGGCCATAGAAGCCAGGCTGGCCGACCGTAACGGAGACGCCAACATCGGTGGCGAAAGCGGAAGTGCTGAGCGCCAGCATGGCGGCAGCGGCAAGGAGCTTGGTCTTCATGGTCGTGATTATATAAGTAGTTGAAAAAGTGCGTTGCGCGATGGTTATTGTACACAGGCAAGATATCGAATTTCGTACGCCAACGCACATAGCTTTACAAAATGCAACACTTCGAGACATTTCAGGCGTGGCTGGCCATGGCGGTGCGCAGTTGGGCAATGGCGTGCCGGGCCTGCGCGATGACCTTGTCGGCGATGCGCTTGCGCACCGCTTGCACGCGGCCCGCTGCTTCCGCTTCCAGCATCAGCGGGGTCAGCAACTGGGTGGCCGATTCGTGGAAGCTGGCCGCGATGCGGTCGAGCTGGCGACCAAAGGCGGCTTGCACGTCCTGCAAGCGCTTGCGCAATTCTTCCTCGAAAGCGCGGCGTCGGTCCTGGATTTCCGAGCGCTTGCGGCGGCCGGCGTCGGCAAACCACTTGAAGGCGCCGGCCAGCAGGACGGCACCGCCCACGAAGGGGGCGGCCGGCGCCACCACCGGCAACACCACCGCCACCCCGAACAGGTAGACCGCGGTGCCGGTGCCGGCGGCGGCCACCGCACTGCCCATCAGGGTGAGGTTGGCTGCCGTATCGACGGTTTGCGCCAGGCGGGTGCCGACGCGCATGCGTGGCATCAGGCGCGCCAGCGTGGCGTGGTGCTGGCGCTCGAAGACGGTATTCTGGGTCAGGCGGATGTCGGACTGGAACAGCGCCAGGTCATGCTGCAGCAAGTCCAGCACTTCTTCCTTGCGCCGCACCACGCGGTCCAGGCGCGATTCCATTTCCCTGCCAAAGCGCTCGCCGCTGGCGTGCTCGTCGGGTTCGGGATGGGTGGCCAGGGCCAGTTCGATGGCATTGCCGGCATCGTGCACCGCATCGTCGATATCCTGCCCCAGCATGCGCCGTTCGTAGGCTATGCGCGCATCGACCAGGGCCAGGCGCTGCTGCACTTGCTGGCGCAGTTGCTGGGCGGTGGCCAGCAGACCGGCTGCGCCGGCGTCGCAGGCGAGCGTGGCATCCTCGTGTTCGCGGTACGTCTCGATGCCTTGGGTGATGGTGGCGACCGTGCGCTCGACGGCGTCGCGCAATTCCTCCGCGCTCATCAAGCCGCCATGGTAGCCGCGCGCATGGTTGAGCAGTTCGGCATGGCCCATGCTGCGCCCGAAGTCGGCCACGGCGTCGGCCAGGCCGCGTCCTTTCACCAGCTTGCGCGCCTGGTTGCCAAGGTTGCTGAGCAGGCGGCGCTCTTCTTCGGGGGGCAGGCCGAACAACTGTTCCGGCGTGAGCTTGATGTGCAAAGCCTTGGCGATCTTTTGCGCCAGCGGCCGCGCGGCCGTGCCTTGCAGCACCAGCAGCGGCTTCATCAGGTTATAGGCATTGTTGCGCGCCGCCACGGCCACCGTCGGGCTCGAACGCCCCAGCGCTTGCAAGGCCCAGTCGACCGTGACCCCGCATTCGATGGCATTCAGCATCAGGGCGGTGAACACCGCGGAGGCGCGGCCATCGCCGGCCAGGTCGGTCACGGCGGCAAACTGGGCCAGGGTCAGGGTGCCATCCGTGCTGGCGATGGCGCCCACGGTACGGGCCAGGCAGGAAGTGAAACTCTGGTCGGTGGAAAGGTGTTCGTCGAGGCAGCGCAACAGGACAGCGTGCTCGGGGACAGCCGGCGCGGAGGCGGCTGCAGTGGTGACGCTGGCGGCTCCATAAGTGCTTTGCACAAATTCTCCGTTCGCTCAATCCAGGCTACATGCATTCTAGACC
>CBFGQI010000170.1:0-10313 GCA_965650885.1 uncultured Oxalobacteraceae bacterium
TGGCGGCCAGCAGGCCGGCCATGCCGATTGGATGCAGCTTCATATCTCCACTCCTGTTCTCTTTGTTAGTTGGGGAAGCCCATGCTAACGAGCAGGAGTGGCGCGGTTTCAGGCGTGCGCCGCGTTAGGGTGATTTCTCCGGATCAGGCGCCGGGAACTGCACAGGCAACGGGCGAAAAAGCCACAGGCCGCGAACCATTGCGGAACTGGCTGGGCGTGTAGCCGGTCATGGCCTTGAATTGGCGACTGAAGGCACTGTGGTCGGTGTAGCCGCATTCGCGCGCGATGTCGGCGATGCTGCGGCCCGGATGCGCCTCGATCCGCGCCAGCGCGCCCTCCAGGCGCGATTGCAGCAGCAACTGGCGCGGGCTGTAGTGGAAGACTTTCTGGAACAGGCGCTCCACCCGCGCCAGCGACAAGCCTTCCTCGCGCGCCAGTTCGGCCAGGTTCAGTTGCTGGTGGAAATTGTCGCGGATGCGCTGCGCGATGCGCGCCACCTGGCGGTAGACGGGATGCTGCTCGTCCACCAGGCCCAGGTCGTGCGAGGTGCCGACCAGGCCGACGATGTCGCCTTGCTCGTTACGCAGCGGCGTCTTGTGGGTCAGGCACCAGCCGCGGCGGCGGTTCGGGTACAGGTGCAGTTCGAGATGCTTCTGGATGGTCGCGCCAAGGTCGATCACCTGGCGGTCCTGCGCCTCATAGGCCGCAGCCAGCGGGCGCGGGTGCACGTCCATCACGGTCTTGCCGAGGATGTCGGACTTGCTGCGCAAGCCGCAGCGCCGCGCCAGCGTGTTGTTCACGGCCACGTAGCGGCCATCGCGGTCCTTCACGAAGAAGGCTACTTCGGTCAACGCATCGAACAGCTTTTCAACCGCGTCCAGTTCCACATTCCAAGGCCGATCCATCATCAAGGTGTCTCCCATGTTTTGGCGCGCTCTGTGGCGCGGTTCCATTTGGCCAGCAATTCCGCGCGCTGGTCGGCGCCCATCGCAGGCGTGAAGCGGCGTTCGCACGCCCACTGCCTGGCAATCTCTTCCTGCGAATCCCAGAATCCTACGGCCAGCCCCGCCAGGTAGGCCGCGCCCAGCGCCGTGGTCTCCGTAATTCTGGGCCGCAGCACCGGCACGCCCAGCAAGTCGGACTGGAACTGCATCAGCATGTCGTTGCGGGCGGCGCCGCCGTCGGCGCGCACTTCCGTCACCGGCATGGCGGCATCCTTCTGCATCGCCGCCAGCAGTTCGGCGCTCTGGTAGGCGATCGACTCGACGGCGGCGCGCGCGATGTGCGCCTTGCCGCTGCCGCGCGTCAAGCCGACGATGGTGCCGCGCGCAAACGGGTCCCAGTGCGGCGCCCCCAGGCCGACGAAGGCCGGCACCAAGAACACGCCGCCGCTGTCGGGTACGCTGGCCGCCAGCGCTTCCACGTCGCTCGACTGCTGGATGATGCCCAGGCCGTCGCGCAGCCATTGCACGGTGGCGCCGCCCATGAAGACCGAGCCTTCCAGCATATAGTCCGTTTCGCCCTCGACCCGCCAGCCCACGGTGGACAGCAGCCGGTTGTGCGAGGTGCGCGGGTGCCGTCCCGCGTTCATCAGCATGAAGCAGCCGGTGCCATAGGTATTCTTGACCATGCCGGGCTGGTGGCATGCCTGGCCGAAGGTGGCGGCCTGCTGGTCGCCGGCGATGCCGGCCAGTGGGATTTCATGCCCGAACAAGGCTGCGCGCGCCGTCCCGACCTCCTCGCTCGACGACACCACCTGCGGCAGCATTTGCTCCGGGATGTCGAACAGCTGCAGCAGGTCGGCATCCCAGCGCATCAGGTGGATATTGAACAGCATGGTGCGCGAGGCGTTCGACACGTCGGTGACGTGCACGCCGCACAGCTTCCACGCCAGCCAGCTGTCGATGGTGCCAAAACACAGTGCGCCCTTGCGCGCACGCTCGCGCGCGCCCGGCACATGGTCCAGCAGCCATTTGATCTTGGTGGCGGAAAAATAGGCGTCCAGCTCCAGGCCGGTCGCATCGCAGATCATTTTCGCCTTGCCGGCGGCGCGCAATTCCTCGCAGTAGGCGGCGGTGCGCCGGTCCTGCCACACGATGGCAGGCGCGATCGGTTCGCCGGTCTTGCGGTCCCAGATGACGGTGGTTTCGCGCTGGTTGGCGATACCGATGGCGCGCACTTTTTTTACATCGACCTCGTGCAACACCTTGCGCGCCACGGTGAGCTGGCTGTTCCAGATTTCGTTGGGGTCGTGTTCAACCCAGCCGGGCTGGGGGAAGTGCTGGGGAAATTCCTGCGCCGCGCACCCTGCGATGTTTCCCTCGTGGTCGAACAGGATGGCGCGGGAACTGGTGGTGCCCTGGTCCAGGGCGAGGATGTATTGGGTCATCTCTCTCGAATTCGTTGAAGCAAGCCGATAGGCCGGATTTTGTTACGGCGCCTTCCTTGCGGTCGGCGCTATGACAGCCATTCCTCTAGGCGACGGATTGCTCCGCCGCTCAAGCTTTCTACCCGCACGCTCCGCGAGCAACATCATCGCGTGCCTATTTGAAATTGCACCAGGTGGAGGTTACCGCGTTTCACCGTAACTTAATACGCTCGTCTCTGTGGCCCTATTCCTCGCCTCACGGCGGACGGCCGTTAACCGTCACCCTGCTCTATGGAGTCCGGACCTTCCTCCCGCTCATGTATTGCTACATGGGCCAGCGGCTGTCTGGCTTGCTTCGGGCGATATTCTACATCATTGGGGTCAGGTCCTGACACCTGACACGGCGCAGCCGTGTTGGGTGTTAGGCCCTGACACCAACAATTTAAACGGATTGGGGTCAGGTCCTGACACCTGACACGGCGCAGCCGTGTTGGGTGTTGGGCCCTGACACCGGCTATATAAAATAGTGTCGCAAATCGGAAAGCCAACCGCCCGGCGCAGGCATAGAATGCCAAATCCATGTATAAGAAGGCAAGTACCATGACGCACACCCCTCGTTCCGGCGGCCAGATCCTGGTCGATGCGCTGAAAATCCACGGCACCGACACCGCCTTCGGCGTCCCAGGCGAAAGCTACCTGGACGTGCTGGACGCCCTGCACGAATCGGGCATCCGCTTCATCATCAACCGCCAGGAAGGCGGCGCCGCCTTCATGGCCGACGCCTACGGCAAGATGACCGGCAAGCCCGGCATCTGCTTCGTCACGCGCGGCCCCGGCGCCACCAACGCCTCGATCGGCGTGCACACCGCCTTCCAGGATTCGAGCCCGATGATCCTGTTCATCGGCCAGGTCGGCAGCGATTTCATGGACCGCGAAGCTTTCCAGGAAGTCGACTACCGCCGCATGTTCGGCCAGATGGCCAAATGGGTGGCCCAGATCGACCGCGCCGACCGCATCCCCGAATACATTGCGCGCGCCTTCCAGGTCGCCACCAGCGGCCGCCCCGGCCCGGTGGTGCTGGCCCTGCCGGAAGACATGCTGACCACCAGGGCGGCCGTCGCCGACACCCGCGCCTACGTGCCAACCCAGGCCTCCCCTTCCGCCGCCCAGGTCGCGCAGCTGCGCCAGATGCTGTCCGAAGCCAAGCGCCCGATGCTGCTGCTGGGCGGCGGCGGCTGGAACGGCCAGGCGTGCGCCGATATCCAGCGCTTTGCCGAAGCGAACCATTTGCCGGTCGGCTGCGCCTTCCGCTTCCAGGACCTGCTGGACAATACGCACCCGAATTACATCGGCGACGTCGGCATCGGCATCAACCCGAAACTGGCGGCACGCGTACGCGAGGCCGACGTGCTGATCGCCATCGGCCCGCGCCTGGGCGAAATGACCACCAGCGGCTATTCCATCATCGCTTCGCCGGTGCCGCAGCAGCGCCTGGTGCACATCCACGCCAGCGCGGAAGAACTGGGCAGTGTCTACCAGGGCGAGTTGATGATCGCCTCCGGCATGCCGCAAGCGGCGGCCATGCTGGCCGCCATGGAGCCGGTCGATGCCGGCGCATGGCGCGGCAGCGTGGAGCAGGCGCGCGCCGAGTACACGGCCTGGCAACAGCAGCCTTCGATCTTCAAGGATAACCATGCCCCGCTGGACCTGTGGCAGGTGGTGCAGCAGTTGAAGGCGCAATGCCCGGCCGACACCATCATCACCAATGGCGCCGGCAACTACGCGACCTGGGCGCACCGCTACTGGCCATATGGCGGCATGCGCACCCAGCTGGCACCGACCAGCGGCGCCATGGGCTATTCCGTGCCTTCCGGCGTGGCTGCCAAGATCATCGATCCGTCGCGCACGGTGGTAACCTTCGCCGGCGATGGCGAATACCTGATGAACGGGCAGGAGCTGGCCACGGCGGTGCAGTACAAGGCCGGCGTGATCATCCTGGTGTTCAACAACCAGATGTTCGGCACCATCCGCATGCACCAGGAACGCGAGTATCCGGGCCGGGTGTCCGGCACCACGCTGCACAATCCGGACTTCGCGGCTTTGGCGCGCGCCTATGGCGGCCATGGCGAAGCGGTGACCGCGACCGAGGAATTCGGCCCGGCCCTGCAGCGCGCGCTCGCCTTCACACGCGAGCAGAACCTGCCGGCCATCATCGAGCTGCGTTACGACGGCAACCTGATCACCCCGGGCGCCACCCTCGACACCATCCGCAAGCAGGCTGTCGCCGCCGGCAAGTGATCAGTCGGAGGCCCGCCGCTTCGGCGCGGGGCAAGTCTTGCAGGCTTGCGGCTTGCGGCCGAAGTCGCGCACTTTGCGCAGCACCATCGGCTGTGAGTGGTCCTCGCAATAGCCGCCATCCAGCGTCAGGGTCTCGCCATTGCGCGAGAACTTGCCGCTGATGGTGCGTTCCTCCTCCCCTTCCTGCACAGTGAAATACATCATCTTGCCGCGCGGGTCGACATTCACGTCGGTCGCCACCAGCGGCCAGCTCAGCCCCCCGGCCGTGTATTCGTAGATCACCGTATCGACTTCGGCAAAGCGCTGCAGCGTGACGCGCTGGCCGCCATATTCGCCGCTGCCTTCGTGGATGCACAAGTCCGAATAAACCACCACGCCATGGCGCGGCAGGGCACCCGTCCGGTTGGCAGCGAGTGCGGCCGGCAGCACGGTGGCAGAGGCGAGCAGCAAGGCGCCGCCGATGCGGTAAGAAGTTTTCATATCGGCATTGTAAAAAAAACGGCTGCACCAGGCAGCCGTTTCAACCAGGAACTGGTGTCGATCAGAAGGTGTGACGAACGCCGATGTTGTAAGCGGCATCGCCGGAGCCGGATTCAGCGTTGTTGCCAACGGTGAACGAAGCGCCATTCTTGTTCTTGATCTTACCGTACGACATGTACGTGGTGGTACGTGGCGACAGCTTGTGCAGGTAGCCGACGGCGTACTGGTCGGCGTCGCGGTTGAAGGACTTGTCATCCACCGACGACCAGGAAGCGACCAGCGAGCCCGCGGCCGACACCGGCACGGTCGCGCCCAGCAGCCAGTTGCGGCTGTCGGTCGACGGCGCCACGGCGGTCGCGGTGTAGGCGGCAGCGTTCGGGTAAGCGACGCTGTTCAAGCCCTTGTTCTGGTTGTACATGAAGTACGCTTTGGCAACCTTGAAATCGTAGTTCACGGCCAGCAGGGTGTTGCGGCCATTGTCGCGGCCGGTTACCACATTGTTGGCCACGGTGTCGTTGTTGCGGGTGTTGTAGGCCAGACGGGCGTTCAGCGGGCCGTTCTGGTAACCGATCGACGCGCCCAGCTGGCGGCCGGTCGAGGATTCTTTCTGCTCGCCGAAAGCGTAGAACAGTTCAACCGACACGCCACGCAGGTCCGGGCTCTTGTAGAACACCGAGTTGCTGTTGCGGACGTTGATGCCACCGGCCGGGAACAGGTTCTTGGCCGAACCGGACAGGCCAGCCTGGAACGGGTCGCCCACTTGCACGAAGGCGTTGTACCAAGGGGTGTACTGGCGGCCCAGGGTCAGGGTACCGGCCGACTTGGACACCAGGCCAACGAAGGATTGGCGGTTGAACGAAGAACCGGCCACATCGGATTCACCGGTATCGCCTTTGATGCCGCCTTCCAGGACGAATACTGCGGACAGGCCGCCACCGAGGTCTTCGGTGCCTTTGAAGCCGATGCGGGAAGCATTGGCCACGCCGGCGGACAGTTTGTTGACGTTACCGTTCTTACCGCCGCGTTCGGCGACGATACCGGCATCCATGATGCCGTAAATGGTAACGCTCGATTGAGCGTAGGCTGCGCCGGAAGCGGCGAGGATAGCGAGGGAAATCATGGTCTTCTTCATCTGCTTCTTCCTTTTGCTTGTTATGAAATTTTATCAGGGCTCTGCGGCGCTGACCGCTGGTCATTTTATATGATCTCAATATTTCCTGCTAAGCACGTAGTAATACGTATTGCAAGTCGGCCCCATCCCAACTTCCCGACCGAATAAAATTTGAATAAGCTTAGAAGTTTTTTGTTCAGGACACATTTCACACTTTCGCCGCTTGGCCTGCCTAAAACGCCGGCGCCCGCCCGATGTCATGGACAAGTGGAAGGTGGTCCATTTCAGAATGAAATAGCGCTGCGCGATGTGCAACTTTGTGTCGGATTTCAGCGTTAGAATGCAGGTCGCGTATCAATTTGGGGGCCCTGTCGGCGAATGAACACGAGTGTGGTTTCTGTAACAATTCCATCCACGATCAGCGACGTGGAGCGGGATACTGGCCTGGCGAAGGAAACCTTGCGGGTGTGGGAACGACGCTACGATTTCCCACGCCCGGAGCGCGATGCGTACGGAGAGCGAGTCTATCCGAGCGACCAAGTGGTGAAATTGAGGTTGATCAAGAGATTGATTGATCTTGGCCACCGGCCTGGCAAAGTCATCGGTTGTTCGACCGATGAACTGCAAGTCCTGGCGCAAAAGACGGCCGTCAGCCAGAAGGCCGAAGCATTCCGCCCGCATCCCGAGCTGCACACCTACCTCGAGCTGTGCAAGGCCCACCAGATGGAAGCCTTCCGCCGCAAACTGACCCAGGCCATGCTGGTGATGGGCTTGAAAAACTTTGTGATCGACCTGGTCGCGCCGCTCACCACCCTGGTCGGCGAAGCTTGGGCTTGCGGCCGCTTCGCCGTGTTCGAAGAACATCTGTTTGCCGAATCGGTGCAGATCGTGCTGCGCAGCGCCGTGTTTTCGGTACCGCAAGTCAATCAGGGCAATGCCGCGCCGCGCCCGCGTGTCCTGCTCACCACGCTGCCGCAGGAACGTCACGGCCTGGGCTTGCTGATGGCCGAAGCCATGTTCGCAGCCGAGGGCGCGCACTGCATTCCGCTCGGCGTGCAAACGCCGCTGCCCGATATCGTCGAAGGGGCGCGCGCCATGCAGGCCGATATTGTGGCGCTGTCCTTTTCGGCCACCATGAATCCGCGCCACGTCAGCGACAGCTTGCGCGAATTGCGGGTCCGCTTGCCGGAAACGACTGAAATCTGGGCCGGCGGCAGCAATCCGGCCCTGCGCAAGCGCGCCTCGGGCGAGGCCCTGGTGTGCGAGCTGGCCGAGATCAGCTCGGCGGTGGCAGCGTGGCGGCAGCGCCAGCGGCAGGGCGCCGCCTAGCCTCTGGTAGAATACGCGGTTCGATTGAAGGACCCTCTGCCAACCTGTCCATGTTCAGTTTTTTCAAGAAGAAACCGGTCGCGCCGGAAGCGGCGCCGCCAACGCCCAGCGTCGCGCCCGTGAGCGCGCCGGCCACTGCCGAGCCGGTGGCCCCCCTGGCATTCGACGTCGAGACTGCCGCCCGGCCGGAACCCAAACAAAGCTGGATGAGCCGCCTGAAGGCGGGCTTGTCGAAAACTTCCGCCAACCTGTCGATCCTCTTCGTCGGCGCCAAGATCGACGACGAACTGTATGACGAGCTGGAAGCCGCGCTGCTGATGTCCGATGCCGGTGTGGAAGCCACCCAATACCTGCTCGATGCCCTGAAGCGCAAGGTCAAGGACGACAAGCTGCTCGATGCCGCCGCCGTCAAGGAAGCGCTGAAGCAGCTGATGATTGATCTGCTGGCCCCGCTGGAAAAACCGTTCGAGCTGGGCCGCCACCAGCCGCTGGTGATGATGATTTCCGGCGTCAACGGCGCCGGCAAGACCACCACCATCGGCAAGCTGGCCAAGCATATGCAGGCGCACGGCCAATCGGTACTGTTGGCGGCAGGCGACACTTTCCGCGCCGCCGCCCGCGAACAGTTGATGGTGTGGGGTCAACGCAACAATGTCACCGTGATTTCCCAGGAATCGGGCGATCCGGCAGCCGTCTCCTTCGACGCGGTGCAGTCCGGCAAGGCGCGCGGCACCAATGTGGTGATGATCGATACCGCCGGCCGCCTGCCCACCCAGCTGCATCTGATGGAAGAGCTGAAGAAGGTCAAGCGCGTGATCGGCAAGGGCATGGAAGGCGCCCCGCACGAAACCCTACTGGTGATTGATGGCAACACCGGGCAGAATGCCCTGGCCCAGGTGAAAGCCTTCGACGACGCCCTGCAACTGTCCGGCCTGATCATCACCAAGCTGGACGGCACGGCCAAGGGCGGCATCCTGGCTGCCATTGCGCGCGTGCGGCCGGTGCCGGTGTACTTCATCGGCATTGGCGAAAAGATTGAAGACTTGCAGCCGTTTAATGCGGCTGAATTTGTTGAAGCCCTGCTTGCTTAATCGGCCTCCATGATCGAATTCCAGCACGTCAGCAAACAATACTCCCCCGACGGTGTTGCCCTGCGCGACATTTCCCTGACCATTGCCAAAGGCGAGCTGGTCTATCTGGCCGGCCCCTCGGGCGCGGGCAAGTCGACCCTGCTGAAGATGATTGCCGCCATGGAAAAGCCGACCTCCGGCAAGGTCCTGGTGAACGGCCAGGATATTGGCGCCCTGAAGCGGGCCGGCATTCCCTTCCTGCGCCGCAACCTGGGCTTGATCTTCCAGGAGCAGCGTTTGCTGAACGACCGCTCGGTGCTGGCCAATGTGATGATGCCGCTGCTGGTCAGCGGCGCGCCGCGTTCGGCCGCCGAGCAGCGCGCCCGCGCCGCTCTGGACAAGGTGGGCTTGCTGGACCGTGCCGACGCGCAACCCTTGGCCCTGTCCGGCGGCGAGCAGCAGCGCGTGTCGATTGCGCGCGCCATCGTCAACCGCCCGCAAATCATCCTGGCCGACGAGCCGACCGCCAACCTGGACCGCGCCAGCGCCAGCAAGGTGATCG
Organism: uncultured Oxalobacteraceae bacterium; assembly: GCA_965650885.1. Classification (GTDB taxonomy): domain Bacteria; phylum Pseudomonadota; class Gammaproteobacteria; order Burkholderiales; family Burkholderiaceae_D; genus Rugamonas. Next base: position 9,219 of record CBFGQI010000170.1, read on the forward strand.
ATGCCCTGCATGCCTTCCACTCGGTGGGGGTGACTTGCCTGATTTCCTCGCACGATGAGCAAATCCTCGATGCCGCCGCGCGCGTGATCCATCTCGAACGTGGCGAACTGATGCGGGAGGCAGCATGAGCACCTGGCTGCGCCAGCACCTGTTCGCCCTGGGCGCCGCGCTGGTGCACGTGCGCCGGGCGCCAGGTTCCTTCCTGTTTAATATCCTGGTGGTGGCGATCGCCCTGGCCCTGCCCTTCATGGGCGTAACCTTGCTCGACAATGTGCGCCCCATGTCCGAGCAAATGGCGGTCGAGCCCGAGCTCAGCGTCTTCATGCGAGCCGATACCGCGCGCGAACAGGCGGCTGGCCTGGCCTCCGCGCTGCGCGGCATCGCGCCGCAAGCGAAAATCATCTTCGTCCCGCGCGAAAAGGCCCTGGAACAATTGCATGCCAAGAGCGGCCTGGCCGACGTGCTGGCCACCCTGGGCGAAAACCCGCTGCCGGACAGCTATGTGGTCAAACTGAACGCGTTCCAGGATGCTGCCGAGGGACGCAAGATCGACGCCATCGCCGAGCAGATGCGCGCCCTGCCCGGCGTGGAGACGGTCCAGGTCGATTCCGAATGGGTCAAGCGCCTGGCCGCCTTGCTCGGCATCCTGCGCCTGGCCCTGCTGCTGCTGGCCGTAACCCTGGGCACGGTGGTGGTGGCGGTGGTGTTCAACACCATCCGCCTGCAAGTGCTGACCCAGCGCGAGGAAATCCTGGTGTCCAAGCTGATCGGCGCCACCGACAGTTTCATCCACCGCCCCTTCTATTACACGGGCGCCCTGCTCGGGCTGTGCGCCGGCGGTGTCGCCCTGGGCGCCGTGGCCCTGGCCCTGCAGCCGCTGAACCGCGCCATTGCCGAGTTCGCAAGGCTGTACGCGTCCGAATTCCAGCTCGCGCCGCTGGAACCGCTGGCCATCGCCGGCCTGCTGGCCCTGTCCGCCGGCCTGGGCCTGGCCGGCGCCCTGCTCTCCGTCCAGCGCCACCTGTCCCGCTTGAATTGAAAGTCGGGGTCAGCTCTGGCATTCGGACATTTTGCTCGCAAAATGTCCGAATGCCA
>CBFGQI010000171.1:0-10040 GCA_965650885.1 uncultured Oxalobacteraceae bacterium
CGCGCACCTGGCCCACGCCCGGCACGCCCTGGAAGCGCTTGGCGATCAGCTGGTCCGTCATGGTGGACAGCTCGCGCAGGCTGCGCTTGTCCGAGGTCATGGTGATGTTGACGATGGGCTGGTCGTTCTCGCCCTCGGCACGCGCAATGAAGGGTTCCTTCGCCTCGCGCGGGAAGCGCGGGCGGATCAGCGCGATCTTGTCGCGCACGTCCTGCATGGCGCGGTCCATATTGGTGGACAGCTCGAATTCGAGGTAGACGCCGGACTTGCCTTCCCACGAGTTGGCGCGGATGGTCTTGACGCCGCTGACGGTGTTGAGGATGTCCTCGATCGGACGGGTCAGGTCGTTCTCGACCGCTTCCGGCGAGGCGCCGGGATAGTTCACTTCAATCGCGGCGAAGGGGAATTGCACGTTGGGCATGGATTCCACGCCCAGGCCGCGATAGGAGAAGATGCCGAGCACCATCAGCGCCACCATCACCATGGTGGCAAAGACGGGCTGGCGGATCGAGATTTTGGTGATCCACATGGCCTGGACTCCTTAGCCCTTGGCCGTGGCCAGCATGGCCGGCTTGGCGGCGGGCTGGCTGCCCGGCGCCTGGCCCGGCGGCAGCTTGACTTTGGACCCAGGCTTGATGCCTTCCAGTTTGGCGACCAGGACCAGCGCGCCGGGGTCCAGGCCTGCCGACACTTCGACCACGCCCTCATCGTCGCTGCGCAAGCCCAGCTTGACCGGCTGCGCCACCACCACCCCATTGGCGACCGCGTAGACCACCTGCTGGCCGGCTTCTTCGCGCAGGGCGGCCAGCGGCACGACGGGCGCTTCGCGGCCCTTCTCGGTGGTGATGCTGCCCTTGGCGAACATGCCGCCGCGCAGGGCGCCGTCGCTATTGCCCACGCTGACATAGACCAGCATCGCGCGCGAACCGGCTTCGGTGGTGGGGTTGATGCGCGCCACCTTGCCGCTGAATTCGCGCTTGGCGAAGCCGTCGACCTGGAAGCTGACTTCCTGGCCGACTTTCACGCGCGGGATATCGGTGGTGGGCACTTGCGCCTCCAGCGTCAGCTCCTGCAGGCCGACGATGGTGTAGACGGGCATGTCAGGCGCGACTTTATCGCCCGCCTGCACATGACGTTTGGAGATGATTCCGCCGATCGGGGCGCGGATCACGCTATCGTTGAGCGCGATACGGGCCAGTTCGACCAGGGCGGAAGCGGATTTGACGTTGGCGCGCGCCAGTTCGACGGCATTGGCCGTGGTGTCGAAACTGGTTTGCGAAATGAATTTCTGGGACAGCAGCGCCTTGGCGTTGTACTCGTTCTTCTCGGCCATGGCCAGCCTGGCCTGGGCCTCGTCCAACATCGCTTGCTGTTGCTGCAGGCGCGCCTTCCAGTCGGCTTGGTCGAGGCGGGCCAGCACCTGGCCCTGCTGCACCGGGACGCCCTCGCGCAAGGCCGCCTCGTGCACCTGGCCGGAGACCTTGGACTTGACGGTGGCTTGGCTGACCGGGATCAGCGAGCCCGACAGTGGCAAACCCACGGCCAGCTGGCGCGCGGCAATCGGCGCCACGTCCGCACTGGCCAGCTCCAGGACGGGGACCTTGGCCGGGGCCGCCGCGCTTTTCGGTGCGGCCGGCTTGGCCTGCGATTGCATGACAGTCCAGCCGCCGCCCGCCATGCCCAGTACGACCAGGCCGATCAGGGGAAGGCGCCAGCGTGTGGGGGACTTCAGGGGCACGGGTTGGGGGCTCATTGTTGTCTCGTAGTTAATGTTGTCCGCAGGCGCGGAGTGCGATGGTGACACTCTAGGTTTTCACAAGGCCAACATCCACGGGAATGCGATAAAGCGCAGAAACGGCGACCTGGAATGCAAAAAGCGCGGAAGCAGCGGCACCTTTGATGCAGCGCAACCGGCACGCCGCGCGACGCGCAAGAATGGGCTTATGAGCACTCCCACGCCCGCTGCGCCCAGCGTCCTCACGCCCGCCCATGCCGCCATCGACTTGATCGCGCGCATGGTGGCGGCGCTCGAACTGACGCCCATGGTGGCGGTGTGCAGTGTCGACCGCGACGGGGTGGTGCAGTTCTGTAACCAGGCGTGCGCCGAAATGCTTGGGATCAAGATGGAGGAGATCGTCGGCGCCGGCATCGGCACACTGTGTTCGCACGGCGCGCGCCAGGATGAACATGATGCGATGATGGAAGAAATATGGCGCAGCGGCCACGCTTGTCCGGCTGGCGACTGGCAAGTGACGACCCGCGACGGCCGCGAGCTCTGGGTCTATTCGATCTGTATCCCGGTGTGGCATGACGGCGCGCTGGCGCAAGTGTTCAACATGGGGATCGACATCACGCAGCGGCGGCGCGACTTCGATGCGCTGCAAGCTGCCGGCGAGAATTTCCACCACATGTTCGAGCGTTCCAGCGACGCCATCCTGCTGTTGCGCGACGGGGTGGTGGAGGAAGCCAACCCGGCCGCCGTGTCGCTGTTCAAAAGCGCCTCGCCGGCGCAATTGGCGGGCCGGAGCTTGCGCGACTTTTCGCCGATGATGCAACCGTCCGGTGTGCTGTCGCTGGAAGCGGAGTCGCGCATGATGGAGGAAGCGCAGCGCGGCTGCAATGCGCGCGGCGAGTGGCAATACGTCGATGGCGAAGGGGGACTGTTCTGGGCGGAAGTTCTGCTGACTGCCATTTCCCTCGACGGCAGCAACCTGTATTACGCGGTGGTGCGCAATATCTCCGAGCGCAAGCGGGCCGAGCGCATGCTGCACCTGGCCGCGCAAGTGTTCGAAAACAGCCGCGACGCCATCGTGCTGACCGACCAGGGGCGCCGGGTCATTGCGCTCAACCGCGCGTTCACCGTGATGACCGGCTTCACGCCGCAAGACATGCTGGGCAAGCCGGTCAGCCTGTACCGTTCAGGCGTGCACGACGAATCGTTTTACCGCGAAGTGTGGTCCCAGGTGGAAGCCCGCGACCATTGGGAGGGGGAATCCTGGGGCCGCAGGCGCGACGGCGGCCTGTTCCCCTGCTGGACCAGCATCAGCGCGATACGCGACAGTGCGGGCCGGGTCAGCAACTATATGGGCATCGTCACCGATATTACGGAGCGTAAGAAGTCAGAGGAGCACACGCGCCATTTGGCCGAACACGACTTCCTGACCGATTTGCCGAACCGGGTGCTGCTGCTGGACCGGCTGCGGCTGGCGCTGGCGGCGGCGCGGCGCAACCACGGCATGCTGGCCGTGCTGTTCGTCGACCTGGACCGCTTCAAGGCCGTCAACGATACGCTGGGCCATGCCATGGGCGACCGCTTGCTGAAGGAAGTGGCCAGCCGCCTGGTGCATTGCGTGCGCGAGGCCGATACCGTGAGCCGCCAGGGCGGCGATGAATTCATCATCCTGTTGTCCGACGTGGCGGGGCCGGCCGGCGCGGCGCATGCGGCGGAATCGGTGCTGCATGCGCTGGAGCAGGAGTTCGTGCTGGGCGAGCATCTCGCCCATATTTCCGCTTCGATCGGCATTGCCATGTTTCCCGGCGATGGGGAAGAGATCGATGCCTTGTTGAAGCATGCCGATATCGCCATGTACCACGCCAAGCAGGATGGCCGCAACGGCTATCAATTCTTCAGCGGGGAAATGCATGCGCGCATCGTCGAGCGCTCGGGGCTGGAACAGGGCTTGCGGCGCGCGCTGGCCGAGGGGCAATTCGACCTGGTGTTCGAGCCGGAAGTGGACATCGCCAGCGGCACCGTGGTGGGCATGGAAGCCTTGCTGCGCTGGCGCCACCCGGAGTTGGGCGTGCTGCTGCCGGAGCGCTTCATCGATGTCGCGGCCGAGGCGGGAATGATGGTGGCGATCGGCGGCTGGGTGCTGCAGGAAGCGTGCCGCCGTGCGCGCGGCTGGCTCGACGAAGGCCGCGCGCTGGTGGTGTCGGTCAACCTGGCGCCGACCCAGCTCACGCACAAGGATGTGCTGGATGCCGTCGACGGCGCCTTGCGCGCGGCCGGGCTGCCGGCGCGGCTGCTGGAATTGCAGCTGACCGAGGCCATGCTGATGCAGGGCGGCAGCCAGACCGATGCCGTGTTGGGCAAGCTGCGCGGCATGGGCGTGCGGCTGTCGATCGACGATTTCGGCACCGGCTACTCGCGGCTGGGGCAATTGAAGGACAGTCCGATCGACAAGCTGAAGATCGCGCAAACCTTCTTCGGCAACGGCACCGACGCCACCGCCATCCGCACCATCATCGCCATGGCGCGCAGCCTCGACATGACCGTGATCGCCGAAGGCGTGGAAACGGAAGACCAGCTCCAGCTGCTGCGCGAACTGGGTTGCGACCAGTACCAGGGCCACCTGGCAGGGGCCGCGGTGGGAGCAGGGCCATGATGCGGACTTCGGTGGAGAAGCTGGAAGTGGTCACAGTTTGTGAGCACCTCGCGTCGAAATGGGCGTCTACGTCGTGCGCGCATGTTCACTTGCGCGAGCTTGTGGCGGCACATGATGGGCTTGCGGAGCGGCCGGACGCCCTTGCTGCATGGCTGGCTGCTAGCGCAGCCGCAGCCGCACCAGGACCTGGCCGTGGTCGGAAACTTCGGGCCGCTCCTGGCGCAGGTGGTCGTTGAAGTAGCTGACGTCCAGCACTTCGCCGATGGCGCGCGGCGAGGCGGGATTGAATTCCTCGGACACCAGCACGTGGTCGATGGTGGAATAATGGCCTTCGTGGATGCTGGTGTAGGCGACGTGGCGCAGGTGGTCTTGCCGCAGCTGGATCTGGTTGGCGTCGTACATGCGGCCGCGCCGCTCGTCGCCCGGCGGCATGCCGCCGCCGTTGCCCAGCACGATGGAGGTGGTGACCGCGTCGGCGGTATCGTTGAAATCCCCCAGCACGATGCAGGGCCGGCGCGCTTCGCGCATCATCTTGCTTAACAGGACGCGCAAGGCCACCGCTTCCGTGCCGCGCCATACCAGCGAGCGCAGGCTGGCCATGGCCAGGTGCAACGGGTCTTCCGCCGTGTCGCCGCTGCGGTAATCCGGGCGGCGCGACTTCAGGTGCACCACGATCACATCCACCACCACTTCATTGGGCAGCAGCACCTGGGCATGCAGCGGGGCGCGGGCGAAGCGGTCCCACTCCGGCACCACGGAATCGGCCGGCACGCCCTCGGGAAAGTTGGCATAGACTTCGGGCGCCGCCGCCAGTGGCAGGCGCGAAACCAGCGCCACATTCGGCGTCAGGCGGGCGGCGTCGGGGTCGGGGTCGAAGCCGGCATGCACCGCGTCGCGGTACTTGCGGGTGCGCGAGAGCACGTCGCGCAGGGCTGCCTGCGAAAAGATTTCCTGGAAGCCGATCACATCGGCATCGAGCTGGTCCAGCTGCTGCGCAGTCCATTCCACCTTGGCCTCATACTCCTGCTCCGTCAACGGCTGCAGGTTGTCATACAGTTTCGCCCCCGGCGGGGCAAGGTTGCAGACATTGAAGGTGGCAAAGCGGATTTCTTGCTGCATATTGCGGCACTCCTCTCTGGTGCTAGCGTATCACAGGAATCGGGGTATATCGTATGCTTGCCACAAGGCAGGTTAAAATCGAACGATGATCATTTCCTCTGCCACCGACTACCGCGAAGCGGCACGCCGCAAACTCCCCCCTTTCCTGTTCCATTACCTGGATGGCGGCTCCGGCACCGAAACCACGCTGCGTGCCAATGTCGGCGACCTGCAGGCGGTGTGCCTGCGCCAGCGCGTGCTGAAAGGTTCGGAAGACCTGGACCTGTCCACCGAGTGGTTCGGCGTGAAGCAGGGGTTGCCCTTGGCCCTGGCCCCGGTGGGCCTGGCCGGCATGTATGCGCGCCGGGGCGAAGTCCAGGCGGCCCGGGTGGCGGCGGAGCGCAATATCCCCTTCATCCAGTCCACCGTTTCGGTTTGCCCCTTGAAGGAAGTGGCCGAACAATCCGCGCAGCCGCTGTGGTGCCAGCTGTATGTACTGAAGGACCGCGGCTTCATGCGCGATTACCTGCAGCGGGCGCGCGAACTGGGTATCCGGACGCTGGTATTCACCGTCGACATGCCGGTGCCGGGCGCGCGCTACCGCGATGCCCATTCCGGCATGAGCGGCCGCCACGGCCCGCTGCGCCGGGTCCTGCAAGCCATGCTGCACCCGCGCTGGGCGCTGGACGTGGGCTTGCTCGGCAAGCCCCATGACCTGGGCAATATTTCAGCCTACCGCGGCAACCCGACCGGCCTGGCGGACTACATCGGCTGGCTGGGGAACAATTTTGATCCCGGCATCGGCTGGCACGACTTGCAATGGATTCGCGACGAATGGCAGGGTTCCATGGTCATCAAGGGCATCCTCGACGCCGGCGACGCGGCCGACGCCAAGTCCTTCGGCGCCGACGGCATCGTGGTGTCCAACCATGGCGGGCGCCAGCTGGACGGTGCGCTGTCCACGGCCAAGGCGCTGCCGGCCATCGCCGCCGCGGTCAAAGGGGAGCTGACCATTTTCGCCGACTCCGGCGTGCGCACCGGCCTGGACGTGGTGCGGCTGCTGGCGCTGGGCGCGGACGGCGTGCTGATCGGCCGCGCCTTCATGTACGCGTTGGCCACCGATGGCGCGGCCGGCGTACGCAAGCTGCTGTCGATCTTTGAAAAGGACATCCGCACCAGCATGGTCCTGACCGGCGTCAAGTCGGTGCGCGACATCGGCCCGGACTGCCTGGCATAACCTGGACTTTCACCCTATGGCAAAGCATATTTCCGAAACCCCCGCGACGGCATTGCTGCGCAAGCACAAAGTCGCCTTTTCCGAACATCCTTACGAATATGAAGAACATGGCGGCACCGCGGTCTCGTCGCGCGAGCTTGGCGTCGATGAGCACCATGTGGTGAAAACCCTGGTCATGCAGGACGAGGCGGCCAAGCCGCTGATCGTGCTGATGCACGGCGACTGCAAGGTCTCGACCAAGAACCTGGCGCGCAATATCGGCTGCAAATCGGTCGAACCCTGCAAACCGGAAGTGGCGCAGCGCCATTCCGGCTATATGGTGGGCGGCACGTCGCCGTTCGGCACCAAGAAAGCGATGCCGGTCTACGTGGAGGAAAGCATCCTCGGCCTGGAAACGATCTATATCAATGGCGGCCGCCGCGGCTTCCTGATCGGCATCAAGCCGGCGGTGCTGAGCGAGGTGCTGGGCGCCAAGGCGGTGCATTGCGCCCTGGCTGATTAAGCCGACCCGGGCCGGGCCCGATGGTGTATAGTCGCAGCCCAGATAAAAACAACGATTCACGGGGGATCATGATTACTTTGCTTCTGATGATTGCTGCTTACCTGATCGGCTCGATTTCTTTCGCCGTGGTGGTGAGCAAGTTCTACGGCCTGGCCGATCCGCGCACCTATGGCTCCGGCAATCCCGGCGCCACCAATGTGCTGCGCAGCGGTAACAAGGGCGCCGCCATCTGGACCCTGGCCGGCGACGCCTTCAAGGGCTGGCTGGCGGTCTTCCTGGTGGACCGTTTCCAGCAGGAACTGGGCCTGGGCGCCCAGGCCGACCAAGCCATCGCCCTGGTGGCGATCGCCGTCTTCGTCGGCCACCTGTGGCCGGTGTTCTTCAAGTTCGTCGGCGGCAAGGGCGTGGCGACTGCACTGGGCGTGCTGCTGGCGCTGAACGTATGGCTGGGGCTGGCGACCCTGGTGACCTGGCTGGTGGTGGCATATGCCTTCCGTTATTCCTCGCTGGCGGCCCTGATCGCGTCCGTGTTCGCACCGTTTTACTATGGCCTGCTGTTCGGCGCCGAGCCGCAGCTGGCGGCCGTGCTGGCCATGAGCGGTTTGCTGATTTGGCGCCATGCCAAAAATATTGCTAACCTTATTGCTGGCAAAGAAAGCCGCATCGGCAGCAAAGCCAAGAAAAAGGCCTAGACACCATGACCACCAACCCGATCCGCATCGACTTCGTTTCCGACGTGTCCTGTCCCTGGTGTGCGATCGGGCTGAACAGCCTGGAAATGGCGCTGTCCCGCCTCGGCGACAGCGTGCAGGCGCAAATCCATTTCCAGCCCTTCGAGCTGAACCCGCACATGGTGCCGGAAGGGCAGGACATCACCGAGCATCTGCGCCAGAAATACGGCGCCAGCCCCGCCCAGCAGGAACAGACCCGCGAAATGATACGCCAGCGCGGCGCCGACGTCGGCTTCGACTTTGCGCTGGGGATGCGTAGCCGGATTTACAACACTTTCGACGCGCACCGCCTGTTGCACTGGGCCGGCGAGCACGGCAAGCAACGGGCGTTGAAGAAAGCCCTGTTCGAAGCGTATTTCACGCGCGGCCAGGATCCCAGCTCGCGCACCCTGCTGGTGCAGCTGGCCGGCAAGGTCGGCCTGGACGAGGCGGAGGCGGTGCAAGTGCTGTCTTCCGGCCGCTATGCGCAGGAAGTGCGCGACATGGAACACTTCTACCACCGCAACGGCATCCAGTCGGTGCCGGCGGTGATCATCAACGAAACCCATCTTATTTCTGGCGGGCAACCGCCGGAAGCCTTCGAACGCGCGCTGCGGCAAATAGTGGCTTTAAAATAACACTATTATCTCTGATACAACCTTGTTACACTTGAGGTAGTCATCAGGGAGAGACAGCATGTCAGCCGCAGAACAAACGATAACGATGCTTTATCCACGGCCGACCGACGACAATAGCCGCCTGGCCGCGCTGCACCGCTACGACGCCCTGGCGGCGCCCGTGAGCGACGATTTCACCTTCCTCACCGAGCTGGCCGCCAAGGTCTGCGACGTACCCTATGCCTTCATCACGCTGGTCGATGCCGAGCGCGTGTTCGTCAAATCCTTCACCGGCTTGCCGATCGACTCGCTGCCGCGCGGCCAATGCTATTGTTCGCTGGCCGTGCTGGGCGACGAGGCGACCGAGATTTGCGACTTGAGCAAGGATGCGCGCACGGCCAATATGCCGCTGACCACGGAAGCACCGTTCATGCGCATGTACAGCAGCGTGCCCCTGGTGTCGAGCGACGGCTACGCGATCGGCACGCTGTGCGTGATGCACACCAGGCCGGGCTGCCTGTCCACGGCGCAGCGCGACATGCTGCGCAAGCTGGCGCGGCAAGTGATGGCCCTGATCGAGCTGCGCGCCAACGAAAAGGCGCTGAAAGCCTCGATGGACGAGCTGGAAACCCTGGCTACCACCGATGAGCTGACCGGGCTGCACAACCGCCGCTCCCTGATGAACCGCCTCAAGTTCGAAGTGGCGCGCACGCGCCGCTTCCGCACGCCCTTGTCGGCGGTGATGGTTGACGTCGACCATTTCAAGCAGATCAACGACGAGTTCGGGCACCAGGTGGGCGACGAGGTGCTGGCGGCGATCGGCAGGCTGGTGCGCGAGAACGTACGGGTGATCGACGTGGCCGGACGCTACGGCGGCGAAGAATTGTGTATCCTGTTGCCGAACACGCCGTTGGAAGGCGCGCGCAAGTTCGCAGAGACGTTGCGGTCGCGCATCGAAGCCCAGGCGCATGGCGCCGGGGCGCGCGTGGTCGCGGTGACGGCCAGCCTGGGGATCGGGTCCTTCAACCATATGGATATCGACGATGCCGAGATGCTGCTGAAGCAAGCCGATGCCGCGCTGTACCGCGCCAAGGCCAATGGCCGCAACCGGGTGGAAGGCTGAACAGGACAGGAGTTTGCATGCCGAAGGCAATATGGAATGGCGCCGTGATCGCGGAAGCCGAGAGCAGCGAAGTCGAGATCGTCGAACACAATGTGTATTTCCCGCCGGGGCGGGTGCAGCAGGGGTACCTCCAGCCGAGCGATCACACCACGCTGTGTCCGTGGAAGGGCGTGGCCAGCTATTACAACGTGGTGGTGGACGGTAAGGTCAACCCCAACGCCGCCTGGTATTACCCGACGCCGAAAGAGGCTGCGCTCAACATCAAAGACCGGATCGCCTTTTGGCATGGCGTCGAAGTCCAGCATTAAAGTTGAAAGTCGGGGTCAGCTCTCGGCATGAAAGTCGGGGTCAGCTCTGGCAACCGGACA
>CBFGQI010000172.1:0-9964 GCA_965650885.1 uncultured Oxalobacteraceae bacterium
GAGTCGGCGCGTATTATTCGCCTCATGCTTTGGCTCTCCTTCACGTTGACGTTGGTAGTTGTGCTCGCATCAGTGCCCATCGGTACAATCGTTACGCCTGCCGCAAAACACTAAACTTCCTGAACACCTCGACCGGCATGGGCACTTGCAAGCGCCAGGTGATTGAAATAGGCCTTTCCCCATGATGCTCAGCCAACGTTACCGGCCCAAGCGCATAAAAGGCGTGCTCGGCAGACTCGCGTACAAATAACTGGAACGTCCAGCCATTGTGTTCGCTATCGAGATACCGCCTCCCCGTACTATTCTTTACGCTAGCCTTGTTCTGCGACTGCCAGTGGAACAGTTCAGGGCTAATGGCATAGTCATGGTACTGAACGGTACTGCCAAAGCCATCGCGCTTATCCAAGGTCACAAAGAGCAATTCAATCTTGTGTTCCGCCATGGGCAAGCAGCCCTCCCTGAACTGCGGCCGGGAGCCCGCAGTTAAGTGGTACACGGCAGTTTGAATCTCGCGCCGGCCATACCGGGCATGAAGGGTTAGTGGCCACGCTACAGGTAATCCTGGCACAGCGATCGCCTCCAGGTCTGTCTCCTCTTGAAGCCAGTCGACTAATTCGCGAAGCTCGTCACGTTGAGCAGGATGCTCCTCGAGCAATTGTACGAACTCTTCCGGTCCCATCAGGTCATCCGGCTTGTGCATCAACTGGTAAGCCAACATTTGCAGGCGGGCAGCATCCACCTCTCCGGTGGTCAATACTGTCGCCCAAGCATGCAATGCCGCAGGGTCATTCACATGAAGAATCGCCCCCATGCGCCGGCCAAGCTCCTCCTCGCGCGGACCAGGTGCAGCGCTCAGCAAATTGGTCTCGCGCTTATAGCTAGTCCACGAGCGGTTGTTGGCATAAATGTCGGCGATATCAATTTCATTCTCACGAACGAATGCCTTCAGCGACAGCTCTTTGCCGCCACGCTGTGCTGCCCATGCGGCCAGCTCGCTGCGCAGCCGCTTTGCGTTCAGTTGCAGCACTCGTTGCAGGTTTCCGAGCACGCGCTCGCGCGATACGCGGTCAAATTGAATATGGCAGCCTGTTGGCAGCGAGCCGAATCCCCGTTCAACGGACTCCTTCAGTTGAGCACGGGTCTGGCCGGTTAGGCCTCGCAGCAGAATGTCAAAGCGATATTCCTCGCCATGGAGCCCAATAAAGTCCAGCACAAGGCAGCTTTCCTTGCCGTCATGCAGACGCAGGCCACGGCCAATCTGCTGCTGGAAGACGACCGGGCTTTGTGTCGGACGAAGCAGTAGCAGGGTATTGATTTCGGGGACGTCTACGCCCTCATTGAACAGATCGCAAGTGCAAATAATCTTCAGCTTTCCAGTTCGCAGGGCTTGGATGGCTTCAGCTCGCTCGCTAGCCGTCTTGCTACCGGTAAGGCTGCACGATGGTAGGCCAGCCTTCGCGAACCACTCCGCCATAAATTCCGCATGCCGAACGCTGACGCAAAAGGCAATCCCTTTGAGCGTGTTCAGATTGGAAACGTATTGCTGAATAGCGTTGATGACCAAACGGCCACGAACGGTATTGCTGGAAATCAGAGAATCCAACTGCGCCGCTTCCTCTGGGCGGTTCCATTTGATCTGCGAGAGGTCCGTGTCGTCCGCGCTTGCGTAATATTCGAATGGCGCCAACAATTGCTGGTCCAGCGCGTCCCACAAGCGAAGGGAGACGGCTGGCGAACCATCCGGCCGGCTATCAAAGTAGGCATTCAAGCTTTTGCCATCGGCTCGTTCTGGCGTGGCGGTTAGGCCGAGCAAAATGCTTGGCTTAACGGATGCCGCAAATTGATCAAACATGCTGGCGGGCAGGTGATGCGCCTCGTCCACTACAACGACTCGCCAATAGTCAGCGCCCAAGGTATCGACCAGCTTGCGGCGATGAACGGTGGTGATCGTTGCAAAAAGGTGCGCGTGCTGTGAAGGCTCGTTCTCACCATCCAACAGATCACCAAAGCTGGGGTCGCGTAATACCTGCCGAAATGTCGCCAGCGCTTGCTTCAGGATTTGCACGCGGTGAGCGATAAAAAGCAACTTCGGCGGGCTGCCCTTCTGTTTCGCCTGGCGCTGGTAATCGAAGGCCGCGACAACGGTCTTGCCGGTGCCAGTCGCGGCCACGACAAGGTTTCTTGTTCGGCCGTGTTTTCGCTCACTAGCCAGCCGCTCCAGCATTTCTTGCTGGTAGTGCTTGGGGCGCAAGTCGAACCAGGTATGCAGTGCGATAGGCTCTGACGTTTCGGCAGGCTTAGACGAATGTCCTCGCTGTTCCGCCAATGCAGCGACGAGGGCGATTCGATGGTCGGCATTTTTCGGATCGTAAGGCTGGAATTCGCCATCATTCCAAAGCGTTTCGAAATTCGCACGCGCGGCTTCGAACAATTCCATATCGCGCGCCTCGGTGAACTTCACCGTCCACTCAATGCCATTGACGAGGGCGGACTCCGAAAGATTGGCGCTACCCACGTACGCCGAGCCAAAGCCGCTTAAGCGGTTAAAGATCCACGCTTTCGCATGCAGCCTATTTCGGCGGCCATCCAAGGAAATGCGCACTTCCACACCGGGGAGCTCGGCCAAGGCGTCGATAGCGCGGGCCTCTGTCGCGCCGATATAGGTAGTGGTGAGAATTCGGAATTGCGTGCGCGGCTTGTCATCGGAACCGAGCGCAGTAGCCAGCCGGAGGATGTCCAGTAGTTTTCGCACGCCGCTCCAAGTGATAAAGCTGACGAGAATATCCACTTTATCGACCGCTGTCATCTCGGCGCGAAATTCGTTCAATAGCGATGGCTCGCTGCGCGCGGAAGTAAATAACCACGGTTGTCGCAAGCCAGTCTGCGGGAAGGTTGGCTTAGCGTTTGGCGAATGAATGGAGCGGAGGATTTGAAGCGGTTCAACTGGCGTAAGTGATTCCGCGTCTCCTTCAGTGCGCGCCTCACGAAGTAGGCGCGAGATAAGCGCAAGTTCTGCGCTGGCTTGCTCGCCGATGGTGCCGCCGCCTCGTGAGACCTGGTCCAACAACTCTGGCAGTCGGGTTACCACTTCGCTGATAAGGAGATTTCGTCGTTCCGCCTTGCTGGGGGCTTCGATTGTCGCTTGGCCGGACTCCCGTAGCTGGCCAAGCTGTTCATTTTCATCTTGAGTTACAAGACGCTCGAAAAAGCCGGCAGGAAGCTTGGTGTGGGACGCAAACGGCATAGGAAACTGTTTGTCTTATAGGAGATGCAGTTAGCATAACTCAGCGGACTCATTTCTTGCTGGCGGCGTTCGGGTTTTCGCGGGTTTGCGGATGTGCAGCGTCGATCAGAAAAAGGAGGGCCCTGAAAAAAATGGCCTGCTTTGAGCAGGCCATTTCATTCTTGCTTAAAAAAGCAGTTTTATACGTCGATGTTACCGGCGCGCAGCGCGTTGGTTTCGATGAAGTTCCGTCGTGGCTCCACATCATCCCCCATCAGCGTTGTGAAGATCTGGTCCGCAGCAATCGCGTCTTCGATCTGCACCTTCAGCAGGCGGCGGACGGTTGGGTCCATGGTGGTTTCCCACAGCTGCTCTGGATTCATCTCGCCCAGACCCTTATAGCGCTGCTTCGAGACGGTGCGTTCGGCTTCTTCACGCAGCCACTGCATCGCGTGGTGGAAGTCGACCACGGCGCTTTCCTTGGTGCGCTCGCCTTCGCCGCGGCGGATCACGGCGCCTTCGCCGATCAAACCGGTGAAGGTGGCGGCGGCGTCGGCCAGCACCTTGTAGTCGGCGCCCTGTACGAAGTCGGCGTCGATCGACGAGACCTTCACGTTACCGTGATGCAGGCGTTCGATCACCAGGGTGTGCTTGTCGGTCAGTTCGTCGGTGGTCACGCGTACCTTGACGGCGCCGTCATTGATGTTGGCCATCAGCGATTCGGCGGACTTCTGCGCGGCGTCGATCGTGGTCAGGTCCAGCGCTACGCCGGTCATGATGGCGGTCAGTGCGGCGCGGTCGATCACGCGGGTCAGGCGCATCATGATGGCGTTGGCCATGTTGTAGGTGCGTGCCAGTTCGCCCAGCGCTTCGCCCTGGATCACATCCGCGCCTTCGCGTGGGGTCAGCACGGCGGTGTTCAGCGCTACGTTCATCATGTAGCCGGCTTCTTCCAGGTCGTCCTTCAGGTAGCGCTCATCGCGGCCGGCCTTCACTTTGTACAGCGGTGGCTGCGCAATGTAGATGTGGCCGCGCTCGACCAGCTGCGGCATCTGGCGGTAGAACAGCGTCAGCAGCAGGGTGCGGATGTGGGCGCCGTCGACGTCCGCGTCGGTCATGATGATGATGCGGTGGTAGCGCAGCTTTTCGATGTTGAATTCGTCGGCGCCGATGCTGGTGCCGAGGGTGGCGATCAGGGTGGTGATCTGTTCGGACGACAGCATCTTTTCGAAGCGTGCCTTCTCCACGTTCAGCACCTTACCGCGCAATGGCAGGATGGCCTGGAACTTACGGTCGCGGCCTTGCTTGGCGGAGCCGCCTGCGGAGTCACCCTCGACGATGTACAGTTCGGACAGGGCTGGGTCTTTCTCCTGGCAGTCCGCCAGTTTGGCGGACAGGCCCAGGCCGTCCATCACGCCTTTGCGGCGGGTCAGGTCGCGGGCTTTGCGGGCCGCTTCACGGGCGCGCGCTGCTTCCACGATCTTGCCGCAGATGATCTTGGCGTCGTTCGGCTTTTCCATCAGGAAGTCGGTCAGCGTCTTGGCGACGATCTCTTCGACCGGGCCGCGCACTTCGGACGACACCAGCTTGTCCTTGGTCTGGCTGGAGAACTTCGGCTCCGGTACTTTCACGGACAGCACGCAGGTCAGGCCTTCGCGCATGTCGTCGCCGCTGATTTCGACCTTGGCTTTCTTGGCGAAGTCGTTCTCGTCGATGTACTTGTTGATCACGCGGGTCATTGCCGCGCGCAGGCCGGTCAGGTGGGTGCCGCCGTCGCGCTGCGGAATGTTGTTGGTGAAGCAGAGTACTTGTTCGTTGAAGGCGTCGTTCCATTGCATCGACACGTCCACCGAGATCGTGGTGCCCTGGTCGGACTGGCGTTCGCCGGTCGCCTGGAACACGGTCGGGTGCAGCACGGTCTTGGCTTTGTTGATGTATTCAACGAAACCGCGGGTGCCGCCTTCGAACGCAAAGACTTCTTCCTTGCCGGTGCGCTGGTCGGTCAGCTTGATGTTGACGCCGTTGTTCAGGAAGGACAGTTCGCGGATGCGCTTGGCCAGGATCTCGTAGTGGAATTCCACGTGGGTGAAGATCTCTTCATCTGCCCAGAAGTGCACGTCGGTGCCGCGCTTGTCGGTTTCGCCGATGACCTTGATCGGGGAAACGGCGACGCCGTCGATCATTTCGATTTCGCGGTTTTGTGCGACGCCTTTGACGAATTCCATCTGGTGGACTTTGCCGTCGCGGCGGATCGTTACGCGCAGGAGCTTGGACAGGGCGTTGACGCAGCTGACGCCAACGCCGTGCAGGCCGCCGGAGACTTTGTAGGCGTTCTGGTCGAACTTGCCGCCGGCGTGCAGCTCGGTCAGCACGATTTCGGCTGCGGAGCGTTTTGGCTCGTGCTTGTCGTCCATCTTCAGGCCGACTGGAATGCCGCGGCCGTTGTCGGTGATCGAGATCGAGTTGTCGCTGTGGATGGTGACGTGGATCTCGGAGCAGTGGCCGGCCAGGGCTTCGTCAATCGAGTTGTCCAGCACCTCGAATACCAGGTGGTGCAGGCCGGTGCCGTCGGACGTGTCGCCGATGTACATCCCGGGACGCTTGCGGACTGCTTCCAGGCCTTCCAGGATCTGGATCGAGGAGGCGCCGTATTCTTCTGCTTTGGCCTTTGGTTGTTCGTTGTGGCTTTCGGACATGGACTGCTTTCTCTCTTGACGTGTTTCTTTACTCTTTAAACCGGTAAACCAGTGTCTGACCCGCAGGGTCAGACACTTATCTGTTCTACGGCCTGCGGCTTCGGCATACGAGTGTCTGACCCGGTGGGTCAGACACTGCCTTACCGGTTTTAGATGCGCATCGGCATGACGACGTATTTGAAGTCTGGATTATCAGGAATCGAAATCAGTGCCGACGAGTTGCTGTCGCCGAGGGCGACGTTGACTTGTTCGCACTTCAGGTTGTTCAGCACGTCCAGCAGGTAGGTCACGTTGAAGCCGATGTCCACGCTGTCGCCGCCGTAGTCGATTTCCAGTTCTTCCACGGCTTCTTCCTGGTCCGCGTTGGTGGAGGAAATCTTCAGCGAGCCTGGGGTGATGATGCAGCGCACGCCTTTGAACTTATCGCTGGTCATGATCGCGGCGCGCTGCAGGGAGCGCAGCAGCTCTTCGCGGCCAATGGTGAAGTTGTTGGTGTAGCCCTTCGGGATCACGCGGGTGTAGTCAGGGAACTTGCCTTCCACCAGCTTGGAAATCAGCTCGATGTCGGCGAATTGCAGCTTCACTTGCGAGGCGGCGATGTCCAGCGATACGGCTTCGTCGTTCTCTTCCAGCAGGCGTTGCAGTTCGATGATGGTCTTGCGCGGGATGATGACTTCTTCGCGGGCGAAGTTCTGGTCGGTTTCCACCTGGCAGAAGGCCAGGCGGTGGCCGTCGGTTGCCACGGCGATGACTTTATTGCCATCCAAAACCAGCAGCAGGCCGTTCAGGTAGTAGCGGATGTCCTGCTGCGCCATCGAGAAGTGCACCATGTTGAACAGGTGCTTCAGGGTCTTTTGCGGCAGCTGGAACGATGCGGTGAAGCTCTCTGCCTGCTGCACGGTCGGGAACTCTTCGGCGGCCAGGGTCTGCAGGGCGAAGCGTGATTTGCCGCTTTGGACGGTCAGGCGCTTGTTCAGCAGGGTCATGGTCACGTCGCCGGCTTCCGGCAGGGCGCGCAGGATGTCCAGCAGCTTACGCGCGGCGACGGTGGTGCCGGTGACGTCGGCACCCGAGCCGATGTCTGCGTTGGTGGTGATCTGGACTTCCGTGTCTGTGGACAGGAAAGAAACGCTTTCGCCTTCCTTGCGGATGAGGATATTGGCCAGAATCGGCATAGTATGCCGACGCTCGACAATACCGCTCACAATCTGCAGTGGCCGGAGAAGCGTGTCTCGGGTGGTTTTGACCAGTTGCATAAATATCCTCTGTTGATGGGTTGGTACGTTGATTCTTTTGTTAACTCGACAGTATATCAGTCTGAAACCGGTAAACCGGGGTCAGACCCAAAGGGTCAGACCCCGTCTGTTCCATGGTCCGCGGCTCCGGCATACAGGGGTCTGACCCCGCCTTACCGGTTTTAGCCTTTCAGCGTTTGTTCGAGAACGTGCAGCTCGTGATTGCACTCCGGATTCTTGGTACGGTCCAAGGCAATCTTGCGCACGGCGTGCAGCACGGTGGTGTGGTCGCGTCCTCCAAACAGTTCGCCGATTTCCGGCAGCGATTTCTGGGTCAGTTCCTTGGCCAGGTACATGGCGATCTGGCGCGGGCGGGCGATATTGGCTGGGCGGCGCTTCGAATACATATCCGCGACCTTGATATTGAAGAAGTCCGCCACCGTCTTCTGGATATTCTCCACGGAGATCTGGCGATTCTGCACCGACAGCAAGTCCTTCAGCGCCTCTTTCACGATATCGATCGAGATATCCTTGCCGTGGAAACGCGAGTAGGCCAGGATCTTGCGCAGCGCGCCTTCCAGCTCACGCACGTTGGAGCGCAGGTGCTTGGCCACGAAGAACGCCACGTCATCGTTCAGCGTCACGCCTTCCGACTTGGCCTTCTTCAGCAGGATCGCCACGCGCATTTCCAGTTCCGGCGGCTCGATCGCCACCGTCAGGCCGGAGTCGAAGCGCGAGATCAGGCGGTCATCCATGCCGGTGATCTCTTTCGGATACGTGTCCGAGGTGATGATGATCTGCTTCTTGGCCGCGATCAGCGCTTCAAACGCATAGAAGAATTCTTCCTGCGTGCGGGACTTCCCGCCGAAGAACTGGATATCGTCGATCAGCAGCATGTCCAGCGAGTGGTAATAGTGCTTGAAGTCGTCGAAACCCTTGCGCTGGTAAGCGGTCACCACGTCGCGCACGTACTGTTCGGCGTGGATGTAGCGGATGCGGGCGCCTGGCTGGTCGGCCATCACCTGGTTGCCGATCGCGTGGATCAGGTGGGTCTTACCCAGGCCCACGCCGCCGTAGAAGAACAGCGGGTTGTAGGACACGCCGGGGTTGTTCGCTACCTGGATCGCGGCGGCACGCGCCAGCTGGTTGGCTTTACCGGTAACGAAGGATTCAAACGTCAGGTCAGGGTTGATGCGGCTGTTCTCGCGGCCCTTCGGATTCGAGTACTCGGCGGCGGCGGTCGGCGCGGCGGCGGCGGCCGGGGTTTCCGGGCGCATGTCGCTCAGCGGGCCTGTCACCACGGCCGGTGCGGCAGGCTTTTTCGGCGCGTGGGTGCGCGGGTCCAGCACGAACTGTACGTCGATCTGGGTTTCCCAATATTGGCAGGCCAGGGCCGTGATGCGGCTCGCGAACTGGGTCTTTACCCAATCCAGCTTGAACCGGTTTGGCGCGGCAACACGCAGCTTGTTGTCCTCGAAATCGAGGGGCACAAGCGGCTTAATCCAGGCACTGAATTGTTGCGGCGTCAGCTCAAGCTCCAACTGCGCGGAGCAGGTCTGCCAGAAATTTTCCATGAATCGATCTATATGCAAAAAGTGTGGGAGGGCGTTCGAATCGCCACACGTAACGCGCTATTCTAACCGCCAACTTCCAAGTTATCCACAGGTTAACCGGAAATTTTGCACAACCGTGCGGCGGTTGGCTTTTTTGCAACTCAACTGCCGTGAACCGGTAGGGCGGGGTCAGGCCCAAGGGCCTGACCCCAGGGGTCTGACCCTTTGGGTCTGACCCCGGTTTGCCGGTTTTGGTAGTTGACACCAGGCCCAAAAATCCCGATAATCCTGGGTTCCCCGCCCGTAGTCCGTGATTTTTCAGATACGATGCGCGGATTTTAGCGGGCAGTGAGATTGGCGCAGTGCGCGAAATGTCATTGGCACCAACATTTGTAGGGACACCTATCCCGTCCCGATTTTGTATTTTTTAGCGAGACCAACATGAAACGTACTTACCAACCTTCCGTTGTGCGTCGCAAGCGCACCCACGGCTTCCGCGCCCGTATGGCTACCCGTGGCGGCCGTCAAGTCCTGAACGCACGCCGTGCAAAAGGCCGCAAGCGTCTGGCTGTAGTTTAAGCCCGCTTGTTAGCTGATCGCGTGGACAGCTGTCAAAACAGCTCGACAGGCGAAGGCAGACACGACTTCGCTCGCGCTCGGCGCATCATAAAAACGGATGAATTTTCATCCGTTTTTAGTTTGCGGCCAACGCAGAAGAGCGCGCACTTCGTGCTCTATACCCGCCAGAATCAGCTGCCTCACGCGCGGCTGGGCATCGTCGTTGCCAAACGCTTTGCACCGCGCGCGGTCACCCGCAACACCATCAAGCGCGTCACGCGCGAACTGTTCCGCGTTAGCTCCCTCCCCGCCATCGATTGTGTGGTGCGCCTGTCGCGCCCCGTCAACAGCAAGGACGGCCCGGCCACGACCGCGAAGCTGAAGGCCGAACTGCGCCAGGAATTGGCGCGCCTCTTTGCTGCGACCAACAAGGCGAGGCCGGCGAAATGAAAACGCTGCTCACGTTCCTGCTGCGCTTCTACCAGGTGGCCATCAGCCCGCTGATCGGCCCACGTTGCCGTTTTTACCCTAGCTGCTCCAACTACGCGCTGGAAGCCCTGCGCGTGCATGGTGCGGCTAGAGGCAGTTACCTGGCTGCGCGCCGGGTATGCCGCTGCCATCCCTGGAACGCGGGCGGGGTCGATCCCGTGCCGCCCAAGCACTTCAACCACTCCTGAAGAACCGAATGGATATCAATAA
>CBFGQI010000173.1:0-9955 GCA_965650885.1 uncultured Oxalobacteraceae bacterium
CCACGCCGCGCAGCACGTCGTCGGAATCGAGGTGGGTGTTGACCAGGTGGCAGGTCACGATGCGGTCCGATGCGATATGGTTGAACAGGTTGCGCACCAGGGTGGTCTTGCCGGCGCCGACTTCGCCGGTGATGACGATGAAGCCTTCGCCCTGCGACAGGCCGTATTCCAGGTAAGCCATGGCCCGCTTGTGGCCCTTGCTGCCGAAGAAGAAGTGCGGATCGGGCCGCAGGCGGAAGGGCTTGTCGCTCAGCCCGTAATAGCTTTCATACATGGTGCACCCTGCTGCTTAAAATTTCGACGTCAGGACCGCGGTCACGGCGTTTTCCGTGTACTGCTGGCCGCCCAGGCCGGCACTGCCCTTCACGTGGCGTAATTCCACGCTGCCGCTCACGCGCGGGCTGTAGGTACGGGCCAGGTTGAGGCGGACGTCGCGGTGGTGGTTGGTTTGCGTGGCGGCCAGCGATTTGACGTTGATGGCATTGCCGGTCAAGGTCACCACGGTCTGCGCCCCCGGCCGGTAACTGACGCTGACCATGGCGCCGGCCTGCTCGGTGTTGTCATTGTAGATAGCCAGCGAGCTGCCCAGCAAGCTGTTGTCGACCTGCTGGCTCGACAGCATTTCGCGCCGGCTCTTGTACAGGCTGAACATGCTGGTGGTACGCGCCAGTTGCCATGCCACCGACGCGCTCAACTGCTTCTGCAGGGAGTAGCGGTTGCTGAAAAAATTGATGCTGCTGGCCAGCGAAGGCGGCAAACCGGCTTGCTGCATATAGGCTTGCACGGCAGCGGCGCGCAACAGCGGGTCGCTGATCTGGGCGCGGAACAGGTTGTCCAGCATGGCGGCGGTATCGATCGCCTGCGGCAGCAGGAATTGGCTGCGGCTGGTGCTCACCGCATCGTTGTAACTGACGTTCCACATGGTGCCGCGGCTGCGGTGCTGCAGGGCCAGGCTGTAGCTGGGACCGTAGAAGCGGTGGCCGGCCGACGCTTGCAGCGAGGTGCGCGCCGATGGCGTCCACTGCAGGTTGGCACCGTAGGCAGCGCCGGACTGGGCACCGCCCAGGCCGCTGAAGTCGTAATCGTCATAGCCGCCGAACACGCCCACATTCAATTGCGGCGAAGCGGCATAGCGCAAGCCCAGATTGGCGGTCTTGGAACTGGTGGTTTGTTCGTTGCTGCTGTTGACCCCGGTCGGCAATTGTTCCTCGACCACGGAGCGCGCCACGCGGGCATCCCAGCCGAAGCGGCGGAAGGTGGGGCCGCTGACCAGCTGTGCGCTGACCGTGTTGCCATCGCTGCGGCGCATGCCGATATGGTCGGTGCTGACGGAATCGCGGGAATAGCGCAGCTCGCCGTTCGCGAAGGCGCCGAAGCGGTGCACCAGGTAGGGGCTGACGCGGTAGCTGCGCACTTCATTGCGGTTGTTGCTGACGTAGTCGTTGCCCGACTGCAGCGGACCGAAGGCCGACACCGCCTGCTGGCGGACGGCGGCGCTGGCGTCCAGGTACAGCAAGTCCTCCACCAGGCGCGAATTCAGGTTGCCGTTCAAGTCCTGGCTGTGGCGCTGGGCGCCATTGGGCCGGCTGCCCGAATAAGTGAACAGGTTGAGCGCGTAGTTGAGCCTGAAATCGAAGCGCTGCGAGCGGTTCACCAGCTGGAAGCCGGGCGTCAGCTGCAGCACCATCCCGCTCTCGGCCTGGTCGTCCGCGCGCAGCGTGACATTGTCGGAATACGTGGCACGGGCCGTGGCCATTGGGGTGAAATCCCATGCGGCATGCGCCGGGAAGGCCGCCGCCAAGCCCGCTGCCAGCGGCAGCAGGGCCAGGCTGCGGCGCTTAACCATAGTGATAATCATAGCTTTCGGTACCGGGGAATTCGCGCGACTTGTTGTAGATCAGGTTGACGTTGCTCAAGCCTTCCAACTGGCGCAGCGATTCCTTGACCGCATGCTGGGTGGTGCGTTCCGATTCCACCACCAGCACGATCTGGCCCATATTCGAGGCCAGCACATGGGATTCCGAAGTCAGCAATAACGGGGGCGAATCGAAGATCACGATACGGTCCGGGTAGCGGTTCGCGATTTCATTCACCAGGTTCTTCATCGAGTGCGAGGCCAACAGTTCGGTCGCGCGCGGCGAGCTGGTGCCGGCGGGCAGGATCGACAGCGTGTTGACGTTGGTGCGCAGCATGACGTCGGCCATGTCGACATCGTCGTCCAGCAGCAAGTCCATCAAGCCGCGCTGGGCCGGCAAGCCCAGCGTGCGCAGCACGGAAGGGCGCGCCACGTCGGCATCGACCAGCAGCACGGTGTGGTCAAGCTCCATGGCAATGCTCATCGCCAAGTTGATCGAACAGAAGGTCTTGCCTTCGCCGGGCAGCGAGCTGGTGATCATGATCAGGTTGCCCGGGTTGTCGCCCGGCTTGCGGGCGGCAAAGGCGCGCTTGATGAGCGGGCGCTTGATGATGCGGAAATCTTCCACCAGGGACGTGCGGCCGCCGGCCGCGGTCACCAGGCCGACGTCATGCATGCGCGCCAGGTCCAGTTCCACGGTTTGGGCGCTGCGGCGGCCGTCGGCGGCCGGCGCCAGTTTGGCCAGCGCCGGTGCGGCCGGCGCGGCGGCTTCGGCCGGCGCGGCTGGCTGGATAGCTTCGGCAGCCGCCGCCGGAGCTGGGGAAAGACTGGCTTCGGCCGCGGCGTCGGTGGGACGCGGCTGGCCAAGGCGATTGGCGGCTTTTTCGATAATGCTCACTTGATGGACTCCCAGGTTTGGCGCCGCTTACGCGGCGCGCAGCAAGCTAACGGTCACAATCCCGCCAAAGGCGGTAAACAGCGATGCCACGGCCAGGCCAAAGGCGTACAGGCGACGCCGGCGCGACGCTTTCTGCTGCTCGGTCCAGTTCATGCCAATGCTGCCCAGGATCGGCAGACCGGTGACTTCGCGCAAGCTGTGCTGGCTGAGGAAAGTAGGACGGATCTGGCTCATCAGGAAGGCGCTGCCCAGGCCGGCCAGCAGCGCAACGCCGAACACGATCGCATAGTAGCGCGGGCGGTTCGGGCCGGCCGGGGTTTGCGGCACGATGGGCGGATCGATCACGCGGAAGCTCATCATGTCGGTGGCCGAGCTCAAGTCGCCGGACAGCTTGGCCGCTTCGCGCCGCTGCACCAGCTTTTCATAGTTGTCCTTGTTGATCGAGTAGTCACGGTTGAGCTGGGCCAATTGTGCTTCCACTTCCGGCACCTGGGTACTCTGCGAACGCAGGCGGTCCAGGCGCGCCGAGTATTCGCCCACGCGCGCCTTGAGCGCCGCCACCCGCGCTTCCTCCACCGACAGCGCGACATTCATTTGCTGCAGCATGGGGCTGTAGCCGGCGCCCGGGTCGCCGTTGCGCGCCGCCTTCTTCGCTTCATCCTTCTTGCGCTGCTGCAGCGACGCCACCAGGCGCTTGGCCGCCACGATATCGGGATGCTCCTCGGTGTACTGCATGCGCAGCGAATCGAGCTGCTTTTCCAGCGCCGTGATGCGGCCATCGATTTCCGGGTTGACGATGGCCGTGTCGGCTTCGGCCACCGGCGCCATGTCTTCGCCGGCGATCTGGCGCTTGATGGCGTTGCGGGCCTGCTCGGCTTCCAGCAATTCCAGGCGCGCCTGGTTCAGCTTGTCGGCCAGGTCGCCCAGGGTGGAGGAATAGTCGGTGCCCTGGCGCGGCAGCATGCCCAGGTTGCGGATCTTGAAATCCTTGAGCGCGTTTTCGCCGGCGGCCAGGCGCTCTTCATACATCTTGATCTGGTCGTCGATGAACTGGACGGCCTTCTCCGAATCCTGCTTCTTGCCGCCGAACGATCCCTCGACGAAGATGGTCAGCAGCGACTGCACCACGTCCTTGCCCAGCTTGGGATTCTCATTGTTGTAGGAAATCGTGTAAATGTCATCGCG
This sequence comes from uncultured Oxalobacteraceae bacterium, assembly GCA_965650885.1. Classification (GTDB taxonomy): domain Bacteria; phylum Pseudomonadota; class Gammaproteobacteria; order Burkholderiales; family Burkholderiaceae_D; genus Rugamonas. The sequence goes on from CBFGQI010000173.1 coordinate 3,939, forward strand.
CTCGGTGCCGGTCACCTTGATCGCGTTCATCAATTCGTCGACTTGCTTCTCGTGCTCCTTGCTGTCCTTGGCCTTGATGTCGAGGTCGACCATGCGCAGCACACGCTCCACATTGGGACGGCTGATCAGGGTGCGGCGCATGAAGGTGACTTGCTGCTCCACGTTGGGCGTGGTGGTCATGCCGGCCATCAGCGGCTTCAAGATGCTCTGGGTATCGACATAGACCCGCGCCGAGGCCTGATAATCGGCCGGCATGCGGTACACGAAGATCCAGCCGATCAAGACCACCACCCACGCGATTGCCACGCCGTACCAGCGATACTTCCCAATTGCCTTCAGAAAGGTCAACAGCAAGGCCATTAATTCTGCCATTTCAATCCCTCATCCCTGGTTAGGGCGGGCATTTGACGCAATGCCCACATCTAATATTGCCTAAATAACATCTAATCTCTATCATACAGCAGAACGGGCTGCCTGTTACTATTAATTTATGTCTGTTGTGCACTACTGACGAAAAGAATTTAACATTTCCACCGCGCAATTACACTTTCCGGAGCTCCCCATGACCAAGCTGATTTCACTTTTGCTGGCCGCCTGCCTGGTCTGCGCCAGCAGCCTTGCCGGCGCCGCCGCGCTGCCGCGCACGATTGCCGCGGTCAAGCCCAGCGTGGTGGGCATCGGCACCTTCCTGCGCACGCGCAGCCCGGCGATCGTGTTCCATGCCACCGGTTTCGTGGTGGGCGACGGCCTGTCGGTGATCACCAATGCGCATGCCATCGCGGCCCTCGATTCGGAACGGCTGGAAACCCTGGGCATCGTTACCGGCAAAGGCGACAAGCTGCAATTTCGCGAAGCCAGCGTGGCGGCGATCGACCGCGCCCACGATTTGGTGCACCTGCGCTTGACGGGCGCGCCGCTGCCGGCGCTGGCCCTGGGCGGCAGCGATATGCTGGAGGAAGGCAGCGACCTGGTGTTTACCGGCTATCCCCTGGGCATCATGCTGGGCTTGAACCCCGTGACCCACCGCGCCCTGCTGGCAGCGCAAACGCCGGCCATCCTGCCCACGCCCACCTCGCGCGGCTTGAATCCGCGCGCCGTGCTGCAATTGCAGCGCGGCACGCCCTTCATGATCTACCAGCTGGACGGTACGGCATATCCCAGCAATAGCGGCAGCCCCGTGTATGATCCGGAAACCGGCACCGTGGTCGCGGTGATCAACATGACCCTGGTCAAGGGCATGAAGGAAAGTGCCATCACCGACCCCAGCGGCATCAGCTATGCCATCCCGGTACGCCACGTGCATGAATTGCTGCAGCAAGGCAACACAGCAAAATAGCGGGCAAGACGGGAAGAGTCGTGGTATAACATGCAATGCTAAAAAGGCAAACAAGGAGAATAATGTGAACATGCAAAACCTGCTGGTTCGTTGGCTCGCCACTGGCGCGGTGGTGCTGGGGGCGCTGGGCCTGGGCGGTTGCGCCGCCACCCGCAGCGGCGCCCCGGCCGATGCCGGCGCCGTGCCGCAAACCGATTACCTGATTGGCCCGGGCGACAACCTCAGCATCATCGTGTGGCGCAACCCGGAAGTGTCGCAAGTGGTGCCGGTGCGGCCGGACGGCAAAATCACCACGCCGCTGGTGGAAGACTTGCCGGCCAGCGGCAAGACGTCGACCGAACTGGCGCGCGATATCGAAAAAGCGCTGGCGCGCTTTATCCAGCAACCGGTGGTGACGGTCATCGTGACGGGCTTTGTTGGTACTTATGGGGAACAGATCCGCGTGATCGGCCAGGCGGCCAAGCCGCAGTCGCTGCCGTACCGGCGCGACATGTCGGTGCTGGACGTGATGATCGCGGTGGGCGGGGTGACCGAATTTGCAGCCGGCAACAAAGCCAGCATCATCCGCAACGTTGAAGGCAAACAACAGCAATTCACCGTGCGCTTGAACGACTTGATCAAGGATGGCGATATTTCCGCCAATGTCCCGATGCGGCCGGGCGATATCCTGGTCATCCCGGAGAGTTTCTTCTAAGTTCGGTAGCGATTGAGAAGCCGGGTGTCGAAGAATCTTACAGTTCACGTTATGATTAACAGAACGGCGCTGGCGGCACCCCGTAGAACGCATCCAAGTATCTGATTTTCCAGTAAATTCCAAGGCGTGGGATACCATGGAACGGTACTTGCTTGAACAATAAGTATCGCGGGCAGCGCGCTGCCCTTACCCTATTCGCAAGGACGACGACGTGGCCAACGAACAACAGCCAGGCAAGCCATTGAGCGCCAAAGGCGCAGCGCGCCGCCGCTTTACCCGTGCCGGTGCCGCTGCATCCGGCGTTCTGCTGACCCTGTACAGCCAGCCCGGCATGGCGCAAGTGGTGTGCGCCACCCCGTCGGGCGCCGCATCGGCCATGGCCAGTGCCCGCAATCCCGATGCCGAGACCTGCTCGGGACGCAGCCCGGGGATCTGGCTGCAAGCGCTGACCCCGCGCGGCGGCGGTGGCAACGCCAAAGGCGGCGGCGGCAACACGCCCGGCCATGTCGATTGGCCGGTCTCGCCGGACAAGCTGTTCGGGGAATGGTTCACCACTTCGGCACCGATCGGCAAGGCCAAGCTGAAGGAAGTGCTGGCCAATACCGATCCTGAATTCGATCCGGAAAATCTCGGCATGCACCTGGTGGCAGCGATGCTGAACGTGCTGTCGGGCCGCTCCACCTTCCAGACCGAAAACATGCTGTTCGACATGTGGAACCGCTTGCGCGACGACCAGGTGTACCACCCCACCGCCGGCGTCAACTGGTCCGCCTACGATGTCGTCAAATACTTGCGGAGCACCATGATTTGATGGCGCAACAGTGGCGCATCGTGCCTGGCCAGTTGCTGCGCAGCCGCAGCTGGGATGGCCAGAGCGTGCTCTACAACGAAGTGTCGGGCGCCACCCATCTGCTGGACGACGCCACCCTCGAGCTGCTGCAGGCACTGCGCGATGACGGCATGACGGCGCAAGACTGGGACGATGCCGACCTCCAGCACACCCTGGCTGAACTCGGCAAACTCTATCTGGTGGAACCTTGCTGACCGTGGCGACACTGACGCCGGACGCGCTGCATGCGCGGCTGGCCGGCCCGGGCTTGCGGCTGCGCACCGGCCGCTTCGCGGTGCGCCTGCAAGCCGACTTGCCGAGCGTGACCACCGGCATCGGCCAGCTGTATGGCGACTATCCGCTGCTGGCGGATGACGATTTCATCGATTTCCACCTGAAGCTGGTGCGGCCGCGATCGCTGCGCCGCTGGCTGCGGCCGCAAGTGCGCCTGCAGTGCGAAGGCTATGAAATGTACCAGCCGATGCCGCTGCGCCATGCCTTTCCCATGTTCGAATGGGGTCTCAACTGGTGCGTGTCGGGCCGCGCCCACCGCTACCTGATCGTGCATGCGGCCGTGCTCGAGCGTGGCGGGCGCGCCGTGATCCTGCCGGCACCGCCGGGCTCGGGCAAGAGCACGCTGACCGCCGCGCTGGCCGGCAAGGGCGGCTGGCGCCTGCTGTCGGACGAACTGACATTGCTGGAGCTGGACAGTGGCCTGGTGGTGCCCAACCCGCGCCCGATCAGCCTGAAAAACGCTTCCATCGAGATCATCCGCCGCTATGTGCCGGGCGCCGTGCTCAGCGAACCGGTGCACGACACGGTGAAGGGCACGGTGGCGCATATGCGCGCGCCGGGCCTGGCGGTGCAGCGCGCCGCCGACACCGCGCTGCCGGCCTGGATCGTGTTCCCGCATTACGCCGCCGGCGCCGCCACCACCCTGGAGCGGCTGCCGCGCGCGGCCACCTTCATGGAGTTGGCCGGCAACAGCTTCAACTACAGTGTGCTGGGCGCGCAAGGTTTCGACGCCCTGGGCCGCCTGATCGATACGGCCGCCGGCTTCCGTTTCCGCTATAGTGCGCTGGATGAAGCCCTGGACACCTTCGCCCGCCTCGATGACGCCGCCGTTTGAGTTACCGGTGCTGCTGCGCACCTTGCGTGACCCGCAGCAGGCGGCCAGCCTGCCGCCGGCCGGCTGGGATTTGCTGCTGCGCCAGGCTGAAACGGCCAACCTCAGCGCCACCTTGCACGATTGGCTGGCGCGCCACGGCGTCCTGGCCCGAGCGTTGCCGGCGGCGCGCGAACAATTGTCCTGGGCCGCAGTGCAGTCGCGCCGCCACCGCCAAGCCACCTACTGGGAGATCCGCCTGATCGGCAAGGCGCTGGCCGGGCTGGGCTTGCCGCTGCTGTTGCTGAAGGGCGGCGCCTATGCCGCCGCCGGTTTGCCGCCGGCCGCCGGGCGCCTGTTTTCCGACATCGACATCCTGGTGCCGGAAGAGCGCCTGCCGCAGGTGGAAGCGGCGCTGATGCTGCACGGCTGGGCCGGCAGCCACCATGACGCGTACGACCAGCGCTACTACCGCGAATGGATGCATGAGCTGCCGCCCATGACGCACATGCTGCGCCAAACCACGATAGACGTGCACCACGCCATCCTGCCGCGCACGGCCGCCCAGCGTCCCGACCCGGCGCTGCTGCGCGCGGCCGCGCGGCCGCTGGCGGGCCCGGACGCACCGCCAGGCGCCGCCGTGCTGGCGCCGCTGGACATGGTGCTGCACAGCGCCACCCACCTGTTCGCGGACGGCGAATTCGACAAGGGCTTGCGCGACCTGTGGGACTTGCACTGCCTGCTGCAGCATTTCGGCGCCCAGGAGCCGGGCTTCTGGGATGCGCTGCCGGCACGCGCGCGCCAGCTGCAGCTGGAACGCTTCATGTATTACGGCTTGCGCTACAGTGCCATGCTGCTCGGCACGCCGGTGCCGTCCGCCACCCTGGCCGCGATGGCACCGGCCGGCCCGCCGCCGCCGCTGCGGGTCGTGATGGATGCCCTGTTCACGCGCGCCCTGCTGCCGCACCATCCGAGCTGCCGCGGCAGCGCCGGCAGGCTGGCCGATTTCCTGCTCTACGTGCGCGGCAACTGGCTGCGCATGCCGCCGCTCCGCCTGGCGCGCCACCTGTTCCACAAGGCATTTTTGACGCCGAAAAATCCGCAGCGCGCCACCGCATAACGGCAGCAACTGCCAGCCCCGTCCCGCTAAAATGACGGGGTCTGCGCTTTGCACCGGAGCCCGCATGCGATTGCTTACCGCCGTGGTGGCCAGCCTGCTGGCCCATGCTGCCTGCGCCCAGAATGCGGCCACCCTGATCGACCAGGCACAGCGCCTGGAACATGGCGAGGGCGTACCGCGCGACGTGCTGCAGGCGGCGGCACTGTACTGCCGTGCCGCCCGCCTGGGGGCGCCCGACGCCCAGTATGCGCTGGGCTGGATGATCGCCAATGGACGGGGTCTGGCGCGCGACGATGGCATGGCATGGCGCTTGTTCACGCTGGCGGCGGAACAGGGTCACGCCGCCGCCGCACGCCTGCAAGCCTTGCTGCCGGCGCAACCAGGCGCCGCCCTGCCCGCCTGCCTGGCGCCCGAGCCTGCGCTCGCGCTCGACACCGCCCTGCCCAGCCCCGAGTACCGCGCCGCCCCGCCCCAATTGCGGGCGCTGGTGGAACGGCTGGCGCCGCAATACGAGATCGAACCGGCATTGGCGTTGGCCATCATCGCCGTGGAATCGGGCTTCAACAGTACTGCCGTGTCACCCAAGGATGCGCGCGGCTTGATGCAGCTGATCCCCACCACTGCCGCGCGCTTTTGCGTGCTCGATGCGTTCGATTCGGAACAGAACTTGCGCGGCGGCCTGGCCTACCTGCGCTGGCTGCTGGCGCGCTACAGTGGCGACGTGGCCCTGGCCAGCGCGGCTTACAATGCCGGCGAGCACGCGGTCGACCAGCATGGCGGCGTGCCGCCCTATGCGGAAACGCGCGCCTATGTGCAGCGTGTCGGCCTGTTGTACGGCAAGTCCAGCCACCATTTCAACCGGCAGGCGCGCGGCGGCTGCGATCGGGATAGGGGCGACCAGTAAACTGGCCGAGCCCCTCCCACACCACCCGG
>CBFGQI010000174.1:0-9712 GCA_965650885.1 uncultured Oxalobacteraceae bacterium
TACTGGGGCTTCGCACAGGAGCACCGCGACGAAGCCAAGGCGACGCAGACCGCGGCGCGCCTGGATGCCAAGTTCATCTTCGACAGCCCGGTCCTGCAGGACTTGCGTTTCGGCGTGCGTTTCACCGACCGCGAGGCGGAGACCCGCTCGACGCACGACAGCGAATGGGCACAGATCACCCAGCCGTGGGCGGTGGGCAATTCGTGGCAGCCACTGAGCCAGCTGGCCTACCTGAGCGATCCGCGCTTCGCCGGCGGCACCAGCTCGCATACCTTCACCAACTTCTTCAACGGCAAAATGCCGACGCCGCCGCAATTCGTGGCGCCGGACATTTCCTGGTCGCTGGGCGCGCCGCCGGCCGGCTTTGCCAAGCTGCACAGCTACACGCAAATGGTCTGCAATGGCACTTGCCCGGACTGGATCAAGTGGTCGCCGGCCAAATTCGGCGATGCCCAGGGCTTGAACGTGCAGCGCGAGCGCACCAAGGCAGCCTTCACCCAGTTGCGCTTCGCCTTCGAGGACGCGCTGCCATACCCGGTCGACGGCAACGTGGGCGTGCGCGTGGTGCGCACCAATATGGAGGCCGATGGCTATACGCTGTTCACGCCGCCGTCCAACCCGATGCCGGGCGTGCCCTTGATTGCCCCGCAATCGGAACGCCAGACGTTCGACAACAGCTACACCAACACCTTGCCAAGCTTGAACCTGCGGATGAAGGTCCAGCCTGAACTGCAATTCCGTGCCGCCTTCTCGAAGGGGATGACGCGTCCGGACTTCTACCAGATGCAGGCCTACACGACGCTGAGCCAGGAAGTCAAGACCCACCAGGATCCGGTGACCAACCAGCCGGTGCTCGACTCGATCCGCTACACCGGCAATGCCCGCGGCAACCCCAACCTGCGTCCAGTGTTGGCGAACAACTTCGACCTGACCGGCGAGTATTACTTCGGCCGCAGCAATTCGTTCACCGTGTCGCTGTTCAACAAGCGCCTGAAGGACGTGATCATCGGCCGTACCTCGTCCTACACCTTGAACGACCTGTCCGGCCAGCCGCATGACTTCATGGTCACGTCGAACGTCAACGACGCCAAGGGCCGTGCGCGCGGCGTGGAGATTGGTTACCAGCAGTACTTCGACAAGCTGCCTGGCCTGTTGTCAGGCTTCGGTGTATCGGGTAACTACACCTACATCGACAGCCGCCTCAAGTTCAGCCAGCCGATCACACGCCTGTGGTGCACGCCGAAAGACACACTGGACTCGAACCTGGCGCGCGACCTGGCCGGCTGCGACACCGATGGCCACGTCCTCGGGGGCGTGCCGATGGTGGGCATGTCGAAGAATGCCTACAACCTGGCCTTGTTGTACGACAAGGGCCCGCTGTCGGCGCGCCTGGCCTACAGCTGGCGCGGCAAGTACCTGCAGGCGGTCAACGCTTACGGCACGAACGGCGGCGATGGCATCGACCGCAATCCGGACAGCCCGAACTTCGGCCAGGCATACTCGGTCAACTACGCCTTGCCGACCTGGGGTGGCGCGTACGGCCAGCTCGACATGGGTATCCATTACAATGTCACCGAGCACCTGAGTGTGGCGTTTGAGGGCCAGAACCTGAACAACGCGATGTACAAGCAGTACATGCAGCAAGGTGTCGGCCTGCTGGACCGCTCGGCGTTCTTCACCGGTCGCCGTTATACCTTGAACGCGCGCTATTCGTTCTAAGCCGCAAACGGCGGCACGCTTCCCGGCGTGCCGCCATTTTTCCGGGGATGCTTGAATGGGCAACACGACAACTTGCAGCCATTGCGGCGGCACGGAGCACTACCGGGCACAGGTGTATGCCGGCGGCGAAAAGGGCGGCAGCCTGCCGGTCGGTGCATTGCATGGGCCTCGCTACGACAATATCATCTGTGGCTCGTGCGGCCTGACGCAATGGTTCGTCGCGGCGGAGCATCTCCATCTTGTCCGGGAAAAGCTCGAACGTCTCGAATGACTGAAGGGAAGCAGTACAATGTCCGGAAAAGCGATCCAGAAAATCGTCATCGTCGGCGGCGGCACCGCCGGCTGGATGAGCGCCGCGCCGCTGGCGCTCAAGCTGGGGAAGTCTTGCGAGATCGTGCTGGTGGAATCCCCCGAAATCGGCACCGTCGGCGTGGGCGAGGCAACGCTGCCCACCATCCGCTACTTCAACCACGCGCTGGGGCTCGATGGCGCGGACTTCGTCAGGAAGACGCAGGCGACCTTCAAGCTCGGCATCGAGTTCAAGGATTGGGGGCATGTCGGCAACCGCTTTTTCCACGGCTTCGGCGATTTCGGCCCGGCCATCGAAAACCGTTCGCCGGTGATGTACTGGCTGCGGCTGGCGCGCGAATTCAAGGACATGCCGTCTTATGAGGAGTGGTCGACGGCCACCGCGATGGCGCGCAGCAACCGCTTCATGCAGCCTTATGGCGACCAGCCGGCGGTGACCAATGCATTCTCCTACGCCTTCCATTTCGACGCCAGCCTGTACGCGGCCTACCTGCGCGATTATGCGATGGCGCGCGGCGTGCAGCGCATCGAAGGCATGATCAACGAGGTCGAACAGCATCCCGAGACCGGCTTCATCACTGCCGTGAAACTGCAGGACGGCCGCCGCGTGGAGGGCGACCTGTTCATCGACTGCTCCGGCTTCCGCGGACTGCTGATCGAAGGCGTCTACCAGGCCGGCTACGACGACTGGAGCGCCATGCTGCCGTGTAATAGCGCGCAAGCGGTGCCGTGCGGGAAAGTCGAACCGCTCACGCCATACACCTTGTCGACTGCCCGCAGCGCGGGCTGGACCTGGCGCATCCCGCTGCAGCACCGCACCGGTAACGGTCACGTGTACTGCAACGGTTTTACCAGTGATGAGGAGGCGTCGCGCGTCCTGCTCGACGCCCTGGACGGCCCGGCCCTCGACACGCCGCGCCAGCTGCGTTTCACGACCGGCCGCAGGCGCAAGTCGTGGATCAAGAATTGCGTCGCGATTGGCTTGTCGAGCGGCTTCCTGGAGCCGCTGGAGTCGACCAGCATCAACATCATCGAGAACGCGGTGGGCTGGCTGCTGCAGTATTTCCCGGACCGCGATTTCCGTCCCGAACTTGCCGACGAATTCAACCGGCTGGTGTCGCAGCGCTACGAGTTCGTGCGCGATTTCATCATCCTGCATTACAAGGTCACCAACCGCGACGATTCCGAATTCTGGCGCTATTGCGCCAACATGGCGATCCCGGACTCGCTACAGCATCAGATCGACCTGTTCCGCGAAACCGGGCGCGTCGTCATACTTGACCCGGAAGGCTTCTCAGTCCCATCGCATATCTCCATCCTGATGGGGCTGGGCGTGGTGCCAAAGACCTACGATCCCCTCATCGACCTGATGGACATCGGTGCCTTGCGCACCCATTTCGCCCGCCTGCACGACACCATCGGCCGTGCGGTCGGGGCAATGCCCGACCACTCGCGCTTTATCGAACAGCTGGTTTCTCAGTAAGTCCCGACCCTGACTTTGAGCACGGTGATGCGGTCGGTCAGGTTCAGGCCATAGTCGGTCTGGTCACCGTTCCAGTTGCGTTCCATGACCCACTTGCCGTTGGCGTCGAAGCGTCCTTCCTCCACCCGTGCGAACAGGGAAGGCTTGCCTGCATTGGTGCCGATGCCTTCGAACTTCACGCGGGCATGCTGGCCGACGACGATGAATTCATTGTCGCCGGTTTGCGCGATGGAGACGCCGCCACTAGGCGTTTCGGTGCCGGCAGGGTAGTCCGTCATGTCCGGCTTCCAGGAACGGTCGCCCATCTGCCACTCGCGGAAAGATACGGCGGCCTTCCAGCCTTTCATCGTAAGGGATTGAGATTTGCGGTCATCCCCTTCAGCAATGCCGTAGGTGCGGCCTTCGAATGCCCACTTCGCCCATTGGCGCTCCATCGGGCGGAATGCCGCGTAGATCTTGCCGAACGGTTCGGCCATGGACTTGTCTTTCTCTTTCGCGCCGAGCGGGAAATTGCTGTAGTCGAAGTAGTCGACGCCGAACGGAGCGATGCCCAATGCGCCGCGGCCCAGCACCTGGTAGACGTAGCGTGCGAAGTGCCTGGCGTTGCCCATCTCCGGCACCAGCAATGCATTGTCAGGGCGCTGGTACAAGTCCAGGTTGGCGCTGAACTTGTCCGATTCCGGCTGGTAGATATCCGGTGCGGCGATGTCGATGTGCGGTGCGGCGGCTTTGTAGATATCGACCACGTCGAAGCCCGGCCCGCCCGAGATGAAGTTGTTCTTCCACGGCGCCATCAGTGCCAGTGGTTCGCGCAGGGCGCTGTTCACGTACATCGGCAGGTTGTAGACGGCGCGGCCGGCCTTGGCCACTTCTTCGATATAGCTGGCGATGGCCCAGGCATGGAAGTATTCCTCGGCATAAGGGCCATACACGTCGGACCAGGTGCCGCTTGCGGAGCCAGGCACCGGCGGCTTCTTGTAGGCCAGCACCGCTTGCGGCACCGGCTGGCGGAACGCCGCCTCCGCCTTCGCGCCATAGTCGCGCGCAAGGCCGATGGTGCCGACTTCGTTCTGGACCTGCACCATGATGACGGTGCGTTGTTCCTCGTCGATGGCCTTGAGGTGCTTCATCAGGGCGATGAAGGCCTTCTTGTCGGCCTTCAGGGTTTCTTCGCCAAACGGGGACATGCAGTAGCTGGTCTTGCCGTCCTTGCCGACCATGCGCGGGAAGCGCTGGTTGTTGAACTTGACCCACTCCGGCGCGTAGTTCGGATTGGTGTTTTTCCAGGTGGCGAACCATAGCAGCACCACCCGCACCTTGTTTTCGCGCGCCTGCTTGAGCAGGGTGTCGACGTAGCTGAAGTCGAACTTGCCTTCTTCCGGCTCGACCTGCTCCCACGCCACCGGGATTTCAACGGTGTTGGCATGGGCGTCCTTGACGGCGGCCCAGACTTGACTGAGCGCGCCCGGGTAGTTGCTGGAATTGTGCGTCTGCACGCCCAGTAAAAGGAAGGGCGCGCCGTCGACCATCAACGCATGGCGGCCGTCTTTCTTGACCAGTTCGGGAATCGGTGCGGCAGCAAGCGCCGGCACAGCTGCGGCGGCAATGCAGAAAGCCCCGATCGCGCGGCGGAATTTCAGTTCCATGTTGTCTCCACTGTGTTTACAAGTTTGGTAGCGATACCATATGCTAGCGAATCGTCTATTCCCCTTGTATGCCATTTATCGCCTCAGACATGCCGAATCGATATATGAAAAAACGTCTGCTCACGATCCTGATCACGATTGCCGCCGTTTGCGCGGCCGCCGCCGCGCGCGCGCAGACGCTGTGGCTGAATCCCGATGGCCGGCTGCCGGCGATTGTGCATGAGGACCAGGCCACGATGACGTTGGCCGGTGCGCTGCTGACGCGCGACCTGGCGGCGTTGACGGGCGGCAATGCGGTGCAGGCTGTCAGCACGGATGCCTGCCGGAACGTGTGCGTCGTGGTGGGACGTTACGATTCGCCGCTGGTGCGCACGCTGCTGGAGGAAGACGGCATCGAATTGCCAAGGCTGGCTTGGGAATCGTATGAGCGCATTGTTTTCGAGCCGCGCCGCCGTCCAGGAACGAAGATCCTGCTGATCGCCGGCGCCGACTTGCGCGGGACGGTGTACGGTGTGGTCGACCTGACGCGCGAGCTGGGTGTCTCCGCCTGGGAATGGTGGGCGGATGTGCAGCCGGCGCGGCGCCCGCGTCTCGAAGTGGCGGCAGGCCGCGTCCGTTCGGCCTCGCCGCATGTGCGGTACCGAGGCATCTTCCTCAACGACGAGGATTGGGGCTTGCAGCCGTGGGCTGCCAAGCATGACCCGAGCAAGGATATCGGGCCGGCGACCTATGCCCGCATCTTCGAATTGATGTGGCGACTGAAGGCGAACGTCATCTGGCCAGCCATGCATGATTCGACGAAGCCGTTCTACCAGATCGCGGGCAATGCGGAGACGGCGCGCGATTACGCCATCGTGGTCGGGACATCGCATGCGGAACCGATGATGCGCAACAACGTGCGCGAGTGGGACCACAAGCAGCGCGGCGCTTTCAACTTTTTCGAGAACCGCGCATCGCTGGTGCGCTACTGGGATGAGCGTGTCAAGCAAGTGAAAGGCTTCGAGAATATTTACTCGGTGGGCATTCGTGGCGTGCACGATTCCGCCATGGAGGGTGCGCGCAATGTGGAGGAGGCGCGCCAGGGCGTGAGTGATGCCATTGCTGTGCAGCGCGGCTTGTTGGGCAAGGCGCTGGGCAAACCGGCGGACCAGGTTTCACAGGCACTGACGCTGTACAAGGAAGTGCTGGACATTTACAAGGCGGGGCTGCAAGTGCCGGACGATATCATCCTGGTCTGGCCGGACGACAACTACGGCTACCTGCACCAATTGAGCACGCCGCAAGAGGCGCAGCGCCCTGGCGGCGCGGGAATCTACTACCACATCTCCTACTGGGGCAGGCCGCATGACTACCTGTGGCTCGGCACCACGCATCCGGCCTTGATCCGCGATCAGCTGGAGCGCGCCACCGCAACGGACGCGCGCAAGCTGTGGATCGTCAACGTGGGCGATATCAAGCCGGCTGAATACCTGACACAGTACTTCCTCGACCTGGCGTTCGACCGCAAGGCGCTGGAACGCCCCGTGCACGAACACCTTGCGGACTGGATGGCCGCGCAGTTCGGCGCTGCGCACGGGCCGGAGATCGCGGCCATCATGGAAGAGTATTACGCGCTGGCCTGGGAGCGCCGGCCCGAATTCATGGGCTTCAGCCAGACCGAGCCCACCACGCCGGTGCGGCACACCGATTACCTGCGCTCCGGCGATGGCGAAGCGGAAGCGCGCCTGGCACGCTACGACGCATTGGTGGCGCGCGCCGACGCGCTGGCGGGGAATCTGCCGGGGAACCTGGCGGATGCCTATTTCCAGCTGGTGCAATACCCGGTGCGATCCAGCGCCAACCTGAATACGCGTATCCTGCGGCTCGAACTTGCGGCGCAACATGCGCGGGAAGGGCGTCCAGGCGCCAACCGCCAGGCGGCACGCGCCCAGGCGGCGCAACAGGCGATCGTGGCGGATACTGCGCGTTACAACGCGCTTGGCGGCGGCAAGTGGCAAGGCATGATGGATGCGGCGCCGCGCCGCCTGCCGGTATTCAAGGCGCCGGCATTTCCCACTTACGCACAAGCGCCGAAGCGGCAAGGGTGCAGCATTGTCTATCCCTTCCCATTCTCCTCCGACGGCGCGCAGGTGAATTTCGTCGCCGGCCGGCCGGCCGCACGCACGATCACGCTGGTCGGGGACGCCGGCGAGGCGCACTCCTGGCTTGCGGGCGCTGTCGCCACGTCGCTCACGCTTTCCCAGTCGGGCGGGCGGCTCGATGCGGACAACGGCTTCGAGCAGCGTATCGAAATCCGTTATGACGGGGGCGCGCAGCCGCCAGCCGTCAGCTTGCATTGCGGCAAACAGGTCCTGCAGGTCAAGCTGCGGCTGCAAGCCGACCCCGCACCCGGCTTGCCGGTCGAACGCGAACGGATTGTCACCATCCCGGCGGTGGCGGCGGTGCAATCCACGCCGAGCGCCTGGACCGTGGTGCCGGGACTCGGCAGCTTTGGCGGCAGTCTGCGCTCCCGCCTTGCGCCGGACGCGACGGCGATGACCGGCATGCTGAGATACGAGTTCGCAACGGTATCGCAGGGCAGGGCGCAGTTGAAGGTGGTGACGGTGCCGGTGCATCCACTGACATCCAGCAACCAACTTCGCATCGCCGTCAGCATGGATGGAGGAGCGTTCCAGGAACTCGATTTCACAACCCATGGCCGCAGCGACGAATGGAAGGCAAATGTCCTGGGCAACGCGGCGCTTCGGACGGTCGTGCTGGACAATCTTGATGCCGGCCGCCACGTGCTGAGAATCCGCGCGCTCGATCCCGGTTTTGTGCTGGACCGGGTGGAGCTGTCTTTCGATGGCGCGCCGACCTTTTATGGCAGGCCCGAGCCGGCATCGGTGCGATGAGCTATTCCAGAAAATCATAGCTCAATACGTATTCATCATAACTGCGGAATAGTCGATTCGTTAATCTAACGACCTTAACGATAAGCAAATGTTGCCACGCTCATTTGTAATGGAGACGCTCGCCCCATGAAAATCACATCGCTCGACTCTGTCGTTTTCCTGATCTATTTCGCGCTTGTCGCTGCCTATGGCCTGTGGGTCTATCGCCGCAAGAACAGCACCTCCGGTTCGGCCTCGCGTGACTACTTCCTGGCCGAGGGCTCGCTGACCTGGTGGGCCATTGGCGCTTCCCTGATCGCTTCCAACATCTCCGCCGAGCAGTTCATCGGCATGAGCGGTTCCGGCTTCAAGATCGGCATGGCGATTGCCGTGTATGAGTTGATGGCGGCGGCCACACTGATCATCGTGGCGGTGTTCTTCATGCCGGTCTACCTGAAGAACCACATCTACACCATGCCGCAATTCCTGGAGCAGCGCTACGGCAAGGGCGTGGCGATGACCATGGCGCTGTTCTGGCTCGGCCTGTACATCGTGGTCAACCTGACCTCCATCCTCTACCTTGGCGCCATCGCCATCAGCAGCATTGCCGGCTTGAGCATCGGCGCCTGCATGGTGTTCCTGGCCGTTTTTGCCACCATCATCACGCTGGGCGGCATGAAGGTGATCGGCTATACGGACGTGATCCAGGTCCTGTGCCTGGTGATCGGCGGCCTGGTCACCACCTGGATCGCACTCGACCTGGTGGCCGGCCTGGGCGGCGGCAAGGGCGCACTGCATGGCACGGCCGAACTGTTCGCCCGCGCCCGCGGCCACTTCGACATGGTGCTGACGCGCGAGCACCCGAGCTATATGGACTTGCCGGGCCTGAGCATCCTGCTGGGCGGCATCTGGATCGCGAACCTGAATTACTGGGGCTGCAACCAGTACATCACCCAGCGCGCGCTGGGCGCCGACCTGCCGACTGCGCGCAAAGGACTGTTGTTTGCGGCCTTCCTGAAGCTGCTGATGCCGGTGATCGTGGTCCTGCCCGGCATTGCAGCGTTCGCGCTGGACCAGGCCGGTGCGCTGGGCGGTGCCTTGCGCGAAGGCGGCGAGCTCAATCCCGACCGCGCATACCCGACCCTGCTGGCATTGCTGCCGGACGGCTTGCGCGGCGTCGCCTTCGCTGCCTTGACGGCAGCCGTCGTGGCATCGCTGGCCGGCAAGGCAAACAGCATCGCCACCATTTTCACGCTGGATATCTATCGCAAGAAATTTGCCCCTGCCGCGAGCGAAGAGCGCATGGTGTGGGTGGGCCGCCTTACCGTGGTGGCGTCGATGGCAATTGCGGTGCTGATCGCACCGATGCTGGGCATCGACAAAAAAGGCGGTTTCCAATACATCCAGGAATACACCGGCTTCGTTTCACCGGGCATCCTGGCCATGTTCCTGCTTGGCTTCTTCTGGAAGAAGGCGACCAATGCCGCCGCCATGTTCGCCACCGTGGGCGGCCTGGTGTTCTCCATCATCCTGAAGTTCCTTCCAACGATGATCGACTTGTCCTTCCTGGCACCGATCGGCTTTGCCGCAGACAACGGCAGCGGGGTCTACGAGATCCCGTTCATCGACCGCATGTTCCTGGTCTTCGTGGCCGTGGCGGCGGGCATGGTGCTGATCAGCCT
>CBFGQI010000175.1:0-9689 GCA_965650885.1 uncultured Oxalobacteraceae bacterium
ACAAAAGGCGCACATTCGTGCGCCTTTGTCCGGTTGCCAGAGCTGACCCCGACTTTCAAACCTGCATGTTCATGATGTCGTGGTAAGCCTGTACCAGCTTGTTGCGCACTTGCACGGTGGCCTGGAAGTTGATACTGGCCTTCTGCATCGAAATCATCACGTCGGACAGGTTCACGGAGTCGTCCCCCATCTGGAAACGCTTGGTCAAGCCTTCCGCCTGGTTCTGGCTGGCCTGGACGGCGTCCAGCGCACCTTTCAGGGCGTTGGTGAAGTCCGGCTTCTCCGCCACCTTCTCGGTCTGGATCGCCGGCGGCGTGGCCGAGGGCCGCGTCGCCGCTGCCTTCAACTGGGCGATCATGGCCTGGATTTGGCTAGAATCAATTCCGCCTGTTCTCATTAGTTGACTCCAAGATACAATATTCCTGTTTTCAGGCTTCCAGAATAGCGGGGCAAAAGCAAGCAGATAGCCTTGAGCAGGATGGCAAACGGGCGCCTATTCAAGCCTTTAAATGGCGCAACAGCGCCTGATAATGTGCAACAGGCCCATTAACCCCACAGTGATTACCCATGGCTGCAGCCGCCGAACCAATCGATATCGACGATCCAGATGCCCAGCAGAGGCCGCAGGGCCGCTTCGCCTTCTTCCAGACCCCGATGGGCAAGATGGTGGTGCGCGGTGCGGCCGTGGCCGGCATCCTGGCGCTCATCCTGATCCTGTGGATGTGGAACAAGGAACCGGACTACAAGGTCCTGTTCGCGAACTACACCGACAAGGATGGCGGCGCCATCACGGCGGCGCTGGACCAGATGCAGGTCAAGTACAAGCTGGCCGAGGGCGGCCAGGCCATCCTGGTGCCGTCGGACCAGGTGCACAATGTGCGCCTGCGACTGGCCCAGCAGGGCTTGCCCAAGGGCGGCAACGTCGGCTTCGAAGTCATGGAAAACCAGAAGCTGGGCGTGTCCCAGTTCCTGGAACAGGTCAATTACCAACGCGCGCTGGAGGGCGAACTGGCGCGTTCCATCCAGTCCATCGGCGCGGTCGAGTCGGCACGCGTGCACCTGGCCTTGCCGAAGCCTTCGGTCTTTGTGCGCGACCAGCAAAAGCCGACCGCTTCCGTGATCCTGCAGTTGCACGCCAACCGCATGATCGATCCGGCCCAGGTCAGCGCCATCGTGCACCTGGTCGCCTCTTCCGTACCGGAATTGTCGCCGGCCAATGTGACCGTGGTCGACCAGGCCGGCAACCTGGTGTCCGACCTCAACAAGAATGGCAGCGCGGCCAATAACGCCAAGAACCTCGATGCATCCCAGCTCAAGTACGTGCAGGAGATGCAGAAGCAAGTCGTCAAGCAGGTCGAGTCCATCATCACGCCGATCGTGGGCGAAGGCAATGTGCGGGCGGAAGCGGTGGCCGACGTCGACTTTTCCGCCATCGAGCAGGCGGCGGAAACTTACAAGCCGAACTCGCCACCGGCTGCTTCGGCCATCCGCAGCCAGCAGAGCAGCGAGACCAGCGGCAACGCCAGCCAGAATGCGGGCGGCATCCCGGGGGCGCTGTCGAACCAGCCGCCGGGCGTGGCCACCGCCCCGCTGACCACGACGCCGCCGGGCGCTGCCGGTGCGCCCGGCCAGCCGGCCGCCGGTGCGGCGGCCGGCGCCAACGCCGGCCCCACCCATAAGGAATCGACCACCAATTATGAGGTCGACAAGACGGTGCGCTATGAACAGAAGGCAATGGCCGGACTGAAGCGCATGACGGTCGGCGTCGTAGTAAACTATCGGCGTACCGTCGATAAAAACGGCAAAGTCTCGGTCAAGCCGCTCAGCGCGGATGAGATGGCCAAGATCAACAGCCTGGTGCGGGAAGCCATGGGCTACAACCAGGACCGCGGCGATTCCGTCAGCGTGGCCAATGCGCCATTCGATGGGGTCGACAAGGAACCGGAACCGCCGCTCGAATGGTGGCGCGACCCGGCCAACCTGCCGCTAGCCAAGGAATTGGCGAAGTTCCTGATCACGGCCCTGATCCTGCTCTACATCCTGCTGCGCATCGTGCGTCCGATGATGCGTCCGGTGTTCAAGAAGATCGACGAGATCAACGAGCCGGAACCGGAGCCGGAACCAGAGCCGATCGCCGAGCCGCTGGGCCCGACGCCGGAAGAATTGCTGGCGGAGGAAATCGCCAAGATGGAAGAAAACACTGCCCGCACCTACCGCGACAACCTGGCGCTGGCGAAGAAACTCGCGACGGAAGATCCGCGCATCGTCGCCAACGTCATCAAGGAATGGATAGGCAACAATGACTGAGAATACCGGACTGCAGAAGGCCGCCATCCTGATGCTGGCCATGGGCGAAGCCGAAGCGGCCGAGGTGATGAAGTTCCTCGGCCCGCGCGAAGTGCTCAAGCTGGGCGCGTCGATGGCGACCATGAAGAACATCCCGCATGAAATGGTGGTCGATGTGCTGGACGATTTCCGCGACCAGTACGCGGCGGCTTCGACCGTGGGCCTGGATTCGGATGAATACATCCGCCAGGTGCTGACCAAGGCGCTGGGCGACGACAAGGCGTCGGTGCTGCTGTCGCGCATTTTGGGCGGCAAGGATGCTTCGGGTATCGAGTCGCTGAAGTGGATGGATTCGAATTCGGTGGCGGAGCTGATCCGCAACGAGCATCCGCAAATCATCGCGACCATCCTGGTACACCTGGAACGCGACCAGGCTTGCGAGATCCTTGGCCATTTCACGGACCGTTTGCGCAATGACGTGGTGCTGCGGATTGCAACGCTGGATGGCGTGCAGCCGGCGGCCTTGCGTGAGTTGAACGACGTGCTGACCAAGCTGTTGTCGGGTAATGAGAACATCAAGAAATCGACGCTGGGCGGTATCCGCGCGGCGGCCGAGATCCTGAACTTCATGTCCGGCGAGCAGGAACAGAACGTGATGGACAACATCAAAAACTACGACAACGATATGGCGCAGAAGATCATGGACGAAATGTTCGTGTTCGATAACCTGATCGATGTTGATGACCGTGGCATCCAGTTGCTGCTGCGTGAGGTGCAATCGGAGATGCTGATCATTGCGCTGAAGGGTGCGTCGCAGGATTTGCGCGACAAGATCTTCAAGAATATGTCGGCGCGTGCGTCGGAAATGATGCGCGAGGATTTGGAGAACAAGGGGCCGGTGCGCTTGTCTGAAGTGGAGACGCAGCAGAAGCAGATCCTGCAGATCGTGCGCCGACTGGCGGATGAGGGGCAGATCGTGTTGGGTGGTAAGGGTGAGGATTCGTTCGTCTAACAGCCAAACCGGTAAACCGGTGTCTGACCCGCAGGGTCAGACACCAATCCGCGGCGGCTGCAGGCCAAGTGTCAGACCCTGCGGGTCTGACACTGGTTTACCGGTTTAAGAAGCAAGCAAAACAATGACAACCATCCCCAAAGAACAACAAACCGCTTACCAGCGCTGGGAGCTGCGCTCCTTCGGCGACTCGCGCCCCAGCGTAGTAGCCCAGCGCGAGCGCGAGGAAGCCGAACTGCGCGCCAATGCCGTCGCGGAAGAAGCCGCCGTCATCGAGGCGGAAGAGGCCGCCTACGCGCCCGAGCAAGCCCCCGCCCCCGACTACCCCACCGAAGAAGAACTGGCCGCCATCCGCGAGCAGGCGCGCCAGCAAGGCTACGACGAGGGCTTCAAGGCCGGCCTGGAAGAAGGCATGGCCCAAGCCCTGGACGAGCAGCGCGCCGCCACCGAGCAGGCCCTGGCCCCGGTGCGCGATATCGCCGGCAATTTCAGCGCCGCCCTGCGCGAAGCCGACCAGGCCATCAGCAACGAAGTGCTGGAACTGGCCCTGCACCTGGCCAAGGGCATGCTGAAAAACGCCCTGCGCGTGAAACCCGAACTGATCCTGCCGGTGGTGCGCGAAGCGCTCGAGTACCTGCCGGTGCTGCAGCAGCCCGCCCTGCTGATCCTGAATCCGGAAGACGCCGCCGTGGTGCGCGAAAGCATTGCGGAAGAATTGGACAAAGGCGGCTGGCGCGTGATCGACGACCCCACCATCGAGCGTGGCGGCTGCAAGGTCGATACCGCGTCCAACCAGATCGACGCCACCGTGCAGTCGCGCTGGCAGCGCCTGAGCCTTGCCTTGGGCAAGGACATCGACTGGATGGATTGAGATGGGCGCCCCCGACCCGCAAGTGCATGCCAGCCGCTGGCGCTCTTACCTGAACGATTGCGCCACCCTGGTCGACTTCGTCGAACCGATGCAAGTGTCGGGCCGCGTCACGCGCGTGGCCGGCCTGGTGATGGAAGCGGTCGGCCTGCGCCTGGCGGTGGGCGCCGCCTGCACCGTGCCCCTGCCTTCCGGCGGCAAGGTGGAAGCGGAAGTGGTGGGTTTCGAAGGCGACAAACTGTTCCTGATGCCGCAAAGCGATGTCGAGGGCATCATCCCCGGCACGCGCGTGTTCCCGGTCGAGCAAAGCGTGCCGAAGCCAGGCACCGTCAACCATCCGCGCCGCCGCCCGAGCGACCGCGCGCGCCACCTGCCGGTCGGCGCGGAGCTGCTGGGCCGCGTGGTCGATGGCGCGGGCCGTCCGCTGGACGGCCTGGGCCCGATCCAGACCAACGATTCGGCCCCGATCAATGTGCGCCCCGCCAATCCGCTGGGCCGCGCGCCCATCGTGGAAACGCTGGACGTCGGCGTGCGTTGCATTAATTCCATGCTGACCGTGGGACGCGGCCAGCGCATGGGCCTGTTCGCCGGTTCCGGCGTCGGCAAGTCCGTGCTGCTGGGGATGATGGCGCGCTATACCGAAGCGGACGTGATCGTGGTCGGCCTGATCGGCGAGCGGGGCCGGGAGGTGAAGGAATTCATCGAACAGATCCTGGGCGAGGAAGGCTTGCGCCGTTCCGTGGTGGTGGCGGCGCCGGCCGACACCCCGCCGCTGATGCGCATGCAGGGCGCGGCGTATTCGACCGCGATTGCCGAGCATTTCCGCGACAAGGGCCAGAACGTGCTGCTGATCATGGACTCGCTGACCCGCTATGCGATGGCGCAACGCGAAATCGCCCTGGCCATCGGCGAACCGCCGGCCACCAAAGGTTACCCGCCTTCCGTCTTCGCCAAGCTGCCGGTGCTGGTCGAACGCGCCGGCAATGGCGAACTGGGCGGCGGTTCGATCACCGCTTTCTACACCGTGCTGACCGAGGGCGACGACCAGCAGGACCCGATCGCCGACTCGGCGCGCGCCATCCTGGACGGCCACATCGTGCTGAACCGGCGGCTGGCGGAAGCGGGCCACTATCCGGCGATCGATATCGAACAGTCAATCAGCCGTGCCATGCATTCGATCACGTCGCACAACCACCAGAACCAGGCGCGCCGGCTGAAACAGTTGTTTTCACGCTACGAACGTAGCCGTGATCTCATCGCCGTGGGGGCTTACACGCCCGGTACCGACCCGGTGCTTGACCAAGCCATCGCGCTGCACGATAAGATTGAACAATTCCTGCAACAACAGATTACGGAACGCGTGAACATGCCGGAGAGCTTGGGGCAATTAACCTCTTTATTCGACTGATTGACGCGTTTGGCCTTGCATATAATTAACCATCATGGCCTCTACCCAGCAACTTGAAACTCTGATCGACCTGGCCCAGCGGGAAACCGACGATGCGGCCAAGCGTTTGGGCGCTGCCCTGAAGGCCGCCGCCGACGCCGAGGAAAAGCTGAATATGCTGATCGGCTACCGCGACGAGTATGGCCGCCGTTTCGACGCTTCGCAGCAGCAGGGCATTACGCCGATGGCTTATCGGAATTTCCAGGCTTTCATGGAAAAGCTCGATACCGCCATCAAGGGCCAGCAGGAAGTGGTGCGCCACAGCAAAGCGCGCGGCGACCAGGAAAAGCAAGCCTGGCAGGATGCGGAACGCAAGCGCATGTCGTATTCCACCCTGCGCGACCGGGCTGAAGCCCAGGAGCTCAAGAAGGAAGCCAAGCGCGACCAGAAAGCCATGGACGAACACGCCTCACGGCAGGCATTTTTCAAACGCTAGATTGATTCGATCATGCAGACTCAGACTGTCCAGAACTCTCCCCTCTTGTCCGGCAACGCGGCCACTGGCCGTCCGAATAATGCCGCCCAGGATGACCAGCAGTTCGCGCAGGCCCTGAACAAACAGATCGAACGCCAGGCCGCTGCCCTGCCGCCTTCGCTGCAGCCGCAAACCAATGCCGCTGCGCGCCGCGCCGAGGCGCCAAAGCCTGCGTCGCATGCGTCGGCCAGCCAGCAGCCCAAACCGTCTTCCAACGCACCCGCCCCGGCCAACAAGCCAGCCTCGCAAGCCCAGGCACCGGCCAAGGCGCCGCAAGGCAGCCAGGCCGGCCAGGCGAACAATGCCGCGCAGTCGGGCGACGCGCAAGCCGCGTCCGCCAACGGCGCCGCCACTGATTCGGCCGCCGCCGCGAGCGCCAGCGCCAATGGCAGCAATGGCGCTGGCGGCACCACCGCGCCGGCCGACGGGACAGCCGACGACGGGACCTCTGCCGCCGCAGCCGAAGCCGCCGCAGCGGCCGAGGAAGCCGAAAGCCAGCAAGCCGCCAACGATGCCGTGGCCGACATGCTGGCGATGATCCAGGGCTTGGCCCAGCCTGGCGCAGCGGACGGCGCCGCCACGGCAGCAGCCTCCGCAGCCGCTGCTGCTTCCGCCGTTGCCAGCGCCGCCGCAGCAGCCAAGGACAGCGCCACCGGTGACACCGCCGCGCCGGCCGACGCCGACGCACTGGCCAGCGGCATCGGCGACGGCCGTCCACGCGCCGGCCTCGCCGCCGACCAGGCCGCACTATTGGCGGCCAAAGCCGCCGCCGACAGCGGCGAAGATCCCGCCCTGGCAGACGCCCTGGCCAAGCTCGCCGGTCACGGCGCATCCGGCGCGTCCGGCGACCTCAGCACGTCGTCCACCGGGTCCGCCGCAGCCAACGCCGGCGACAAGGCCGCGCAAGCCGCCGGCCAAGCCCGCACCGATTTCCAGGCCGCCCTGCAGCAAGCCAGCGCCGACGCCAGCAAGGCAGCCGATGCGGCCGCGCGCGACGCCCAGCACACCATCCAGCCTGGCAGCGCCATGCAGGCCGCCGCCACCGCCCTCGCCCCGGCCGGCGCAGCCAATGCGCAAGCCGCCCACGCCCTGGCCAGCAACCAGCTGCACGCCCGCGTCGGCAGCCAGGGCTGGGACCACCAGCTGGGCCAGAAAGTCGTCTGGATGGTGAATGGCGGCGAGCACAGCGCCACCCTGACGCTGAACCCGCCCGACCTGGGGCCGCTGCAAGTGGTACTGAGCGTATCGAACGACCAGGCCAGCGTGGCCTTCACCGCCGCCCAGCCTGAAGTGCGGGAAGCGCTCGAACAAGCACTGCCGAAACTGCGTGAAACCATGGGTGAAGCCGGCATCACGCTGGGCGACACCAGCGTCTCGGCCGGCAGCCAGGAACAGCAGCAAGCCTTCGCCGACATGGCAGCCGCCGGCCGTGGCCGCAGCGCCGCCAATGGCAATAATGACAATGGCCAGGACGGCGACAATGCCGGGCAAGCCGCCCCGCAAGTCCGCCGCAGCATCCTTGGCGCCGTCGACACCTTCGCCTGAGAGGCTGGCCTCCAACAGCTTCTAAGGCAGAGATAGCCCTGCTTCCTGCCTCTTTTCGGCGCATCGCTCTCCGCATGATTTCCCGATAATGACATAATGGCGTCATGATCCAACTCTTGCATCCAAGGCAGAAGTGAAAGCAAATCCAAAAACAAAGGCTGAGGCGAAGCCGGAAGCTGCGCCGGTAGGCGGTGGCTCAAAGAAGAAGCTGGTCATCATTGTGGCAAGCGTGCTGGTGCTCGCCCTGGCCGGTGGCGGCGGCGCATGGTTCATGCTCAAAGGCGACAGCGAAGAGCACGCCGAGGAAACCAGCAAGACCGCCAAGAAGGCCAAGAAAGCCAAGCCGGCCGGTCCACCGGTCTATATCCCGGTCGACCAGTTCACGGTCAACCTGCAGCCGGAAAATGGTGAGCAATACCTGCAACTGGCGGTCACGCTGCAAGCCAGCAGCCTGGAAGAGTCGGAAGTCATCAAGACCAATATGCCGAAGCTGCGCAGCCGCATCCTGCTGCTGTTGTCGAGCAAGCATGCTTCCGAAATCAACACGCCGGAAGGCAAGCAGCAGCTGGGCAAGGAAATCATGGAACAGGCGAACCTGCCGTTCGAGCCCGAGGGCGAACCGCAGGAAGTGTCCGACGTCTTGTTCACCGCGTTCATCATCCAGTAAGTGTGAAGCATGGCTGATAATTTTCTCTCCCAGGAAGAAGTCGATGCCCTCTTAAAGGGCGTCAACGGCGATCAGGACGATGTCGCGACGCCCGAGGAGACCACAGGTGTCCGGACCTATAACCTGGCGACGCAGGAACGCATCGTCCGGGGCCGTATGCCGACCCTGGAAATTATCAACGAACGTTTCGCGCGCCTGTTGCGCGTGGGCTTGTTCAACTTCCTGCGCCGCAGTGCGGAAGTGTCGGTCGGTTCGGTGCGCGTGTCGAAGTATTCGGAATTCATCCGCAACCTGGTGGTGCCGACCAACCTCAACCTGGTGCACATGAAGCCGCTGCGCGGCACGGCCCTGATGGTGTTCGACCCGGGCCTGGTGTTCCTGCTGGTGGACAACCTGTTCGGCGGCGATGGCCGCTTCCACACCCGCGTCGAAGGCCGCGACTTCACCCAGACCGAGCAGCGCATCATCCTGCGCATCCTCGATATCGTGTTCGAGGCTTACACCAAATCGTGGGAACCGGTGTACCCGGTGGAGTTCGAGTACATCCGTTCCGAAATGAATACGCAGTTTGCCAACATCGCCACGCCGAACGAGGTGGTGGTGGCGTCGACCTTCACCATTGAACTCGGTTCGGTGTCGGGGCAGATCCACTTCTGCATGCCGTACTCGATGATCGAGCCGATCCGCGATGCGCTGACCTCATCGCTGCAAGGCGAAGCGCTGGAAGTGGACAAGCGCTGGATCCGCCTGATGACGCAGCAGATCCAGATCGCCGAAGTGGAACTGATCGCCAAGCTCGGCACGGCCAAGGTCAGCTTCGATGAAATCCTGAACATGAAAGTGGGCGACGTGATCCCGCTGACGATTCCGGAAACCATCGAAGCCACCGTCGATGGCGTGCCCGTCCTCGACTGCACTTATGGTGTGTTGAACGGGCAATACGCATTGAAGGTGGAGAAACTGCTGGCAAACGCCGATAATATAAGCAAGTAAGCTGTAACAGGAGAGAAACATGTCGGACAATCAAGACGACGACGCAAGCTTGGATGACGATTGGGGTGCCGCGATTGCCGAGCAGGCCGCTGCCGAGGCTGCTGCCATGCAGAACCAGGCTGCCACGGCTGCCGTGTTCAAGGACTTTTCCAAGCAGCCGAGCAAGACCGAAACCCATAACGATATCGACTTCATCCTCGATATCCCGGTCCAGCTGACCGTGGAATTGGGCCGCACCAAGATCGCCATCAAGAACCTGCTGCAATTGGCGCAGGGCTCGGTGGTCGAGCTGGACGGCCTGGCCGGCGAACCGATGGACGTGCTGGTCAACGGCTGCCTGATCGCCCAGGGTGAGGTGGTGGTGGTGAACGACAAGTTCGGTATCCGCCTGACGGA
>CBFGQI010000176.1:0-9611 GCA_965650885.1 uncultured Oxalobacteraceae bacterium
CGATTTCCTTGCCGGTGCGGAAGCGCGACATTTCGGCGATGCGCACCGGCCAGTCGGCGAAGCGGTCGGCGAAGGTTTGCGCATGCTGTTCGGCCAGCAGGGTGGTCGGGGCCAGGATGGCAACCTGCTTGCCGCCCATGACGGCAATGAAGGCGGCGCGCAGCGCCACTTCGGTCTTGCCGAAGCCGACGTCGCCGCACACCAGGCGGTCCATCGGCTTTCCGGACGTCATGTCCTTGATCACGGCACCGATCGCGGCCGCCTGGTCCGGCGTTTCGTCGAAGCCGAAGCTGTCGGCGAAGCGTTCGTAGTCGTGGGCCGAGTATTCGAAGGAGTGGCCCTGGCGCGCAGCGCGGCGGGCGTACAGGTTGAGCAGTTCGGCGGCGGTGTCGCGCACCTGTTCGGCGGCTTTGCGCTTGGCCTTGTCCCATTGGCCGGAGCCCAGGGTATGCAGCGGCGCGTCGTCGGGCGAGCCGCCGGAATAGCGCGAAATCACGTGCAGCTGCGATACCGGCACGTACAGCTTGCTCTCCTTGGCGTACTCCAGGTGCAGGAATTCGGTTTCGCCTTCCCCCAGGTCCATGCTGACCAGGCCCATATAGCGTCCGATGCCATGGTTGATGTGCACCACCGGGTCGCCGATCTTGAGCTCGGACAGGTCGCGCACCATCGATTCGACCTGCGTGACCGCTTCCTGCTTCTTGCGGCCGGCGCGGCGGCCGCTGCCGGCGTACAGTTCCGTTTCCGTGATGAAGGCAAGGCCGTCTTCCAGCTCGAAACCGGCATGCAGGGGCGCTACGCCCAGCGCCACCTTGGCGTCGCTGGCCAGGAAACCGTCGTAACCTTCGATCAGGGCGGGCGCCAGGTCGAATTCGGCAAAGTATTGCTGCAGGGTTTCTCGGCGGCCATTGGTCTCGGCGCAGATCATCACGCGGCGGCCCGATTGCATCAGGTAGGCGCGCAGGTTGGTCAGCGGGTCGTCCAGGTGGCGGTTGACGGCGATGTTCGGGATTGGCGCGGACAGCTCGGACGTTGGGGCCGACATGTCGCGCGAGATGGCGATGCGCGGGTGCGGTTTGGCCAGCACGAAGAATTGCTCGTCGCCGAGGAACAGGTCTTGCGGCGGCAGGATCGGGCGCTCGCGGTCGGCTTTGAGGAACTTATAGCGCGATTCGGTATCGGCCCAGAAGCGCTTGATGGCGCCATCGATGTCGCCGACCATCGCCACCGTTGCTTCGGCGGGCAGGTAATCGAAGAAGGTCGCGGTTTCGTCGAAGAACAGCGGCAGGTAGTATTCGATGCCGGCCGAGGCGATGCCGCTGCTGATGTCCTTGTAGACCACCGCGCGCGACGGGTCGCCTTCGAAGGTTTCGCGCCAGCGGCTGCGGAAGGCGGTGCGCGAGGCTTCATCCATCGGGAACTCGCGTCCCGGCAGCAGGCGCACGTCCTTGACCGGGTACAGCGAACGCTGGGTGTCGGCGTCGAAAGTGCGGATGGTTTCGATGGTGTCGCCGAACAAGTCCAGCCGGTATGGCAGGGCCGAACCCATCGGGAACAGGTCGATCAGGCCACCGCGCACCGAGTATTCGCCGGGCGACATGACCTGGCTCACATGGGTATACCCGGCCAGCGTGAGCTGCGACTTGAGGCGGGCTTCGTCCAGCGATTCGCCCTGCTTGAAGAAGAAGGTGTAGGCCGCCAGGAAGGAGGGCGGCGCCATGCGCACCAGCGCGGTGGTGGCGGGGATGATCGCCACGTCGCATTGGCCGGTCTGGATTTCATGCAGGGTCGCCAGGCGCTCCGATACCAGGTCCTGATGCGGCGAGAACGCGTCGTAAGGCAGGGTTTCCCAGTCGGGCAGTAGGTGGCAGCGTAGCTGGCCGTTGGCAAACCAGGGAATTTCGGCCAGCAGGCGCTGGCCATCGCTGGCTTGGGCCACGACCACGGCCAGCATCTGGCCGCGGCCCTTCAATTCGAGTGCAGTTTGCGCCAGCGCGTAGGCGTCGCCGGAGCCGAACAGGTTGGGCAGCGCAAAGCGGTTGCCGGGCTTTGGAATTGCTTTTTTTAAATCAAAGGGCATGCAAAGTGACGCTGGGAGGCGATACTAATTGGCTGGCCCCACATTATAGCCCGCACTGGAGGCCGGGGCAGGGCACAGCAGGAGGATGGCCGTAATATTGTCACGGCTGCCATCCTGCTTGGCCCTTTCTACCAGCGCGGCGCAGGTTTCGGGCAGGTTGCCGGGCCCGGCGTCCGCCAGCAGCCCGGCCAGCGTTTCCGCTGTCGTGGCGCCGTACAGGCCATCGCTGCACAGGAGGTAGAGGTCGCCCGGCGCCAGGGTATGGGCGAACACGTCCGGCCGGACCTCGTCGCCGGGCCCGATTGCCTGCAGCAGCAGGTTGCGTGGCGGCAGCATACTGGTCATGCCCGCTTCCAGCGCCTGCTGGTATAGTGTCTGGTCATGGGTCAGCTGGGCCAATTGGCCGTCGCGGTAGCGGTAGATACGGCTGTCGCCGACATGGAACACGAAGGCCGGGCCGCCAGCCAGCGGCTGCCACATGCCGGTCAGCGTGGTGCCCATGCCGTAGCCGTCGGACAGGCCGGCGGCGGCATTGTTGCGGAACAGGGTGCTGTTGGCGAACAGGACGGCGTCCTGCAACTGCCGCAGTGCGCCGGCTTCCGTGCCGGGCACCGGCTGGGCGCGCAAATGCTTCCACACCAACAGCAAGGCTTCCGTGCTGGCGATGTCGCCGCCGACATGGCCGCCCATGCCGTCAGCCACCGCGATAAAGTTCAGTTCCGGCAGCAGCAACAGGTTGTCCTGGTTGCTGGGCCGTACCGTACCCGCATCGGTCAGCCCATAAGCCAGGCCCATGGCCAATTGCTGCAATACCGGCGGCGACAGCGGTGTCATTTGATTTGCTCCGCAAGCTGCAGCACGCGCGCCGGCGGTACCATGCCAAGCTGGCGTGCCACGTCCATGTTGACGAGGTAGGAGTAACTGCCCGGGGTTTCGATCGGCAGCGCGGCGGGCTTGACGCGATGGTACAGGATTTGCGCCGCCTTATGCGCGGTGAGCCGGCCGACCTTGGCGTAGCCGGCCACCAGGCCAAACAGGGCGCGCCCGTCGCGCAGCGCCACTTCGGCCGCGGAAAACACCGGCAAGCCCAGTTCCAGCGCGGTGTCGGTCAACAGCTTGCGTTGCGAGGCGAGGAAGCTGTCCGGCCCCACGTAGAGCAATTGGGCGCCGCTGGCGGCGAATTCCCTGAGCATGCCTGGAATTGCCGCGGCATGTGGCCGGCCCTGCGCGTCCAGCGGCAAGGGGCGGCAGGTGAATTCGGCCGCCACCCTTTCGGCTTCGGCCCGCATTTCGCGCATGCTGACTTTGGCGTTGACCTCATTCGGATTGAAGAGGGCCGCGATGCGGTCGAAGCGGCGATAGTTGCGGATGGCATTCATTTGCTGGCGCGCAGGCACCACGTGGCTGACGCCAGTCAGGTTGCGCTGGGACGATGCGAGATTGCGCACCAGGCCTGAGGCGATCGGCGCCGACACCATGGTGAACAGGATCGGGATCTCGAATTCCTTCTCCGCCACCGCCATGGTGACCGTTGTGCCCCAGGTGTAGATCAGGTCCGCGTGCCAGGCGCGCGCTTCGTCCAGCAGCCCCGGCACGCGCTCCGCTTCCAGGTCCACACTGCGCACCAGGATTTCAGCTTCGAAGCGGTTATCGGCGAACCATTGGCGGAAGCCCGCTTCGACTTCAGTCTCGCCGCGGAACAGGATCATGTAGATGCGCGGCACGTGCGGGCTGGCGTGATGGGCGCGCGCTGCGAACGGGACGGCCGCGAGCAGCGCCGTGGCGCCAAGCATGCGCCGGCGCAGCATGGACCCTGGCTTTTCCGGCAGCATGCTCAGCCGCCCGCCGCCATTTGCTGTTGGGGCGCTGGCTGGGGCGGCGGAACCGGCGCCGCTGGCGGGGCCGGTGGGGGCGGTGCTTGCGGGGCCGGCGGCGCAGTTCCGTCGGCAGGCACCGGCGCGTCGCCTTCAGGCGGCAAGTCCATATCGACCGCCAGCACGGTCGGGTCGCCCGCGTACTCTTCGAGGATCCAGTCGCCGTTCAGCTGCACCACGCCTTCCGGCACCGGACGTTCGACCGCGGGATGCTTGGACATGGCCGCGCGCATATAGTCCATCCAGATCGGCAGCGCCAGGGTGGCGCCGAACTCGCGGCCGCCGAGCGATTTCGGTTCGTCGTAGCCCATCCAGGCCACGGCCACCACGCCGCCGCCGTAGCCGGCGAACCAGCCGTCGAAGGAATCGCTGGTGGTACCGGTCTTGCCGGCCAGGTCGGGACGGCCCAGGCGGCCGGCTGCCGCGCCGGTGCCGCTGCGGGTCACGTCGCGCATCATGCTGTCCATGATGTAGACATTGCGCTCGTCAACTACGCGTTCGCCTGTGTTGGCGGGGGCGGGCGGCTTGATGTCCATGATCGGGGCGCCCTTGGCATCGGTGACGCGCGCAATCAGGTAGGGGGTTACCTTGTAACCGCCGTTGGCAAACACGGCATAGGCACTGGCCAACTGCAGCGGCGTCACCGCGCCGGTGCCCAGGGCCAGGGTGTAATTCTTCGGATGGCGCGGCAAGTCGAAGCCGAAGCGGGCCAGGAAGGCGTGCGCATCGTCCAGGCCCGCCGCGCGCAGCAGGCGTACCGAAGGCACGTTTTTCGACGCGGCCAGGGAACGGCGCATGGTGACCTGGCCGTCGAACACGAAGTCGTCGTTCTGCGGCGTCCAAGGCTCGCCGTTGGCGCCGCCCGGCATTTCCAGGGGCTGGTCGGCGATCACGGTGGCCGGGCCGAAGCCTTTCGCGACGGCTGCCGAATAGATGAAAGGCTTGATGGAGGAACCCGGCTGGCGCCACGCTTGCGTCACGTGGTTGAACTGTTGCAGGCCGAAATCGAAGCCCCCCACCATGGCCTGGTAGGCGCCGGTATCGGCATCGAGCGAAACGAAGGCCGCCGCGACTTTCGGCACCTGGGTGATGGCCCAGGCTTTCTTTTCGGTCTGCATCACGCGGATCACGGAACCGGGCCGGATCGCGAACGCCGGCTTGGCCCTGCCGGACAGGGCGGCGGCGGCCAGCTTCAAGCCTTCGCCACTGATTGTGAGCACGTCGCCGTCGGAGGTTTCGGCCTTGACCAGCGTCGGGCTGGCTTGCAGCACCACGGCCGGGATCAGGCCGTCGCTGACGGTGCGTTTGGCCAGCGCTTCGTCGATGGCGTCGCCGCGTTCCTCCTCGTCGGCCGGCAGGTCGATCTGGGCTTCGGGCCCCCGGTAGCCGTGGCGCTGGTCGTATGCGACCACATTGCGGCGCACGGAAGCGTAGGCCGCGTTCTGGTCGGTCGACACAATGGTGGTGTAGACGTTGATGCCGCGCGTATAGGCCGCTTCCTTGAACTCTTCAAAGACCACCTGGCGCGCCAATTCCGCCACGTATTCGGCGTGTGTGTCGAACTCCTGGCCGCGGTGGTTGACGTGCAGCTGCTCCTTCTTCGCCGCCTCGTACTGCGCCTCGGTGATGTAATCGAGCTCGTACATGCGCCTCAGCACCGCTTGCTGGCGCGAGCGCGCCTTTTTCGGGTTGACGGCGGGGTTGTTGCGCGACGGGTTTTGCGGCAAGCCGGCCAGCATGGCCGTTTCCGCGATCGACAATTCCTTCAGCGACTTGCCGAAGTAAGCCTGGGCTGCGCTGGCAAAGCCGTAAGAGCGCTGGCCCAGGAAGATGTTGTTCATGTACAGCTCGAGGATCTTGTCCTTCTCCAGGGCAGCCTCGATGCGGTAAGCCAGCATGATCTCGGCGATCTTGCGCGAGATGAACTTGTCCTTGCTCAGGTAGAAATCGCGCGCCACCTGCATGGTGATGGTGGAAGCGCCCTGGCGGAAACTGCCGCGCAGGTTGGCGCGGGCGGCGCCCATGGCGCGGATCCAGTCGATGCCGCCGTGTTCGTAGAAGCGCGCGTCTTCGATGGCCAGCACGGCCTTCTTCATCAGGTCCGGCACTTCCGCGATAGGCGTGAAATCGCGGTGTTCTTCGCCGAATTCGCCGATCAGGACCTTGTCCGCGGTGTAGATGCGCAGCGGGATCTTGGGGCGGTAGTCGGTGACCGCTTCGAGGGTGGGCAGGTTGGGGCGGATGACAAAAGCAGCATAACAGGCCAGGGCGATGCCGCCGGCGAGGGCGGCGACGCCTGCGCCGATCCCGGCGCGGGTAAGGGTGCGGCGGTTCAGCCAGGATGGACGATTGCTCAAATCAGCTCTCACTGTTTCTAGGTCGGGCAATTATAGACCATGCGATAGTTGCCCCTTCATTGTGGTTTATGCCATAGTCATAGGTGATTTAGTCTAAAAAGGAGGCTGGGACATGAAGAAAACGGGTGCGGCGGGCTTGCTGCTGGCGCTGGGATCGGTCGGGACGGCAGGCGCCATGACCGTCGATTGCGGCCGCCTGCTGGACGTCAAGGCCGGGGTGTGGCGCGAGAAGGTCACGGTCCATATCGAAAACGGTTCGGTGAAGGCGGTCGAACCGACCCGGGGCAAGGGCGACGTCGACCTCGGTGCGATGTCCTGCATGCCCGGTTTCATCGACATGCACGTGCACCTGACCGGCCAGACCCAGCCCCAGGTCGAGGCCCTGCGCGGCCAATTGACGCTGGACGCCATCGACCGCGCCTACGATTCCGTCGCCTATGCCGAGCGCACGCTGAAAGCCGGATTCACCTCGGTGCGCGACCTTGGCGCCAACGAAGGCTTGAATATCGCCATGAAGCGCGCCATCCATAGCGGCGCCATCGTCGGCCCGCGCATGTTCACGGCCGGTAAGACCATCGCCACCACCGGCGGCCACGGCGACCCAAGCAATGGCCAGTCGCGCGAATTGCGCCATCTGCGCGGCTTGCCTGGCCCTGACGAAGGCGTGGTCAACAGCCCCGACGAGGCGCGCCAGGCGGTACGTGCCCGCTACCAGGAAGGCGCGGACGTGATCAAGATCACCGCCACCGGCGGCGTCTTGAGCCAGGCCGCCAGCGGCATGAATTCGCAGTTTGACGACGCCGAGTTGAAGGCGCTGGTTGCCGCCGCCCGGGATTACGGCTTCAAGGTGGCCGCCCACGCGCACGGCGCGGAAGGCATGAAGCGCGCGCTGAAGGCCGGCGTGGACTCGATCGAACACGGCACCTTCATGGATGACGAAACCATCGCCCTGTTCAAGAAGACCGGTGGCTGGTACGTGCCGACCATCAGCGCCGGGCGTTATGTGGCTGACAAGGCCAGGGAGCCGAATTACTATTCCCCGCTGGTGCGCCCGAAGGCGGCGGAAATCGGCCCGCAGATCCAGGGCACCTTTGCACGCGCCTACAAGGCCGGTGTGAAGATTGCCTTCGGCACCGACGCCGGCGTTTTCCCGCACGGCGACAATGCCAAGGAATTCGCCTATATGGTCGAAGCAGGCATGCCGGCGCTGGAGGCGATCCGTTCCGCCACCCTCAGCGCAGCCTCGCTGCTGGGCCAGTCTCGGCGCCTCGGATCGATCGAGCCGGGCTTCGCGGCCGACATCGTGGCGGTGGCGGGCGATCCGCTGAAGGACATCACCCTGCTTCAGAAGGTGGGATTCGTGATGAAGGACGGCGTCGTTTATAAACAGTAACCGGAAAGCGCATGGCGGACGTAGATTGCGATGTACTGGTAGTTGGCGGCGGGATCAATGGGGCGGGCATTGCGCGCGATGCCGCGGGCCGCGGCTTGTGCGTCGTCTTGTGCGAGAAGGACGACCTGGCGTCGCACACCTCGTCCGCCTCCACCAAATTGATACATGGCGGCTTGCGCTACCTTGAGTATTACGAATTCCGGCTGGTACGCAAGGCGCTGGCCGAACGCGAAGTGCTGTTGCGCAGCGCGCCGCACATCATGTGGCCGCTGCGTTTCGTCATGCCGCACAATGCCGGACAACGCCCGGCGCTGATGATACGCGCCGGCCTGTTCCTCTACGATATGCTGGCCAAGCGTGAACTGTTGCCCGGTTCGCGCGGCGTCGACCTGCGCTGCCACCCGGCGGGCCGGCCATTGAAAGAAGAATTCCGCAAAGGTTTTGAGTATTCCGACGGCTGGGTCGACGATGCGCGCCTTGTCGTGCTGAACGCGATGGATGCCTGCGCCAAGGGCGCGTGCATCCTGACGCGTACCGCCTGTGTCGGCGTGGAGCGTCAGGCCGACCATTGGCTGGCGACGCTGCGCAAGCCCGATGGCACGGAAAAGCGCATTACCGCCCGTGCCGTGGTCAACGCTGCCGGGCCGTGGACCGAATCCTTCCTGCGAGCCGCGACGGGCAGCCAGCGCTCGCGCCACCTACGGCTGGTCAAGGGGAGCCACATTGTGGTGCGGCGGATCTTCGGGCATGACCATGCCTATATCTTCCAGAACAGGGATGGGCGCATCGTTTTCGCCATTCCATATGAACGCGATTTCACGCTGATCGGCACCACCGACCTTGAATACAAGGGCGATCCGCAGCGTGTAGCCATCGAGGAAAGCGAGATCCGCTACCTGTGCGAGCTGGCCAGCGGCTATTTCCGCGAGCCGGTGCGTGCGGCCGACGTGGTGTGGACTTATGCCGGGGTGCGGCCGCTGATCGAGGATGCCGCTTCCGATGCCAAAGCAGTCACGCGCGACTATTTCCTTGAGCTGGACAAGGACGGCGCGCCGCTGCTCAATATTTTCGGCGGCAAGATCACGACTTTCCGCAAGCTGGCCGAGGATGCGGTCGATGTCCTTTGCAAGCAGCTCGGCAAGCCGGCCAAGGGATGGACTGAAAAAGCCTGCCTGCCGGGCGGCGACCTGTTTGGCGCCGTGCCGCAGAACAGGTCGGTGCAGGATTTTTGCCAGTGGGCGGCGGCGGTGCAGGTCAAGTACTCCTGGCTCCCGCCCGAGCTGGTGAAGCGCTATGCACGCGCATATGGCACGCGCGTTCATACCCTGCTCGATGGCTGCGCTTCGCTGGCGGACATGGGGGAAGAAGTCCTGCCCGGCTTGTACGCGGCCGAAGTGAACTACCTGCGCCGCAAGGAATGGGCGGTGACGGCTGCGGATATCCTGTGGCGCCGTTCGAAACTCGGACTGCATTTGCCCGCAGGCGCCGAAGCCAGGCTGGACGCCTGGCTCGCGGCACAGCATTGAAACCGTTTCTTATTTCAGGCAGTGGTCGGCAACCGCGCCGGCGATGACCCGGTAGGCGGCATCGTTGGGATGCAAATGGTCGCCGCTGTCGAATGCTGGCAGCAAGCGCTCGGGCTGCCGCACGTCGCGCAAAAGCGGTTCAACATCGGCCACTGCGTCGAATGATCCTGGCGTGCGAATCCAGGCATTGACCGCCTGGCGCTTGGTTTCGGCCGACGTTGAATGGATGAATGGTTTTCCCACGCCACCATATGGCAGCAGCGTGGTGCCGCAGACCTTGACGCCTTTGTCGCGCGCGCGCTTGACCAGGGTGCGCATGCCCTCGATGATCTGCTCGGCCGAGGCATGCTGGCCGGGGTCGGCCAGCATGTCCGAGGCGCT
>CBFGQI010000177.1:0-9265 GCA_965650885.1 uncultured Oxalobacteraceae bacterium
GCATCTGCACGCGCAGGCCGGCATCGAGGTTGGACAGCGGCTCGTCGAACAGGAACAGCTGCGGCTTGCGTACGATGGCGCGGCCAATCGCCACCCGCTGGCGCTGCCCGCCGGACAGCTCTTTGGGCTTGCGCCCGAGCAGGTGGCCGATCTGCAGTGTGGCGGCGGCGCGCTCCACGGCGCTGCGCACTTCGGCACCCTTGTGGCCGGCCAGCTTGAGGCCGAAGGCCATGTTCTCGAACACGGTCATGTGCGGATACAGCGCGTAGGACTGGAACACCATGGCCAGCCCGCGCTGGGCCGGCGGGACGTGATTGGCCAACTGCCCGCCGATATGCAGTTCTCCGCCGCTGATGCCTTCCAGCCCGGCGATCATGCGCAGCAGCGTCGACTTTCCGCAGCCGGAAGGGCCGACGAATACGGTGAATTCGCCGTCGGCGATCTCGAGGTCAATGCCCTGGATCACCGGGGCATTGTCGCCATAGCGCTTGGCGATATTGCGCAGGGAGACGGAGGCCATCGGTCACACCGCCTCGGGTACGGCGCCGCCTTCGGCATTCTCGCGCGATTCCATCGGGATGAACTGCGATAGTATGGTGACCGGGATGGCGGCCACCAGCACCCACAGGAAGAAGGTCTTGTACCCTAGCGCCATCTGGATATCGCCGCTGATCCAGCGGAACAATATGAAGCCGAGCTGCATGACGCCGGTGGAGAAGGCGTAGTGCGCCGTGGTGTATTTGCCCGGCGCCACCACCTGCATCATGTACAGGATCACGCCGACGAAACCGAAGCCGTAGCCGAACATTTCCACGCTCAGGGCGATGCCGATCAGCGTCAGGTCGGTCGGCAATGCATGCGACAGGTAATAGAACACCAGGTTCGGCAGGTTGACGGCCAGGATCAGGAACAGGATCGCGCGGCGCAGGGTGAGCCAGGACGTGAAATAACCGCCGGCGATGGAGCCGATGATGAAGGCGATGGTGCCGCTGGTGCCATACACGGCGCCCACCTCGGCGGTGCTGAGGCCCAGGCCGCCCGCTTCGCGCGCCTCGCGCAGGAACAGCGGGCCGATGGTCTGCACCTGGGCTTCGCCGGCGCGGAACAGGATGATGAACAGGATCGAAACCCAGATGCCCGGCTTGCGGAAATAATCGACGATCACCTCCTTCAGGGTGCGCGCTACGCCGGCAACGGTATGGTCGTCCAGGCGCGTATTGGGGCTGAGCGGCAGGGCCCACCAGTTATAGGCGCCCAGCGCGCACATGGTCAGGCCCAGCAGGCCGAAGATGACGGTCCATGCCGAAGTGACGCCTTGCGTCTTCTCCAGGTAACCCGCCAGCATCAGCAAGGCGCCCTGGGCCAGCAGACGGCCGGCATTGAAGAAGGTGCCGGTCCAGCCGGCATATTGCGCTTGCGCCTTCTTGTTCAAGCTGGCGATGTACAGCCCATCGCAGGAGATATCGTGCGTGGCGGAGGCGATCGAGACCAGGAACAGCACGCCGATGCTGGCGCTGAGCCAGAACGGGAATTGCAGCGCCAGGGCCACCAGGCCAAGGCATACGCCGCCGAACAGCTGCAGGCTGACCACCACCAGCTTCTTGCTCGACGCCAGCTCGAGGAACGGGCTCCATAAGGGCTTGAACAGCCAGGCGCCGCCGAGGAAGGCCAGCCAGTGGCTGATTTCGGCATTCGACATGTTCATGCTCTTCATCATCTGGCCGAAGAGGAGCGCAATGGCGAAGTAGGGCAAGCCCTGCGCCAGGTACAGCGTGGGGATCCACTTCAGCGGGGAATGGCGTGCGGCGTCCATCGTGTCTCCTTATGCGAAGCCGGGAACCGGGCAGCGGCCGGTGGCTTCCAGTTCGCCCGACAGCCAGGCATTGATGGCTTCCAGCGCGGGCGCGGCGAAACCGTAGGTCATCAGGGCGGGCGCCTGGATGTCCAGCGCCTGGTAGGGGTTCCACAGTGCCAGGTGCAGGTGGGGCTTCCAGTGCGTGCGGGCGTTCGCCCCGTAGCGCAGGCGCGAGGTGGAGGCCAGCACGGTGAAGCGGCCGTCGCGCGGCAGCGTCGACCAGTCGAAGGTATTGGCATCGGCAAAGGTGACCAGTTCCACGTCGTACAGCTTGCCCAGCGAAGCGGCGACGGTCGCCGCCGGCACGCCTGCTTCGGAGACGCCGTCGCTCACGACGTCCTGCCGCACCACCAGGCGCAGTTTGCTGCCGGGCACCGGGCGCTGGGGATTGCCGCGTGCGGTCAGCGCACGGCGCCAGCCTTCGGCCATGATGGCGCGGTCGGCCGCGTCTTCCTTGTAGGAGCGTTGCTGGCAGGGATAGGCTTGCGCCAGCGCATTCAGGCGCGCCAGGCGTTCGTCGACCGCGGACTGCGGCAGCGAACCGTCGGCCAGCGCGGCGGCGATCGCATCCAGGGTCTCTTCCTGGGTCTCCGTGGTCCCCAGCGCCATCACCATGTCGGCGCCCGCCAGCAGGGCGCGCACGGCGGCGTTGCCCACGCCATAGCGGCCGGCGATGGCGTGCATGTCCATGCCGTCGGTGATGATCACGCCCTTATAGTCCCACTGCTTGCGCAGGATGCCGTCCAGGATGGCGGGCGACATCGTCGCCGGGTTGTCGGGATCGATCGCCGGATAGACGATGTGGGCGGTCATCATGGCCGGCGCCACCGGGGCGGCGGCGCGGAACGGCGCCAGTTCCAGCGCCTCCAGTTGCGGCAGCGCCTTGTGGACCGTCGGCAAGTCGCGGTGCGAGTCGACGTGGGTATCGCCGTGGCCGGGGAAATGCTTGACGCAGCATGCCACGCCTTCGGCATGGCTGCCGGCCATCCATGCCATGGCCAGTTCCACCGCGCGCTTGGGCTCGGCGCCGAAGGAGCGCTCGGCGATGACCGGGTTGTCCGGGTTGTTGTTCAAGTCCAGCACCGGCGCGAAATTCCAGTTGAAACCGAGCGACTTGGTGGCGCGCGCCACCGCCGCACCGGTGCGGTAAGCCAGGTCGGCGTCGTCGGCCGCGCCCAGGCCCATGGCGGCGGGCGGTGCCGGCACCCAGGTCGAGCGCACCACGGCGCCGCCTTCCTGGTCGATGGCGATCAGCGCGTTCGGTCCCATCGCATCGCGCAGGTCGGCGGTCAGCTTGGACAGTTGTGCGGCATCGGTCATATTCCCGCGGAACAGGCACACGCCGCGGATGCCGTTGGCGCGGATGAAGTCGGCCGTCGCCCGGTCCAGCACGGTGCCGGGGAAGCGGATCATGATCAGTTGCCCCGCGATTTTTCGTAGTTCTTGTGTGCTCATTTGACTGCTCCGTCCATGCCGCGCATGAAGTAACGTTGGGTGAATAGGAATGCCGCCAATGTCGGCACAATGGTGATGATGGTGCCCGCCGCGATCACGCGGGTGCTGCTGCCGAAAGTACCGCGCAGGTACAGCACGCCCACCGACAGCGGGAATTCGTCCGGCTTGCTCATGACGATGGAGGGCCAGATATATTCGTTCCAGGCCTCGACGGCGGTCAGTATGCCGACGGTGGCCAGCCACGGCGCGACCAGGGGCAGCATGATCCTGGTGAAGATGGTCCATTCCGAGGCGCCGTCGACGCGGGCGGCGTCGATCAGGTCTTGCGGCACTTCCTCGAAAGCTTGCTTGAGCAGCAGGATGGCGACGGCATTGACCACGTTCGGCAGGACCACGCCGGTGTAAGTGTCGACCAGGCCCAGCTCCGTCACGGTGATGAAATTGACCAGGAAGTTGACTTCGGACGGCAGCACCATGGTGGCGACGATCAGGCCGAACACCAGCTTGCGGCCTTTGAAATGCAGCCGCGCCAGCGGGTAGGCCGCCATGGAGCACAGCACCAGCTTCCACAGCACCGTGAACACGGTGATCAGGATCGAGTTTTTCAGGAAAGCGCCGATCGGGATCACGCGGAATACTTCCGCAAAGTTTTCCAGCGAAGGCTCCTTCGGCCAGAAGGTGGGCGGGAAGGCGAAGATGTTGCCCTCCGTGGAAAGTGCCGTCACCAGCGTCCACCAGAAGGGGAAGATGCACAGCAGTGCAATCGCGGCCAGCAGCAGGTAGTGCAGGGTCTTCTTCATCGGTGCTTCGGCTTCAGGTAGCGCAGGCAAAGCAGGGCGATGCCGATGCAGATCAGCGAGACGATGAAGCTGGCGGCCAGGGCGCGCGGCAGCTTCAAGTGCTTCAAGCCCTGGTCGTAAGCGTAGTACAGGGCGGTGAAGGTGGAGTTCATCGGGCCGCCTTGCGTCAGCACGTCCACTTCCTGGTAGGCTTTCAGGGCGCCCAGCACGGACAGGATGGTGCAGACCATGATGGTCGGGCGCAGCATCGGCACGGTGATGTGCCAGAAGCGCTGCCAGCGGCTGGCGCCGTCCAGGATGGCCGCTTCCTGCATTTCCTGCGGCACCGATTGCAGCGCGGCCAGGTACATCACCATATACCAGCCAAGACCGCGCCACAGCGTGACGAACATGATGGCGGCCAGGGCGAAGGTATCGTCCTGCAGCCAGCCGATGCGGGTGCCGAGGATGTAATTCAGCGCACCCTGTTCGTGGAACATGAAGCCCCACATGATGCCGACCACCGAGACCGTGGTCACGACCGGCACGTAATAGGCGGCGCGGAACACCCGGATCCCGGGCAACTGGTTGTTCACCAGCACCGCCAGCGCAATCGCGCCCAACTGCACGCAGGGCACGATCAGCAGGAAGACCAGCGAGTTTTTCAGGCCGGTGACGAACATCTCGTTATGGAAGATGGTGCGGAAATTGTCCAGCCCCACCCAATGTGTGGGCCGCACCAGCGAGAAGTCCGTAAAAGCCAGCACCGACCCAAACAGCACCGGCCAGAAGGCGAACACCGCCAGCAGCACCAGCGCCGGCGCCAGGAACAGCCAGGCCGCCACCGGCCGCTTCATGACACGCCCCTCGTAGCAAGCACGGTGAAAGTCGGGGTCAGCTCTGGCAACCGGACAAAAAGCGCTGCGCGAAGCGCAAAGCTCTCCGAGAAGCCAGAGCTGACCCCGACTTTCATCGTGGTATCGGGTCGCGGATTGAGCTTGCGGTTCCAGATGGCGACGGCGGCGTCCAGTGCTTGCTGGATGTCCTGGCGGCCGGTGACGCCGGCTTCGACGGCTTTCACCAGCGCGCGGCGCAGTTCGTCGTAGTCCTCAACGCCGGCCACGTACATGGTGCGCGAATAGGGCATCGATACCGCGCCGGCGGCGACGGCCTTTTCCGCCGCGCCGGCGCCAGGCGGCACGGCGGTGAAGAAGGGATCGTTGGCAGCGCGTGCCGAGGCGGGAAACACGCTGGCCTGCCGTGCAAATTCCAGCTGGTTGGCATCGTTGGTCAGGAAGCGGGCGAACTTGCCGATCTCCGGCAGATCGGCCGCCGGCACGCGCGCGGGAACGCCGAAGTGGATCAGCCATCCGCCATCGGCGATGCCCGTCGGCCCCAGCGGCGCAGGCGCCACGTCGGTCAGCGCATACACCTCGCGTGCGTCGGCCTGGATGCGTTTCAAGGCGGTCGGCGGCGCCAGCAGCATGCCCAGGCGCCCGCTCTTGTACGCTTCCACCGCCGGCGGGAAGTTATCCTCCGCGAACAGCCCATCCTTCAGCAATCCTCCCGCGCGATACGTCTCGGCCAGCTTGCGCACAAACGCCACATGCGCCGGCGAATTGAATACCGCGCGCCCGGCGGCCAGCACCGGCAAGCCTTGCTGCAGCATCAGCCCATCGACCTTGGACAGGGCAGGGCACAGCCCCGCCTTGCCCGTGCGCTGGGCGATCTGGCGCGCGAAGGCCAACTGCTCGTCGAAGTTGCGCGGCGCGTGCGGCACGCCGGCCGCGCGGAAGATCTCGCGGTTGTAGGCGATCACCGCGACGTTGCTGTACATCGGGAAGCCGTACGTCCTGCCATTGAATGAAAGGTCCTGCAAGGCGCTGGGCAGGTAGCGCGCGCGCTCGGCGCCGAGCAGGGCGTCGACGGGCGTCAGCAGCCCATCGCGCGCGAATTCCTCCGCCCAGGGCACGTTCAGGTTGACCAGCGCCGGCGGCTTGCCGGCCACGATGCGCGTCACCAGCTTGGTCTGGATGATGTCCCAGGGGAAGTCGACCCACTCCAGTTTCACGCCGGGATTGGCCGCTTCATAGCGACGCACCACGTCTTCGAAATAGGGCGTGAAGCGCGGCTTCATGGAAAAGGTCCAGAACTCAATGCGCTGCGGCGCAGCGAGCGCGGCACCGCCGATGGCCATCAATGCAGCTAGCAGGAGACTGTTCTTCATCGATGGCCGCGCGCGCAATCAGTGGGTCTTGGTGACTTTGTTCAGGTGCCGTGGACGGTCCGGATCCAGCCCGCGCGCGGCCGACAGCCTGGCGGCCATCACATAG
Source organism: uncultured Oxalobacteraceae bacterium (assembly GCA_965650885.1). Taxonomy (GTDB): domain Bacteria; phylum Pseudomonadota; class Gammaproteobacteria; order Burkholderiales; family Burkholderiaceae_D; genus Rugamonas. Next base: position 6,423 of record CBFGQI010000177.1, read on the forward strand.
AAAGCCTGGATCGCCACGATCGGGTCGAGATCCGGCGTGGCGGCGACCGGCAAGGTCAGGTCGCGCTGCGCGACGTCATCCGGCGCCGCCAGCAGCACGCGCGCACCGCGCCCGCGCATCTCTTCCGCCAGCGCCAGCAGGCCGGCCTGGGTCGGGCCGCGCGTGGCGAAGATCAGCAGCGGGTAGCCTTCTTCGATCAGGGCCATCGGGCCATGCTTGATTTCAGCGCCGGAGAAGGCTTCCGCCTGCAGCGCCGAGGTTTCCTTGAATTTCAGCGAGGCTTCCAGCGCCACCGGGAAGCTGATCCCGCGCCCCACCACCATGATATTGCGCGCCGGCGCCAGCACTTCGATGGCCGGCGACCAGTCCACATTGCAGGCCGCGCGCAGCGCATCGGGCAGGGCGGCCAGGCCATCGAGCAATTCGGGGTCGTTCTGCCAGTGCGCCACCAGGCGTGCGCCGGCCACCAGCGAAGTGATGAAGCTCTTGGTCGCCGCCACGCTTTGCTCCTTGCCGGCCCGCAGCGGCATGGCCCATTCGGCCGATTGCGCCAGCGGCGAATCGATATCGTTGACCAGCGCCACGGTGGTGGCGCCGCCATCGCGGAAGTAGCGGATCGGCTCCACCACGTCCGGGCTCTGGCCCGACTGCGAGACGGCGATGGTCAGGGTGTCGCGGGTGATCAGCGGCGACTTGTGCAGCGTCACCAGCGACATCGGCAGCGACGCCACCACCCGGCCCAGGCGCGACATGATCAGGTAGGCGATGTAATTGCAGGCATGGTCCGAACTGCCGCGCGCCACCGTCAGCGCGGAGTTGAACGGGGTGCTCCTCAATTTGCGGCCCAGTTCCGCATAGCGGTCGGTGTCCTGCGCCAACTGCTGTTCCACGCAGTCGGCAGCGGACAGGGCTTCTTTAAGCATCATTGAGGTCACAACGTTCTCCTTCGATATAAACGGCTTTCAGTTTCAAGTCCCGGTCCATCACGACCAGGTCGGCATACGCACCGGGCGCCAGGCGGCCGCGGTCCTGCAGGCCGAGATAGTCGGCCGCGTGGGTGGAAACTCGTTTGGAGGCGTCGGCCAGGTCCAGGCCCAGCCCGACCAGGTTGCGCAGGGCCTGGTCCAGCGTCAGCGTGGAACCGGCCAGGGTGCCGTCGGGCAGGCGCACGCCGCCCATGCACTTGTGCACGATATGGCGGCCCAGCATGTACTCGCCGTCCGGCATGCCGGTGGCGGCGGTGGAATCGGTCACGCAGTACAGGCGCGGGATGGCGCGCAGCGCGCCCTTGATGGCGCCCGGATGCACGTGCAGCAGATCGGGGATCAGTTCGGCGAACTCGGCGTGCGCCAGCGCCGCGCCGACCATGCCCGGCTCCCGGTGGTGCAGCCCGCTCATCGCGTTGAACAGATGGGTGAAGCCGGTTGCGCCATGATCCAGCGCCGCCACGCCTTCTTCGTAAGAACCCAGCGTATGGCCGATCTGCACGCGCACGCCATGTTGGGCGAGGTCGCGCACCAATTCCAGGTGGCCGGAAATTTCCGGCGCCACGGTAATCACGCGCATCGGCGCCAGCTTCTCGAGACGGTGCACTTCCGCGATGGTGGCGGCGCGCGCAAAGTTCGGTTGCGCGCCCAGCTTGCCGCTATTGATATAGGGGCCTTCCAGGTGGGCGCCCAGTACCCGCGCCTCGCCCTTGCCGCGCTGGCGCACGGCCTTGCCGATGGCGGCCAGCGCCACGTCGATGTCTTCCGGCGGTGCCGTCATCGTGGTGGCCAGCATCGAGGTGGTGCCATGGCGGGCATGGATGGCGGCAATCGTATGCACGGCATCGCCGCCTTCCATCACATCCTTGCCGGCGCCGCCGTGCACGTGCAGGTCGATGAAGCCGGGCAGGATATAGTCGTCGCCGTTCAGTTTCGGGTCGGTGCCGCTGCCGGTCACGTCCACGATGCGCTCGCCAAAGGAAACCGTTCCGTTCAGCCAACCGGAAGGTGTCAGGATATTGCCTTGGATTGCCTCGCTCATTGTCTCGCTCATCGACGCGACTCCGCTACAAATTCATAATAGTCACTCCGGCAGAAGGAGTGGGTCAGTTCCACCGCCGCGCCGCTCTCCAGGTAGCTCACGCGCGTGATGTGCAGCATGGCGGTGCCGGGGGCGATATTGGCCAGGCGGGCTTGTTCGGCATTGGCATTGATGGCACGGATATGCTGCAGCGCGCGCATGGGGACGTTGCCGGTGGCTTCCAGATAGCCGTACAGCGAGCCGTTCACGGTGCCGGGGTCGGGCATGTAGACCGCCGGGATAGTCGAGGTTTCGATCGCCATCACCACGTCGTCCGCGGTACGCAAGCGTTTCAGGCGCGCCACCGGCATGTTCGGCGACAGGCCGAGCGACAGCAGTTCCAGCGGCGCCGCCACGCCGATTTCGCGCTGCAGCCAGCGCGAGCCGGCGGTAAAGCCGCGCTGGCGCAGCTCTTCCGAAAAGCTGGTCAGGCGCGACAGCGGCTGCTCCAGCTTGGGCGTGATATAGGTGCCCGAGCCGCGCCGCCGCGTCAGCATGCCGCGCGCGCACAGCATGTCGATCGCCTTGCGCGCCGTCACCCGCGAAATATTGAGCATTTCCGACAGCACGCGCTCGGAGGGCAGCGCTTCGTTGGCACGCCAGTCGCCGCTGGCGATGCCATCGGACAGCTTGTTCGCCAATTGCATGTACAACGGGGTATCGCTGTCGGCATCGGGCCGGAAATCGCTCAACTGGGATAGCACGGGCTACTCCTTCAAATGTTGTTGGATCAGGCGCAAACCGCCGGCGGCGGAATCGCCCTTGGGCGGTACGAT
>CBFGQI010000178.1:0-9183 GCA_965650885.1 uncultured Oxalobacteraceae bacterium
TCGTTCATGATGTCATAGATCATGCCGTGCACGTCCTTGTGCTCCAGCGGCGGCAGGTTGATGCGGCGCACGTCGCCGTGCACCCGGATCATCGGCGGCAAGCCTGCAGACAGGTGCAGGTCCGATGCCTTGTTCTTGACGGAGAATGCGAGAAGTTCGGAAATGTCCATTTATAATCCCTGTGCTTTTTTGATAGCCAAAAGCCTTGGCCCTGTCTCGTTCGATTATGTCCACAATAGCCCACAACTTGCAAGTTGTTACTGAAGCAATCAACGTTGCCGCACGAGAAGCGCGGCGCGCACCCAACGACGTGCAGTTGCTGGCCGTGTCCAAAACCTTCCCGGCCCAGGCCGTGCTCGAAGCGGTGCTGGCCGGGCAGCGCGCATTCGGGGAAAACTATGTGCAGGAAGGCGTGGACAAAATCCGGGAAGTGGCGCAAGCGCGCGGCTGTACGCCGCTGGAGTGGCATTTCATCGGCCCGATCCAGAGCAACAAGACGCGTCTTATAGCGGAAAACTTCGATTGGGTGCACACGATTGAGCGCGCGAAGATCGCGCAACGATTGTCGGAGCAGCGGCCGGCGGACTTGCACCCGCTGCAGGTATGCATCCAGGTCAACACCAGCGGGGAGGCCAGCAAAAGTGGCGTCTTGCCCGCCGATGCCGCAGCGCTGGCCCGCACCGTGGCCGCGCTGCCGCGTCTGGTCTTGCGCGGCCTGATGGCCATTCCCGAGCCGGAACACGATTTCGACCGCCAGCGCGCGGCGTTTCGCGTCCTGCGTGAACTGTATGAACAATTGCGCGCCGAGGGCATCGCGCTCGACACGCTGTCGATGGGGATGTCGGCCGATATGCGGGCCGCCATCCATGAAGGCGCGACCATCGTGCGCGTCGGCAGTGCCATCTTCGGTGCGCGCAGCTACAACAAAGGATAAGAGATGAAGATTGCCTTTATCGGCGGCGGCAATATGGCCGCCGCCCTGATCGCGGGCCTGGCCGGCAAGCTGACGCCAGGCGCCAACATTCACGTGGTGGATCCGAACCCGGCTTCCCTGGAAGCCTTGCAGCGGCAGTACGGCGTCACGGTGGCCACCTCGGCGGCCGGCGGCGCGGACGCGCCGGTTGCCGGCGCCGAGGTGCTGGTGCTGGCCGTCAAGCCGCAAGTGATGCATGCAGTGACGCAGCAATTGCTGCCGTTGCTGCAAGCGGCGCGGGCGGCGGGCCGTACCCCGCTGGTGCTGTCGATCGCGGCCGGCATCCGCGCGGCGGACCTGTCGCGCTGGCTGGGCGGTTACCAGGCCATCGTGCGCACCATGCCGAATACGCCGGCCTTGATCGGCATGGGCGTGACCGGCATGGTGGCATCGGCCGGCGTCAGTGCCCAGCAGCGCGAAGCGGCCGACCAGATCCTGCGGGCGGTGGGCGCCACCGTCTGGCTGGACGACGAGGCCAAGATCGATGCCGTGACCGCGGTGTCGGGCAGCGGCCCGGCCTATGTGTTTTATTTCATCGAGGCGATGCAGCAAGCGGCCGAGGAACTGGGCTTGACGGCGGAGCAGGGCAAGCAGCTGGCCATGGCGACCTTCACCGGCGCGGCCCAGCTGGCGCTGCAGTCGCCGGATCCGGTGCCGCTGCTGCGCGAAAAAGTGACGTCGAAAGGCGGCACCACCTACGCCGCGCTGACCAGCATGGAAGCGGGCGGCGTCAAGGCGGCCATCGTTGCCGCCGTCAAGGCCGCCGCCGCGCGCGGCAAGGAACTGGGCGACGAGCTCGGCGCCGCCGGCTGATCCGGCTGGTCCGGCTCCCCGGCCGGTCCGGCGCGGCGCTAGGCCGGCAAGCCGGCATGCGCGCCAGCCGGCGCCATCGCGGCCGGTGGCGGCGCGGCTGGCTGGGACGCGGCCGGTGGTGTCATGGCGGCCATCACGGCTGCCAGCTCGGCCTCGAGTGCCGCCACCAGCGGGGCCAGGCTGGCCAGTTGGCCGGCATCGGCCAGCGGCTCGATGCGGCCGCACAGCGCACTGAGTTCGGCCGCGCCGAAATACGCTCCGGCGCCCAGCAAACTGTGCGCATTCAGGCTGATCGCGGCGGCATTGCCGGTCGCCAAGCCCTCCTGGATTGCGGCCAGCAAGCGCGGCCCTTCGCGCAGGAAGGCGCTGCGTGCCGCGGCGCGTGCGGCATCCTGGCGCGCCGGCCTGGCGGGGTGGAACATGGCGTCCAGGTCGGCGACGCTGGGGGCGCGGCCGGCAGCCAGCAAGCCCAGTTGGCGACCGATTTCCGCATGCAGGCTGGCCTCGTCGATCGGCTTGGGCAGGAAACCGTTGGCGCCCGCTTCCATGAAGCGCTGCTGCTCCTCGGCGGCGGCATTGGCCGTCAGCGCGATCACCGGCACGGCCGGGTTGCGCACCCCGCCCGTCCCGGCCCGCAGCAGGCGCAAGGCCGCGATGCCATCCATGCGCGGCATGCGGCTATCCATGATCACCAGGTCGAACTCCTGTTGCGCCAGCCGCGCCAGGGCGGCCACCCCATCTTCCGCGATGGTCACCGTATGGCCCATCCCGGCCAGCAGTTCGCGCAGGATGATCTGGTTGGTGCTGCCGTCCTCCGCGCACAGGATGGCCAGGCTGGCCGCATGCGGCGCACGTGACGCGGCGCGCTGCACCGGCGCCGGCTGGCCGGCCGGCAGCGGCAGGCGGACGCTGAACACGCTGCCGGCGCCGGGCGCGCTGCGCACCTCGATGGTGCCGGCCATGGCATCGACGATGTTCTTGCAGATCGCCAGGCCCAGGCCGGCGCCGCCATACTTGCGCGATGTGGCGGCATTGCCTTGCTCAAATTTGCGGAACAGGCGGCCGATCGCCTCGCTGTCGATGCCGATGCCGGTGTCGCGCACGGTCAGCAGGACGCCGCCGCCGGGCGCCGGCGCCGCCGCCAGCCGCACTTCGCCGCGCTCGGTGAACTTGACGCCGTTGCCAACCAGGTTCATCACCACCTGGCGCAGGCGCACCGGGTCGCCTTGCCACCATCGCGGCAAGGCCGGGTCCAGCTCGGCCACCAGGGATATGCCCTTGGTTTCCGCGCGGTCGGCCAGCAGGGCCACCACATCGTGCAGCAGGGCGGGCAAATCGAAATCGATGGTTTCGAACGGCATCTTGCCGGCTTCCAGCCGGGAGAAATCAAGGATGTCGTTGATGATGTGCAGCAGCACTTCAGCGTTGCCGAGGCCGATGCGCAGCTTGCGGCGGGTATCGTCGGACAGCGTGGCATCCTTCTTGGCCAGGCGCAGCATGCCGATCACGCCGCCCAGCGGGGTGCGCACTTCGTGGCTGATCATGGCCAGGAATTCGCTTTTTTGCTCGTTCGATTCTTCCGCCGCCTTTTGCGCCGCCACCGATTCGCGCAGCGCCACTTCGCGCGCTTGCAGCACGGCGATCTGCGCTTCCAGCTCCGCATGCGCGGCGCGCTGGCGCGCCAGGGCGCCGGCCAGGCCATGCAGCAGGTAGGCGCAGGACACCATCAGCACACTGGCCACCATCAGGAAATTGGTCGACACGATAATCCAGTGCAGCAGCGGCGAGGCGGTGTCGGTCGGGGTACTTTGCGGGATATTGCCTACATAGCCGGCCAGGAACAGGGTGGTGCTGCAGCCGGCGATGGCGAGCAGGGCCGGCCTGCTGCCCATCAGGACGGTGCACAGCACCGGCACGGCCAGCAGGTAAATCTGCGACATGACACCGACCGAGAACAGCAGGGCGACGGCGATCAGGTAGACGGTGGCCAGGAACGCGCCCGCACGGAAGCGGTAGGACAGATCGCGGCGGAAATGCAGCGCCGTGACCACCGACAGCGCGACGAAGTCGGCCGCCACCAGGCCCCACAATTGGTATTGCACGCTGAACCAGACGCTGGGAAAGCCGACCAGTACGCCCAGGTAGCACGTGACGGCGCACAAGCCGTTCAGCAAGCTGAGTCGCCAGGCGCCAAGGTGTTCGGCGCGCGCGCCAAATCGCCGGGACAGCGTCGCGCGCAGTGCAGCGAGTGAAGCGGCAAAATTGTCAGGCATGCAATGGGTCTTTAACGGCAAAAGGCCGATTCTACCATCGTGCCGAGCCGCCAATTTACTGCAATCCCGACATCGTTCGCCGCTCCGTTGCCCCTTAGCGACGCGCGATCAGCATGCCGACAATCACGCCGATGGCGGCGCCGGCGGCCACTGCCTTCCACGGATTGTCGTGCACATAGTGGTCGGTGGCCTGGGCTGCCATCTTGCCGCGCGCCAGCATGCTGTCTTCCAGTTTCAGCAAGTCGCGCTTGGCCGTGCGCAGCGTGTCTTCGAACTTGGCCTTCACCATGCCCAGGTCGTCGGAATTGGCCGTGGCGGCATTGCGCAGCCAGGTTTCCGCATCCTGCACGGCTTGCTTCAAGTCGGACATCAGGCGCTCGCGCGCTTCCATGCTCTCGTTGTGGCTATGGCTCTTGCCGTTGGCAACGCCGCCGCCATTGGGTTTGGGTGACGCTTGTGGTGTCTGGTCCATGATCGCCTCGTCTCAGTGAACAGCACTCGGGTAAATCCAGTATAGGTCAGCGCCACGCATAGTCGAGCGCAATGCCTGCGAAGACCGCGGCGCCGAGGTAGTTATTGTGGCGGAAGGCGGCAAAGCAAGGCGCACGCTCGCGCCCGCGGATCAGGAAATAGTGGTACACCGCGCAGCCGGCCGCCACCGCCATGCCGAGCAGGAAAGGCAAGCCCAGGCCGAAATGCCGGCCGACCGCCAGCAGGATCGCCAGGTGCACGCCATAGCACAGCATGATGGCGGCCACGTCCCAGCGCCCGAAGGTGATGGCGGACGTCTTGATGCCGATCTTCAAGTCGTCATCGCGGTCCACCATGGCGTATTCGGTGTCGTAGGCCACGGCCCAGAATACATTGCCCACCAGCAGCAGCCAGGCCACCGGCGGCACCGCACCTTGCACGGCGGCGAAGGCCATCGGCATGCCAAAGCCGAATGCAATGCCGAGGTAGGCTTGCGGGATGGCGAAAAAGCGCTTGAAGTAGGGGTAGGTGCCGGCAATGACGAGGGCGGCCACGCTAAGCTGTTTGACCAGCAGGTTGAGTGGCTGGATCAGCAGGAAGGCCAGCAGCGACAGCCCGGCGGCGATGGCCAGCGCTTCCTTGCCGCTGACGCGGCCGCTGGTGATGGGGCGCTCGGCGGTCCGCTTCACGTGGCGGTCGAAGTCCTGGTCGGCGTAATCATTGACGGCGCAGCCGGCCGAACGCATCAGGAAGGTGCCGAGTGCAAAGATCAGCAGCAAGTGCCAGTCCGGCACGCCGTTGGACGCCAGCCACAGGGCGGACAGCGTCGGCCACAGCAGCAGCACGGTGCCGATCGGCTTGTCCAGCCGGACCAGACGGAAATACAGTTCGAGTTTGCTCAGGGAGGAAGTGGACGCTTGCATCCCATTATTTTACTCTGCATGCCCGTTGAGCATCTTCACGCCGGGCAATTGGCAAGCGCCGACCGCCGCCACGATGGCGTCGATGGCGGCCTTGCGGGTAAAGCTCTTGCGCCAGACGATGACCACGCGCCGCTGCGGTTCCGGGTCTTCGAAATAACGGAATGCCAGCATGCCGTCGCGCCCTTCCATGTCCGGCACCGAAGCGCGCGGCAGCACGGTCAGGCCGATGCCGCTGGCCACCATATGGCGGATGGTCTCCAGCGACGAGCCCTCGAAGGTACGCTGCATGCCATTGCCCGGTGCCGAGAAGCGCGCCATTTCCGGACACACTTCCAGCACCTGGTCGCGGAAGCAATGGCCATTGCCCAGCAATAGCATGGTTTCGGTCTTCAAGTGCTCGGCCGGGATGGCATTGCGGCTGGCCCAGGGGTGGCTTTTCGGCATCGCGACCACGAAGGGTTCGTCGTACAGCGCTTGCATCGCCATGCCATGCTCCGGCAGCGGCAAGGCCATGATGGCGGCATCGAGCTCGCCCTGGCGCAGCATTTCCAGCAGCTTGACGGTGAAATGCTCTTGCAGCACCAGCGGCATTTGCGGCGTGGTTTCAATCATCCGCTTGACCAGGGGCGGCAGCAGGTAAGGCCCGATGGTGTAGATGACGCCCAGCCGCAAGGGCCCGGCCAGCGGGTCCTTGTTCTGCTTGGCCAGTTCCTTGATCGCTGCCGTCTGCTCCAGCACCCGCTCCGCCTGGGCCACGATCTGGGCCCCCAGCGGGGTGACGGAGATTTCCGCCCCGCCGCGCTCGAACAGGACGACGCCGAGCTCGTCTTCCAGTTTCTTGATGGCGACCGACAGGGTGGGCTGGGCGACAAAACACGCTTCGGCGGCGTGGCCGAAGTGTTTCGCTCTGGCAACTGCTACGATATATTTGAGCTCGGTCAGTGTCATGAACCCATTTGAACACAGGTGAATGCCTTGTTGCAATGCCACGAATGGGGGAGGGCGCTGGCTATAATGACCGCAATCCATCCAGCGAGGCGCATATGTCATCCACACTAGGGCATGAAGAAGCCCAGGCGTACATCCATAAACTCCTGACGGCCATGCACCAGGTCGGCGGGTCCGACCTGTTCATATCCGCGGACTTCCCGCCCAGTATCAAGTCGCAGGGGGCGATGCGCGCCCTGAGCCAGCAGCGCCTGACGCCCGACGTCACGCGCGCCCTGGCGTACGCCATCATGAACGACAAGCAGCGGCGCGAATTCGAAACTGAACTGGAGTGCAATTTCGCGATTTCGCTGCCCAACGTGTGCCGCTTCCGCGTCAATGTCTTCGTGCAGCAGCAGGCGGTGGGCATGGTGATCCGTACCATCGCATCGGAAATCCCGAACTTCCAGAAGCTGGACCTGCCGGAAGTCTTGAAAGAGGTCATCATGACCAAACGCGGCCTGGTGCTGGTGGTGGGCGGCACCGGTTCGGGCAAGTCGACCACGCTGGCGGCCATGATCGATTACCGCAACCAGAATTCGGCCGGCCACATCATCACGGTGGAGGATCCGGTCGAGTATGTGCACAAGAACAAGGGATGCCTGATCACCCACCGCGAAGTGGGCGTCGATACCTTGTCCTGGCACCATGCGCTGAAAAACACCTTGCGCCAGGCGCCGGACGTGATCCTGATCGGCGAGATCCGCGATACGGAGACCATGGAGCATGCGATCGCGTTTGCCGAAACCGGCCACCTCTGCCTGGGCACGCTGCACGCGAACAATGCGAACCAGACCATGGACCGCATCATCAATTTCTTCCCGGAAGAGCGCCGCAACCAGCTGCTGATGGACTTGTCGTCCAACCTGCGCGCCATCGTGTCGCAACGCCTGATCCGCACCGAGGATGGCAAGGGGCGCAAGGCGGCCATCGAAATCCTGCTCAACACGCCGACCATCGCCGAGATGATCTTCAAGGGCAACTTCCACGGGATCAAGGAAATCATGCACAAGTCGCGCGAGCTGGGCATGTGCACCTTCGACCAGGCGCTGTTCGAACTCTATAATAAGGGCTATATCGGCTATGAAGAGGCGCTGCGCAACGCCGATTCGACCAATGGCCTGCGCCTGCAGATCAAGCTGCACGGCAACCGGCCGCCGCCCGATGGTGGAGCGGCCGCGGCGTCGCCGGCTGCCGCGGGCGGCTTGAGCATGCAGATCGATGAAGAAGAGGAAGAAGAAGGCGAATGATCGAGTTCGAGAAGAAGATGTGCACGCGGGCCGAACTGGCGGCGCGCGTGGCGGCCTTGCCCAAGCCCGTGGTGATGACCAATGGTGTGTTCGATATCCTGCACCGCGGCCATGTGACGTATCTGGCGCAGGCGCGTTCGCTGGGCGCCTCGCTGGTGGTGGCCGCCAATACCGATGCCTCGGTCAAGCGCCTGGGCAAGGGCGATGACCGGCCATTGAATAGCTGTGAAGACCGCATGGCGCTGCTGGCGGCACTGGAATCGGTAAGCCTGGTGGTGCCGTTCGATGAAGACACGGCGCTGGAGGCGGTGCTGCAGGCGCGGCCCGAGATTTACGCCAAGGGCGGCGATTACGATATGACGGCCATCCCGGAAGGGAAGGCGGTGCTGGCTTACGGCGGCAAGGCGGTGGCCATCGACTTCGAGCACGACCGCTCGACCACCAAATTGCTGGCCAGGGTGCGCATGTTCGGAAAATAGGAGGCGGAGATGGCTTTTGGCGTGGTGCTGACCGATGAGGGCGTGGCGGAACTGGGTGCCGCGCTCAAGGATTACCTGGCCGACGGGCCTTCCGGCAAATTCCTGCCCTGCAAGGAAGCCAGTCCCGACCGCAGTTTCTTCCACCTGGTGTCCGAGGCGCGCAATGCCGAAGGGGCGGCCGTGGAAGTCGAACTGTACATCCCCAACCGCTACATCAAGCTGGTGATGTCCGGACTGGAGCGTAGGCACATCGGTTTTCTCTAACGCTGCAGGATGGTGATCTTGCCGTCCGCTTCCAGGAAAGCGTACTTCATGTTTTCCTGCGGGCAGTCGGCCTCGCGCAAGGATTGCTGCACGTCGCTTTCGGCCACGTGGTTGCGCTTCAGCACTTCGTTGAATATCTTGCCGTCGCGGCCGATCAGCACGGCTGAGCCTTCCACCAGCTCGGCGGCCTTGTCGTTGCGCGCGGTGATGAAGGCCACCGCCAGATTCAACAGCACCAGCGTGACCACCACGATCAGGCCGCCGGCCACGGAATCGTCGCCGCCGGTCAGGCCGGGCGATACGGCTTCGCTCAGGAGCATGATGACCAGCAAGTCGAATGGCGTGAACTGGCCGATGGTACGCTTGCCGCTCAAGCGCATCATGACCAGCAGCGCGACATAGATGGCCACACCACGCACGGCGTATTCCCACCAGGGCAGGTCGAGGTCGAACATCGCAGCCTCCTTTCAGTCCGGTTATACGACTTTTCGGCACGGCCCGCCCACACGCTTCCGTTCGTCAACCCAGCAAGTCCTCCAGTGTCGTTGCGTCGCAGAACCGTTTGGTCCAGCGCTCCACTTCCTCCGGACCAGCTTCATGCAGCCGGCGCAATGCATGGGCTTGCAATGGGCCGAATCGTTGTTCCATCAACGTTAGCAACATGATGCGCTTGCCCTCTTCACGGCCTTTCTCGCGGCCTTCTTCGCGGCCTTTTTCGCGGCCTTCTTCGCGGCCTTCTTCGCGGCCTTC
>CBFGQI010000179.1:0-8985 GCA_965650885.1 uncultured Oxalobacteraceae bacterium
GGGGTGAGAGGATTCGAACCTCCGGCCTCTACGTCCCGAACGTAGCGCTCTACCGGGCTAAGCTACACCCCGACTGGTGAGGCCTAATTTTACCCATAACTTTGTGCATTTATCAACCTCCCTTGCCGATGATATAGTGCGGGTTTGGGAATACTTGACCTGTACCATGGGAATTACCATTTACCACAACAATGCCTGCAGCAATTCGCGCGGCGCGCTGGCGCTGATCCGCGAGGTGGGCATCGAGCCGGAAATCATCGAGTACCTGAAGGCGCCGCCCTCGCGCGCAGTACTGGTGGATTTGATTGCGCGTGCCGGCCTGACGGCGCGCGGCGCCATGCGCAACAAGGGCGAGCTGTATGACCAGCTTGGGCTGGCCGACGAGTCGCTGCCGGAGGATAAGCTGATCGACGCCATGATGGCGCATCCCGAATTGATCAACCGTCCCTTCGTCGTGACGGACAAAGGCGTGCGTCTGTGCCGCCCACCCGAGACGGTCAAAGAAATCCTGTAAAGGGACGCCTGGTGCGCCATTCCTTCGCCCTTGCCTTGCTGGCCGCCACATTGGCTGCGAGCGCCCGCGCCGACAGCGCGGAATGCGAGCGCCATTTGCTGACGACCTATCCATTCCCGCACCGCCCTACGACGGAGCAGGCCAGGGCACTGAAGGACTGCGATGCGGACAAGTATTACTACGGCATCGGTGTGCATTTCGATTACGTGAAAGCGCGTCATTGCGCTTTTGCGAAGGACAGCCACGATGTGCTGATGATGCTGTACGCGAACGGGCTTGGCGTACCGCGCAATTATGCGGTGGCGAAAATGGCGGCTTGCCAGGCTAAGGCCGACCCGGCCGAAACGGAAGCTCGGCTGGCGCATCTGGCGCGCATGCAGGGCGGCCGCGAGGGGCCATCGCCTGCGATCGATATATGCGACGAAGCCTCCAGCAGCACGCTCACCGCCCGCTGCGCCGCCAACCGTGCCGCCCTCGAAGAGCAGGCGCTGGACGACCAGCTTGACCAGATCAGCACGCGCTGGAGCAGTGAGGAGAAGGAAGCGATCCAACTGGTGTGGAAGCTTGCCAAGGCCTTCGGCAAGCAGGATGCCCTGGCATCGCTGCAGGCATTTGAAGCGGGCAGGCTGCCGGCGGATGACGGCACGCGTCCGCCGAAGGGCGACTTGCCGCAGGATTGGCAAGCCTACCAGAACGCCTGGGCGGCGTTCGGCAAGCGGCGCTACCCGTCGGTTACGCAGAATGCTTGGAAAGCGTATTTTGCGAAGAAGCGCGCTGAGGCCAGGTAGGACTTGTTCAGGGGCCGACCTTTACGTTGCCGTGCAGTTCAAGAACGATGCGCGGTGCGGCCGGATCGTTCGTCACCAGCAAGATCCTGCCCTGGAAGCCGCCATCTTTCAATAGTGGAGTCTCCAGGCCAACTGGCTGCATCTTGTAGACGATAGCCATGCTTTCGCCGGGGCCAATTACGTACTCGTCGTTGTTGACATTCGTACCCACCCCTAGGACTGGATGCAAGCGTGACGGCGCCTCGATGCTCATCCAGACGCGTGTCCAGTCGAGCGCGGGGTTGTCCTGGCTGTTGGCATCAGGACCGAGCGGCCAAGGTTGGACGTTGGAACGCACTCTCAGGACTTTGGTGCCGCGATTGCTCAAGACGACTGTCTTGTGGACCGTGGCACGGGCAATGGAGTCGGGAAAACTGAGCGGAACGATGGTGCCGGCTCCGTGATAGCGTTTGCCATCGATGGCCAGCTTCGGCCCCTCGCCTGCCGGCATGGGGCGCATCGTAATAAAGGGATCGCCTTGGAGCGCCTCCGGAGTACGCACATGGTCGCTGCCAAATGCTTCGGCAAACGTTGCGCCGTGTGCCAACGCCTGATAATTCTGCAGCATTGTAAGGCGTTCATAATCATCCGAAATCAGGGCTACGCTATCCATGCCATGCGTGAGCAGGGCGTTTCCGGACATGAGCAAGGTGGCTCCCAGGTTGTTTTGAACGCCAGGGTCCTGGGTCGAACATGAGACGAGGCTGATGTATTTGGCGCCGATGGACTGCGGCTTGATATCGTCAGCATTGAAGACGGCGGTATCGCTGGAGTAAAACGAGCCGACCGTACCTGGACCTTCCGGCTGTATCTCGCGGGGCAAACCATGCGCGTTGATGATGCACATCTCCGCTGTGCTTCCCAGGCAGGACTTGAATGCCGCCAACCGGGTTTGCGCATTACCGCTGTTTGCGTAGCTGACCTGGCCCGGCGCAAAGAGAGGCACAAGTTTCCACCATTCCGTCGCATCCTTCCAGAGCGTACCGCCGCCCCACAACGCCTGGACGAACTGGTATGCGCGCGACCAGCCGGCATTCGCCTGCGCGCTGGCGCGGTGATATGCGATCGACTGGTCCAGTTTGCCGGCCACTTCAGCAATGTCCTGTTGCGGGGAGCGGCCATGCAACAAGGCGACGACCTGGCCATTGCGGCAGTCCGGGTGCTGGTCAAAAGACGTCGCAGGCGCATCCTGCAAGGAGTTGCCGTCGGCGGCAAAACGGAAAAGTGGGCAGTCGGGCAGCCGGTAGAGATCCAGTTTGTGGACGTAATTCGACAGCGGCACGGCGCCCACCAGGATCGAGCCGAAATACCCCTTCAACTGCGCACGCAGGTCGCGCACCGTCGTCCCCGCTTGGATGACGTCCACTTTCCACTTCGGACCCAGATCAGGATCACGTTGGTTCAGGTCAAGCGCCAGTACTGTGGCCAGTTCACGCAATTTGTCGCCGTTGGCGGCCATCTGGCTTGCAGTGGCAGCCAGGGCGATGCGCCGCTCACCTGCAGCCACTTCTTCGTATGGCAGTTGGTTTTGACGGTGCGCAGCCTCCAGCTGGGCGATGGTCGATTCGATCGACGGCATGAACATCGAGATATTCCCTGCGGGGAAAGCTCGCGTGAGCATGGCTCGCGCAGTGTAACCGGCTGCCATTCCTTTGTATGCTTCGATCCGCTGCGCCGTATTGAGGCCAGTTGTAAAGGCATCGGACATTTGCAGCTTGAGATTGACCATGATGCTGTCCGTGCCCTGTGTGGAGGCAAGAATCCACAGCATTGCGTTAGCCCGTGTCGCATCGCCGCGGTCCAGGGCTGCCGTCCACCACGCGCGCCCGCCGGCGTCAGCTTCGCGGCCGAAGAGATTGATGTACACCGCTTCCACGAACGGCGCATTTTCGGCGGGATAAAGGTCCTGCGATTCCTGGCTGCTTGCAAAACTGTCGATCAGCGCCTTTAGCGCAGCGTTACTGCCATATGCCGCAGCCAGGCCGGCCGGATCGGATGGCGCCTGGATATCGCGCAGGCGCGCCGCATACCATGCCAGCCCGCCAGGATCGGCCGGACGGCCAAAATAGCCAATGTAAATCCGCTGGACCAGCTGAACATAGGGATCCGCCGCAGCTTGCGCGAGCGTGGCGCCGCTGCTTTTGCGGGCGGAGCCTGCTGGCGCATCCCCGTCCTGGCCGCCGCATGCAGCAAGCGCCAGGGTCAGGCAAAAGAGTATTGGTTTCAAACTGCGGATCAAAAGGCGCCTCCATCGAAAGGCGCATCTTCGCAGAATATATTCAGTGCGGCAAAGGATTAGTGGCTGCGGTCTACCGCGAAGCGGGCCAGCGTCAGCAGGGATTGCTTGTATTCGTTGTCCGGCATGCCGGCGATGGCGTCGATGGCGCGCTGCGCGGCCACTTCGGCCGCGCGGCGGGTGTAGTCGAGGGCGCCGCTGGAAGTGATGGCGGCCAGGATGGTGTCGAAGTGCTGCTCGTCGCCATTCTCGATGCAGGAACGGACCAGGGCGCGCTGCTCCTCGGTGCCATTTTCCATCAGCCAGATCAGCGGCAGGGTAGGCTTGCCTTCGCGCAGGTCGTCGCCCACGTTCTTGCCGATTTCCGTAGCGTCACCGGCGTAATCGAGCACGTCGTCGATCAGCTGGAAGGCGGCGCCCAGCGAACGGCCGTATTCGCCGGCGGCGGCGATGTCGGCGTCGGAGGCGCCGGCCACCAGGGCACCCAGTTCGGCCGCCGCTTCGAACAGCTTGGCGGTCTTGGCGCGGATCACCTGCAGGTAGCTTTCCTCGCTCACGTCCGGGTCGTGCATGTTCAGCAGTTGCAGCACTTCACCTTCGGCGATGACGTTGGTCGCATCGGACAGGATCCGCATCACGCGCATGGAATCCAGCGAGACCATCATCTGGAAGGCGCGCGAGTACAGGAAGTCGCCAACCAGCACGGAGGCGGCGTTGCCGAACAGCGCATTGGCGGTCTGGCGGCCGCGGCGCATTGACGATTCGTCAACAACGTCATCGTGCAGCAGGGTCGCGGTGTGGATGAATTCGACCACCGCAGCCAGTTCATGATGGGCGGCGCCTTTGTAGCCATACGCATTCGCTACCAGCAGCACCAGCACCGGGCGGATGCGCTTGCCGCCCGCGCTGATGATATATTCAGCAATCTGGTTGACCAGCGCCACTTCCGAGTGGAGGCGTTGGCGGATCACCGAATTGACCGCGTCCATGTCGGCGGCGATGGTGCTGGTGATGGTGTTCTGGGCGTTGTTGGACAAGGCAAACCTGCTATAGCTAGTAAGTAAGGTGCCGCGATTATACGTTACTCGTTGCCGACATACCACGAGGCGGCCCCTTCGACAATACCTTTTGACGCGTTTGTGGAAACTATGTATAATCAGCGGTTCCCCGGCTTCCGTCTGTTGTTTTTGGACGTCGAGCGAGGGGAGCTTATTAACAATTCAAGAGGTTTCCAATCATGTACGCGGTCATAAAAACCGGCGGCAAACAATACAAAGTTGCTGCTGGCGAAAAAATTAAAGTAGAACAGTTGCCGGCTGACATTGGTTCCGAAATCACTATCGACCAGGTTCTCGCCGTTGGCGCGGGCGACAGCATCAAGTTTGGTGCTCCTCTGGTTGCAGGTGCATCGGTTCTGGTGAAAGTAGTTGCCCAAGGTCGTCACGACAAGGTGCGTATCTTCAAGATGCGTCGTCGTAAGCACTACCAGAAGCGTCAAGGCCACCGCCAGAACTTCACCGAAATCCAAATCGTTTCGATCAACGGCTAATTGCTGCTTGTCCGAATTTACTGAGCTATCAAGGAGTAACTAAATGGCACACAAAAAAGGCGGCGGTACTACCCGCAACGGTCGCGACTCTGAATCAAAACGCCTGGGCGTTAAAGTGTACGGCGGCCAGTCCATCAACGCTGGTGGCATCATCATCCGTCAACGCGGCACCCCAGTGTCCGCTGGCGAAGGCGTCGGTACCGGCAAGGACCACACCCTGTTCGCACTGGTGGACGGCGTTGTGAAGTTCGTGACCAAAGGTCCAGACAACAAGAAGTACGTTACCGTCGTAGCCGCTGCTTAATGTAGCGAATACGGGTACAGTAAGGCGCAAGCCTTCTCTCCAAAAGGCTCTGCCAGTGGTAGGGCCTTTTTAGTTTTCAAGGTGGTTCATAATGAAGTTTATTGACGAAGCACGCATCGAAGTCATCGCAGGCAGCGGCGGCAATGGCTGCGCCTCTTTTTGCCGTGAAAAATTCCGTCCCTTCGGCGGCCCTGATGGCGGCGACGGCGGCAAGGGCGGCAGCATCTGGGCGGTAGCCGACCGTAACGTCAATACGCTGGTGGACTATCGCTATTCGAAAATGCACCGCGCGCAGAACGGCGAGTCCGGGCGCGGTTCCGATTGCTACGGCAAGGGCGCGGACGACATCTTCCTGCGCATGCCGGTGGGCACCCTGATCATCGATGAAGTGTCGGGCGAAATCATCGCCGACATGACCGAACACGGCCAGATGGAAATGCTGGCCAAGGGCGGCGAGGGCGGCTGGGGCAATATCCACTTCAAGACGTCGACCAACCGCGCGCCGCGCCAGAAGACCGACGGCAAGGAAGGCGAACGCCGCGAACTGCGCCTGGAATTGAAGGTGCTGGCGGATGTCGGCCTGTTGGGCATGCCGAATGCCGGCAAGTCGACCTTCATCACCGCCGTGTCGAATGCCCGTCCGAAGATTGCGGATTACCCATTCACCACCCTGCACCCGAACCTGGGCGTGGTGCGCGTGTCGCACGAAAAGTCCTTCGTGATCGCGGACATCCCGGGCCTGATCGAAGGCGCTGCGGAAGGCGCCGGCCTTGGCCACCAGTTCCTGCGCCACCTGTCGCGCACCGGCCTGCTGCTGCACATCGTCGACCTGGCGCCGTTCGAGGCGACTGTCGACCCGGTGAAGGAAGCCAAGGCCCTGGTCAAGGAGCTGGAGAAGTACGATCCTGCGCTGGGCAAGAAGCCGCGCTGGCTGGTGCTGAACAAGCTGGACATGATTCCGGAAGAGGAGCGCGCCAAGAAGGTCAAGGACTTCGTCAAGAAGGTTGGCTTCAAGGGCCCGGTGTTCGAGATTTCCGCGCTGTCGCACGAAGGCACGCAGGAACTGGTCAACGCCATCTACCAGCACCTGGAGCAGCAGCGCTATTCCGAGCAGCGCGCGGAAGAAACCCAGATGACCGAAGAAGCCCGCGGCATCTCGTCGATCGACCCGGACGACCCACGTTTTAAAGTTCTCGATTAAAATCGGGACAACCCATTCCTGTGCCGCCCCTGCCACACGCGGGGGGCGGGCACTGTCTGCGGCAAGCCGGCACCACCTGCCCGGCGCAATAAATCTACAAAACAATTGTCACCAAAGAGCTTTGCCGCCCCATGAATTCGCTTATCCAGAACGCCACCCGCATCATCATCAAAGTGGGCTCCTCGCTCGTCACCAATGACGGCCGTGGGCTCGATCATGCCGCCATCGCCCGCTGGGCCCAACAGATTTCCGCCCTGCGTGCGCTGGGCAAGCAAGTCGTGCTGGTCAGCTCCGGTGCGGTGGCCGAAGGCATGCTGCGCCTGGGCTTCGACAAGCGGCCGACGGACATCCATGAATTGCAGGCTTGCGCTGCGGTGGGGCAGATGGGGCTGGCGCAGATCTACGAGACCAGCTTCCGGGCGCACGGCATCGGCACCGCGCAAGTGCTGTTGACGCACGCCGACCTGGCGGACCGCGAGCGCTACCTGAATGCGCGCTCCACGCTGACCACCTTGCTGCGCCTGGGCGTGGTGCCGATCATTAACGAGAACGATACGGTCGTCACCGACGAAATCAAGTTCGGCGACAACGATACGCTGGGCGCGCTGGTGGCGAACCTGATCGAGGCCGATGCGCTGATCATCCTGACCGACCAGCGCGGCTTGTTCAGTGCCGATCCGCGCAAGGATCCGGCGGCTTATCTGATCACGCATGGCCGCGCGGGCGATCCGGCGCTGGAAGCGATGGCGGGCGGCGCGGGCTCCTCGCTGGGGCGCGGCGGCATGCTGACCAAGATCCTGGCGGCCAAGCGCGCGGCGAAGTCCGGCGCGCACACGATCATCGCGTTTGGCCGCGAGGCCGATGTGCTGACCCGCCTGGCGGGTGGGGAATGCATCGGCACTGAACTGGCGGCGCAAACGGGACATTTGACGGCCCGTAAGCAGTGGATGGCGGATCATCTGCATACGGCGGGACAAGTCGTGCTGGATGCGGGGGCGGTGCAGAAGCTGGCGGAAGAAGGGAAGTCGCTGCTGCCGATCGGGGTGATCGAGGTGCGCGGGGAATTCGGCCGTGGCGCGGTGATCACTTGCGTCGGCGAGGATGGGCATGCGGTTGCGCGCGGGATCAGCAACTACACCAGCGCGGAGACGCGGCGTATCAAGCGCAAGCCTTCTGCCGAAATCGAGGCCATTCTTGGGTACGTCGAGGGCCATGAGCTGATTCACCGCGATAATATGGTCTTGCTGTAATAGAACCGGTAAACCGGGGTCAGACCCGAAGGGTCAGACCCCTGGCCAGCGGCGGCCGCGTACTGGGGTCTGACCCCGGTTTACCGGTTTCCTAAGCGCCGGCGGGGGCTGGTGTCTTGCCCTTGAACTCGCACAAATCCGCAATCACGCAATTCCAGCACTTCGGCTTGCGTGCCACGCAGGTATATCGCCCGTGCAGGATCAGCCAGTGGTGCGCATCCATCAGGAATTCCTTCGGCACGAACTTCATCAGCTTCTGCTCGACGATATCCACGTTCTTGCCCGGCGCGATGCCGGTGCGGTTGGAAACGCGGAAGATGTGCGTATCGACCGCCATGGCGACTTGGCGGAACGCCGTATTCAGCACCACGTTGGCAGTCTTGCGCCCCACGCCGGGCAACTGTTCCAGCTCCTCGCGCGTCTGCGGCACTTCGCCACCATGCTGGTCGACCAGGATGCGGCAGGTTGCCATCACGTTCTTGGCCTTGGTCTTGTACAGGCCAATGGTGCGGATGTATTCCGTCAGCTCGTCGAGTCCCAGGTCCAGGATCGCTTGCGGCGTATTCGCCACCGGGTAGAGCTTGCGCGTGGCCTTGTTCACGCCCACGTCGGTCGCCTGGGCCGACAGCAGCACGGCGATCAGCAGCTCGAATGGCGTCGCGTATTCCAGTTCGGTTTCGGGGTTGGGATTCGCCTCGCGCAGGCGTTCGAAGATCAGTTGGCGTTTGGCGTTGTTCATTTATTCTTGTCGGCTTCGGCGCGCTGGCGGGCGCGTTCCATGGCGGCGGCGATGATCTGGCGTTTGCGTTCCTTCTCCGCCAGTTCGGCTTCATTCTCCGGCGTGAGCCGTTCCACGGCTTCGGCTTTGGCCTTGGCCTTGGCGGCCAGGCGCGCATCGTTCTCTTCGCGTTCGCGGACCAGGCGTGCCAGGCGGAAGTCGTGGCGGTCGCGCGCTTCGTCCGCTTGCGCTTGCGTCCATGCGTCCCAGCCGGTGGTGTCTGTCACTGGATACATGACGATGCAGTCGACCGGGCACGCCGGTACGCACAGGTCGCAGCCGGTGCAATCCTTCGGGATGATGGTGTGCATCTGCTTGGCCGCGCC
>CBFGQI010000180.1:0-8855 GCA_965650885.1 uncultured Oxalobacteraceae bacterium
GGCAGGCGGTGCGTGAAGTGCACGAAGGCTTGCTTGAGCTTTTCGAAATCGTGCTCGTACGTCTCCATGTGGTCGGCATCGATGTTCGTGATGACTTCGATCATCGGCGCCAGGTTCAGGAAGGAGGCGTCCGATTCGTCGGCCTCGGCCACCAGGTATTCGCCGGAGCCCAGCTTGGCGTTGGCGCCGGCCGCGGTCAGGCGGCCGCCGATCACGAAGGTCGGGTCCAGGCCGCCCTGCGCCAGCACGGAGGCCACCAGGCTGGTGGTGGTGGTCTTGCCGTGGGTGCCGGCGATGGCAATGCCGCGCTTCAGGCGCATCAGCTCGCCGAGCATCACGGCGCGCGGCACGATCGGGATCTTGCGGGCGCGCGCGGCGACCACTTCCGGATTGTCGTCCTTGACGGCGGTCGAGGTCACGACCGCGTCGGCATTGCCGATGTAGGCGGCGTCGTGGCCCTGGTGCACGGTGGCGCCCATGTCGACCAGGCGCTGGGTCACGGCGTTCGAGCCCAGGTCCGAGCCGGACACGTTGTAGCCCAGCGTGACCAGCACCTCTGCGATGCCGCTCATGCCGCTGCCGCCGATGCCGACGAAGTGAATGTTCTTTACTTTATGTTTCATGCGAGTGCTTCCAATTCTTTGGCGATGGCGTCATTGGCGTCGCGCTTGCCCACTGCCTGCGCGGCGGACGCCATCTTCTGGCACGTGCTGCGGTTCAGCGTCTGCAACAGCGCCGCCAGGCTTTCCGGATTCAGTTCCGTCTGCGGCATGTGGATGGAGGCGCCCTGCCTGGCCATCCATTGCGCGTTGTCGCGCTGGTGGCTGGTGGTCGACGCCACCAGGGGCACGAGGACGCTGGCCACGCCTGCCGCCGTCAGCTCCGACACGGTGATGGCGCCGGCGCGGCAGATCACGATGTCCGCCAGGGCGTAGGCGCCCGCCATGTCGTCGATGAAATCGACCACGTCCGCTTCCACGTGCGCCTGCGCGTAAGCCGCGCGCAGGGCTTCGATATTCTTCTTGCCCGACTGGTGGGTCACCAGCGGGCGCTGTTCCGGCGCGATCATGGCCAGCGCCGCCGGCAAGGCGTCGTTCAGGGCCTTGGCGCCCAGGCTGCCGCCCACCACCAGGATGCGCAGCGCGCCTTGGCGGCCGGCAAATCGCTGCTCCGGCGCCGGCAAAGCCAGGATTTCCTTGCGCACCGGGTTGCCGGTGACCACCGCCTTGGCGGCGGCGGCGCCGAAATCGGCCGGGAAGCCGAAGCAGACGCGTTGGGCCATCGGCGCCAGGGTCTTGTTCGACAGCAGCAAGGCCGCATCGGCGTTGACCAGCACCAGCGGCACGCCGCGCAGTTTCGCCATCAGGCCGCCCGGCACGCAGACGTAGCCGCCCATGCCCAGCACCACGTCCGGCTTGCGCCTGCCGATGAAGCCGAAGCAGGCCGCAAAGGCGCCCAGCATCCTGAAGGCGCCGCCAATGGTGTGCGCCAGGCCCTTGCCGCGCATGCCGCTGAAGTGGATCACGTCCATGTCCAGGCCGTGTTTTGGCACCAGGTCCGTTTCCATGCCATGCGAGGTGCCCAGCCAGGACACTTCCCAGCCGCGTGCACGCATCACCTGCGCGATCGCCAGGCCGGGGAAGATGTGGCCGCCGGTGCCGGCCGCCATGATCATCAGGCGCTTGCTCATATGCGCCCTCCCCGCATCAGGACCCGGTTCTCGTAGTCGATGCGCAGCAGGATCGCCAGGCCGACGCAATTGATGATGATGCCGGTGCCGCCATAACTCATGAGCGGCAAGGTCAGGCCCTTGGTCGGCAGCAGGCCCAGGTTCACCCCCATATTGATGAAGGTCTGCACGCCGATCCAGATGCCGATGCCTTTTGCGGTCAGGCCGGCGAAGGTCTGGTCGATGGCAATGGCCTGGCGGCCGATGTCGAAAGCGCGCTTGACGATCCAGTAGAACATGCCGATGGTGACCAGCACGCCCACCATGCCCAGTTCCTCGCCGATCACGGCCAGCAGGAAGTCGGTATGGGCCTCCGGCAGGTAGTGCAGCTTTTCCACGCTGGCGCCCAGGCCGACGCCGGTCAGCTCGCCGCGCCCGAAGGCGATCAGCGAGTGGGTCAGCTGGTAAGCCTTGTTCAGCGCATTCTCTTCCTCCCACGGGTTGAGGTAGGCGAAGAAGCGGTCGCGGCGGAACTTGGACAGCGCAATGATGGTCACGAAGATCGTCACCAGCATGCCGGCAATACCGCCGAACCAGACGGCATTGACGCCGCCCAGGAACAGGATGCCCATGGCGATGCAGACGATCACCCCGAAGGCGCCCAGGTCCGGCTCCAGCAGGAGCAGCATGCCGACGAAGGCCACCGCCAGCGCCATCGGCGCGAAGCCCTTGGACAGCCGGTGCATGAATTCCTGCTTGCGCACCGTATAGTCGGCGGCGTACAGCACGATGAACAGTTTCATCAGCTCGGATGGCTGGAACTGGAACAGCTTGAGGTTCAGCCAGCGGCGGCCGCCATTCACGTTCACGCCCAGGCCGGGAATCAGTACCAGCACCAGCGCCACCAGGGTGCCGATGAACAGGTAGGGGGCGGCCTTCTGCCAATCCTGCACCCGCACGCGGAAGGCAACCGCCGCCGCCACCATCGCGATGGCGATGAAGATGGCCTGGCGCTGCACGAAATAATGGTTCTTGTAAGCGGCGAACTTGGGCGAATCGGGCAGCGCGATCGAGGCCGAATACACCATCACCATGCCGAACAGCATGAGCAGCAAGACCGACCATACCAGCGGCTGGTCGTATTCCATCATCTTCGAATGGCGCGCGCGGCCGTCCAGCGGCACTGGGGACTCGGCGCCGCCGAAGCGGAATGGAAGCTGGACCGCCATCAGACCTCCTGCCCCGCGTCGAGCGCGATGTCACGCACGGTGTCGATGAACACCTGCGCGCGGTGCGCGTAATTCTTGAACATGTCCAGGCTGGCGCATGCCGGCGACAGCAGTACCGCGTCGCCGCCATGGGCCAAGGCGGCGGCGCGTTTGGTCGCCTCTTCCAGCGTGGCGAAATCTTCCATCTGGACGCCGGTCGGTTCCAGCGCGGTACGGATGGCCGGCGCATCGCGGCCGATCAGCACTACGGCGCGCACGAAGCGGCGCACCGGATCGGCCAACGGGTCGAACTCCTGGCCCTTGCCGTCGCCGCCGGCGACCAGCACCAGCTTTTGCCCGCTATCCCCAAAAGCCTGACCCAGGCCCACCAGGGCGGCGACCGTCGCACCGACATTGGTGCCCTTCGAATCGTCGTAATAGTCGACGCCATTGACCGAGGCCACCAGTTCCACGCGGTGCGGCTGGCCCTTGTATTCGCGCAGGCCGTGCAGCAGCGGCGCGAACGGCAGGCCGATGGCGCGGCACAGGGCCAGCGCGGCCAGGGCATTGGAGGCATTGTGCGTGCCGCGGATCTGCAGCGCGTCGGCCGGCATCAGTTTCTTGGTATAGCACTCCACCGGCGGTGGCGGCGGGTCGTTTTTCTTGCGGCGCTTGGGCGGCTCGGCATCGTCGGTCGGCTCGGCGGTGGCCAGCCAGTACACGCCGCGTTCGTTGACCAGGCCGAAGCTGTGCGCCAGCTCCGGCGCATCGGTGCCGAAAGTGACGTTGTGGCCGGTCGGGTCGGCCATGGCAATGGTCCAGTTGTCGTCGCGGTTCAGCACGCGCACCGTGTCGGCGCCGAAGATGCGCTTCTTGTCGTCGGCGTACGCTTGCATGCTGCCGTGCCAGTCCAGGTGGTCCTGGGTCACGTTCAGCACGGTGGCCGCGTCGGCGTTCAAGCTGTAAGTCGTGTGCAGCTGGAAGCTGGACAGTTCGAGCACCCAGGCTTGCGGCAGTGCCGCATCGGCGTCCGGCCGGTCCATCACTTCGCGCAGCACGTCCAGCGCGGCGGGGCTGATGTTGCCGGCCACGCGCACCGACAGGCCGGCGCGTTCGCACAGCTGGCCGGTCAGGCTGGTGACGGTGGTCTTGCCGTTGGTGCCGGTGATGGCGATGACTTTCGGCGCGTAGGCGCGCTCTTCCTTCAACCACTTCAGCGCCTGGGCGAACAGTTCGATCTCGCCCCACACCGGGATGCCCTTTTCCGCCGCGGCCGGGATGATCCCGGCCAATTCCCTGTTCGGGCCCAGGCCCGGGCTGGCGCAGACGAAGTCGACGCCGTCCAGCAGCGCCGCGTTGAACGGGCCCGCGATGAACTGCGTGCCGGGCAACTGCTCGCGCAGCAGCGGCAGGCGGTCCGGCACCGGGCGTGTGTCGGCGACGCGCAGCAGTGCGCCGCAACGCGCCAGCCAATGCGCCATCGCCAGGCCCGATTCGCCGAGCCCCAGTACCAGTGCAATCTTGCCGTTATAGATCATCAGCGCAGCTTCAAAGTGGACAGGCCAACCAGGACCAGCATCATCGTGATAATCCAGAAGCGCACGACGACCTGGGTTTCTTTCCAACCCTTCTGTTCAAAGTGGTGGTGCAAAGGCGCCATCAGGAACACGCGGCGGCCGGTGCCGTAGCGCTTCTTGGTGTACTTGAACCAGCCCACCTGGATAATCACCGACAGCGTCTCGGCGACGAAGATGCCGCCCATGATGAACAGGACGATTTCCTGGCGCACGATCACGGCGATCGTGCCGAGCGCACCGCCCAGCGCCAGTGCGCCGACGTCGCCCATGAACACTTGCGCGGGGTGCGCGTTGTACCACAGGAAGGCCAGGCCGGCCCCGGCCATCGCGCCGCAGAAGATGATCAATTCGCCCGCGCCCGGGATGTGCGGGATGAACAGGTATTTCGAGTAGGTCGCCGAACCGGTCAGGTAGGCGAACAGGCCGAGCGCGGAGCCGACCATGACGGTCGGCATGATGGCCAGGCCATCCAGGCCATCGGTGAAATTCACGGCGTTGGAAGTGCCGACGATCACGCAGTACGTCAGCGCGATGAAGCCCCATACGCCGAGCGGGTAGCTGATGGACTTCACGAACGGCACGATGAGGTCGGCCTTGGGCGGCAAGTCCATCGAAAAGCCCGACTGCACCCATTGGAAGAACAGTTCGAACACCTGCGCCGGCGTCGGGGCCGACACCGAGAACGCCAGGTACAGCGCGGCCGCGATGCCGACCAGCGACTGCCAGAAGTATTTCTCGGCCGAGCGCATGCCTTCCGGGTCCTGGCGCACCACCTTGCGGTAATCGTCCACCCAACCGACGGCGCCGAAGCCCATGGTCACCACCATCACCGGCCAGATCAGGCGGTTAGACCAGTCGCACCACAGCACGGTGGCGATGCCGACGGCGATCAGCAGCAGCACGCCGCCCATGGTCGGGGTGCCATGCTTTTTCAGGTGGGTTTGCGGGCCGTCGGTGCGCACCGCCTGGCCGTACTTCATGACGGTCAGCTTGCGGATCACCGCCGGGCCGGCGAACAGGCCGATCAGCAGGGCCGTGATGGTGGCCATCACGGCGCGGAAGGTGATGTAGTTGAAGAGGCGGAAAGCCCCGATGTCGTCCTGCAGGAGTTGTGCAAGCCAGAGCAGCATGATTAGTGTGTTTCCTTTGTAGCTTGTTGCGGTCCAATCAAATGCTGCACGACCCGTTCCATCTTCATGAAGCGGGAGCCCTTGATCAATACGGTTGCATCCGGCGTGACTGCGGCGCCAACGGCCCGCAGCAGCGCGTCGAATTCTGGATAATGCTCGGCGTGCGGCGCCATGTGTGCGGCCAGCGCGCCGGTGGCGAAGAAGCGCTCGATGCCCTTCGATGCGGCGTAGGCGGCGACTTCTTCGTGGAATTCCTTGCCTTGGGTGCCGACTTCGCCCATGTCGCCCAGCACCAGCACGCGCGGCGCTTTCGCCTTCGCCAGCACGTCGATGGCGGCGCGTACCGAGTCGGGGTTGGCGTTGTAGGTGTCGTCGATCAGCAGTGCGCCGTTGGCGGCCTGCTTCTTCTGCAGGCGGCCGCTCACCGGGGCGAATGCTTCGAGCCCGGTGCGGATGGTGGAGGTATCGATGCCGGCGGCATAGGCGCAGGCAATCGCTGCCAGCGCGTTGCGCACATTGTGTTCGCCGGCGGCCTGCAGCGCAACGGTGAAGTGGCGCGGCACGGCATCCGGCGCGGCGAAACTGGCGGCGGTGCCAGTCGCGCCAGCGGTGCCCGGCGCGGCACCGGCCTGCGGCACCGCCGCGCCGTGCGTAGCGGCCGCGGGGCGGATGGTGACCGCCAGCTCGGCGCCGAAGTCACCGGCGCTGTAGGTGCAGCTCACGTTGGCGGCCGGGTCCAGTCCGAAGGTCAGCACGCGCCGGCCCTCTGACAACTCCTGCCACACCGGGGTGAACTCGTCGCCGTGCGGGAAAACGGCCACGCCGTCGGCCGGCAGCGCGGACAGCACGCTGCCATTCTCGCGCGCCACCGCTTCCACGGTGTGCATGAATTCCTGGTGTTCGCGCTGCGCATTATTGACCATGCCGATGGTCGGCGCGGCGATCGCGCTCAGGCGGCCGATTTCCCCCGCATGGTTCATGCCCAGCTCGACCACGCCGGAGCGGTGCGATGCGTCGAGCCGGAACAGCGTCAGCGGCACGCCGATCTCGTTATTGAGGTTGCCGCGCGTGGCCAGCCGGCCCTCTTCGCCATGGGCCGCCGCCAGGATGGAGGCGATCATTTCCTTGACGGTGGTCTTGCCGTTGGAGCCGGTGACGGCAATCAGCGGCAGCGCGAATTGACTGCGCCAATAGTTGGCGATCTGGCCCAGCGCCACCAGGGTGTCGGGCACCACGATGGCCGGCAAGGTCCAGCCTTCCGGCAGCTTGTCGACCACGACGGCGACCACGCCCTTGTCCACCACCTGCGGCAGGAAGTCGTGCGCATCGAACACTTCGCCGCGCAGTGCGACGAACAGTTGGCCGGCGCCCACCGTGCGGGTGTCGGTCGACACGCCGTCGAATTCCAGCCCCAGCGCGGCGTCATTGGTCAGCAGCCCGTGATGCAGGTGGGCGCCGGTCAGGGCGGGCAGGATATGGGCGAGCGTGCTGCGCATCAGTGCGGCCTCATCATGGTCAGGCGTGCGGACAATGCCAGTTGCGCGTGCTCGGCATCCGAGAACGGCATCTTGCGGCCCTTGATTTCCTGGTAGGGTTCATGCCCCTTCCCTGCCAGCAGGATCACGTCCGCCTTGCCGGCATGGCGCACGGCGGACAGGATCGCGGCGGCGCGGTCTTCCACCGTCAGGAATTCGGAGTGCGGATGTTCGGGATCCATGCCGGCCACGATCTGGCGGATGATCTCGGCCGGATCCTCGCTGCGCGGATTGTCGCTGGTGACCAGTACGTGCTCGGCCATCTGCGAAATGCGTCCCATCTGCGGGCGCTTGCCCGGATCGCGGTCGCCGCCGCAGCCGAACACGCACCAAAGGTGGCCGCCACGGTCGTTGGCCACGCTGCGCAAGGCTTCCAGCGTCTTTTCCAGCGCATCGGGCGTGTGCGCGTAATCGATCACCACCATCGGCGCATCCTGGCCGCCGATCTGCTGCATGCGGCCCGGGGCCGGCTGCAGCGATTCGATACCGTCGATGGCGGTGCGGAAGGCGATGCCCTTGGCCAGCAGCGCAGCCAGCACGGCCAGCGCATTGCTGACGTTGAACGGCCCCACCAGCTGGGTGCGCACATGCGCATGCCCGAACGTCGAGTCCAGGTTGAATTCCGTGCCCAGGTTGCGGCTGCGCAGCGCGCTGGCGCGCAGCATGGAAATGCCCTGCACGTCGGGCTGCGCCTTCTTGTCCTTCAGGGTGTAGCCGATCATCGCCGGACGCGGGCCCTTCTTCGCCTTGATGTGGGCAACCAGGCGGTGGCCCATCGGGTCATCCAGGTTCAACACGGCATGCTTCAGGCCGGGCCAGTCGAACAGGATGGTCTTGGCAGCCTCGTAATTCGCTTCGTCGCCGTGGTAGTCCAGGTGGTCGCGGGTCAGGTTGGTGAAGATCGCGACGTCGAAGTGCATGCCATCGGTACGCCCCTGGTGCAGGCCGATGGAGGACGCCTCGATCGCCAGCGCCGCGGCGCCGTCGGCGCGCACTTCCTGCAGCTTGCGGGCCAGCAGCACCGCGTCCGGCGTGGTATAGCCGGTCTCGTCGAACTCCACTTCGCCGCGCGCGCGGAACATGCCCACGCCCAGCGTGCCGATGACGGCGGTCGTCTCGCCCACCTTGGCCAGCGCCTGGCCGGTCCATACAGCGCAGGATGTCTTGCCGTTGGTGCCGGTGACGGCGACGGTAAACATGGCGGCATCGGGCTGGCCGTACCACGCGTGCGCGATCGGGCCGGCCTGCTTTTTCAGGCCGGGCACGGCAAGGTGCGGCACGTCGTGCGCCGCGTCCCACGCATGATCCGTGTCGTCGTACACCACGGCGGCAGCGCCGGCTGCCACCGCGGCGGCGATGAACGTGCGGCCATCCTTGGCGTCGCCCGGATAAGCGAAGAACACGTCGCCCGGCTTGATGCGGCGCGAGTCCGATGCCAGTTGCGCGTTGGGCGCGATGGAGCGCATCCAGTTGGTGATTTCTTGGTGGGTCATGGTCGTCATTTACATGGCCTCCGGTCCGGTATCCGCCGGCACCACGATTTCGGTGACGTTGGAGTCGGGAGGCACATTG
Source organism: uncultured Oxalobacteraceae bacterium (assembly GCA_965650885.1). Taxonomy (GTDB): domain Bacteria; phylum Pseudomonadota; class Gammaproteobacteria; order Burkholderiales; family Burkholderiaceae_D; genus Rugamonas. Next base: position 8,692 of record CBFGQI010000180.1, read on the forward strand.
GAGGCGCGCAAGGCATTGATTGCGACAGCCGCGAAAGTGGGGGCCGCGACCGAGCCCCCGAAGTGGCCGTTCTGGGTCGGTTCGTCGATCATGACGGCAATGACGAAGCGCGGCGCCGACATCGGCACCATGCCGACGAAGGTACCGATGTATTTGCGCGGGAT